>NZ_JBSFIE010000001.1:0-353776 GCF_053597395.1 Streptomyces sp. NPDC001415
TACTAGGGCGTTTCGGCAACGCGGCATGGGGGTCCCCCCTGGCCCTTAAGGCCTTGGGGGAGTGCGTGCCAGACGCCCCGGGCCCGGGCGGGGTTTAGACACAGGCTCTGAGCCTCGCGTCACATCGGGTACGGGCTACGCGTTGCTGGCCGCGACCCAGCGTTCCAGGGCGTGCCGGGCCGCCCCCGAGTCGATGGCCTCGGCGGCCCGGGCCATCGCGGCACCGAGCTGCCCGGCGAGCGGGCCCTGTCCCGGTTCGAGGGCGACGAGGGCGGCCGCCGAGTTGAGGAGGACCGCGTCCCGCACCGGCCCGCGCTCCCCCGCGAGCAGGCGGCGGGCGACGTCGGCGTTGTACGAGGAGTCCGCGCCGCGCAGCGCCTCGATGGGCACGATCTCGATGCCGACCTCGCGCGGGTCGAAGCTCTCCTCGGTGACCTGGCCGTCGCGCACCACCCACACCCGGGACGTCCCGGTGGTGGTCAGCTCGTCGAGGCCGTCGTCGCCGCGGAAGACCAGCGCGGACGAGCCGCGTTCGGCGAGCACGCCCGCCACGATGGGCGCCATCCGCGCGTCCGCGACGCCGGTCGCCTGGGCCCGTACCCGGGCCGGATTGGTCAGCGGGCCGAGGAAGTTGAAGGTGGTGCGGATGCCCATCTCGCGGCGGGCCGCGGCGACGTAGCGCAGCGCCGGGTGGAACTTCACGGCGAAGCAGAACGTGATGCCGGCCTCCTCCGCGACCTCGACGACCCGCTGCGGAGTGAGGTCGAGGTTGACGCCGAGCTTCTCCAGCACGTCGGAGGCGCCGCTGGCCGAGGAGGCGGCCCGGTTGCCGTGCTTGACGACCTTGGCGCCGGTGCCGGCCACCACGATCGCCGACATGGTGGAGATGTTGACGGTCTTGGCGTTGTCGCCGCCGGTGCCGACGATGTCCACGCTGGGGCCCGGCACCTCGATGAGGTTGGCGTGCTCGTACATGGTGCGTACCAGGCCGGTGATCTCGGCGACGGTCTCGCCCTTGGCGCGCAGGGCCACCGCGAAGGCGGCGATCTGGGCGTCGGTGGCCTCGCCGCGCATGATCCGGTCCATCGCCCAGGCGGTCACGTCCGCGCTCTGGTCGGTGCCGCTGAGCAGCGCGTCCAGGACGCCCGGCCAGGAGTGGGCCGCCACGGTGTCGCCTCCGGTGGGGGTAACAGCGCTCATGCTCGCTCCTGGTGGTCAAGGGACTGTATGCCGCCCGCAAGCCTATCGACAGGGGCGGGGCACGCAGTGCCCGTGCCCGCAGTACGGACGGACGCGCGGCGACAGCACGAAAGGCTCCGGCCCGGCCCCCGTGAAGGGGCCGGGCCGGAGCCTCGGTTGTGGCGACCGTCAGGTCAAGCAGGGATCAGTGGTGGCCGTGGCCGCTCGTGATCTCCTCGTACTCCTCGGCCGTCGGCTTGGGGATCTGGTTCCCCTCGCCGAAGTAGCCCTTGCTGAGCTTGGCGCGCAGCTTCTGCGTCCGCGAGACCTTGCGGGCGACACCGTTCTCGTCGACCGCCGGGCCGATCTCGGCCGGCTCGTACTGCTCGTGCGCGGTGAGCTTGTAGCGCGCACCGGCGTCCAGCGGCTCGTGGACCTCGATGAACTCGCCGTGCGGCAGCCGCTTGATGATGCCGGACTCGCGTCCGTGCAGCACCTTCTCGGCGTCGCGCCGCTGCAGACCCAGGCAGATCCGCTTGGTGGCGACGAACGCGAGGACCGGGGCCACGAAGAACGCGATCCGCACGAACCAGGTGATGACGTTGATCGAGAGGTGGAAGTGGGTCGCCCAGAGGTCGTTTCCACCACCGATGAGCAGCACCATGTACCAGGTGATCCACGCGACACCGAACGCGGTACGCGTCGGCGCGTTGCGCGGCCGGTCCGCGATGTGGTGCTCGCGCTTGTCCCCGGTGACCCAGGACTCGATGAACGGGTAGACCGCGATGGTCGCCAGGACCAGCGGGAAGATCACCAGCGGGACGAACACACCCAGGACGAGCGTGTGGCCCCACAGGTTGATCTCCCAGCCCGGCATCACACGGATGAGGCCTTCGGAGAAGCCCATGTACCAGTCGGGCTGGGCGCCGGTGGACACCTGGTCCGGCCGGTAGGGGCCGATCGCCCAGATCGGGTTGATCGAGGCGATCGCCGCGACGACCGCGATGACACCGAAGACCAGGAAGAAGAAGCCGCCCGCCTTCGCCATGTACACCGGGAGCAGCGGCATGCCGACGACGTTCTTGTTCGTACGTCCCGGACCCGCGAACTGGGTGTGCTTGTGGTAGAAGACCAGGATCAGGTGGGCCACCATCAGGCCGAGCATGATGCCGGGCAGCAGCAGGATGTGGACCGAGTAGAACCGGGCCACGAAGTCGCCGCCGGGGAACTCTCCGCCGAACAGGAAGAACGAGAGGTACGTGCCGACGACCGGCACGGACAGGATCGCGCCCTCCATGAAGCGGACACCGGTGCCCGACAGCAGGTCGTCCGGGAGCGAGTAACCGGTGAAGCCGGTGAACATGCCGAGGACGAACAGCAGGAAGCCGAACAGCCAGTTGACCTCACGCGGCTTGCGGAAGGCGCCCGTGAAGAACACGCGCATCATGTGCACGAACATGCCGGCGAGGAAGATCAGCGCCGCCCAGTGGTGGATCTGCCGGATCAGCAGACCACCGCGCACATCGAAGCTGATGTGCATGGTCGAGTTGAACGCCTCGGACATGTGCATGCCCTGCAGCGGCACGTACGAGCCGTCGTAGACGACCTCGTTCATGCTCGGGTGGAAGAACAGCGTCAGATACACACCCGTGAGGATGATGATGATGAAGCTGTACATGCAGATCTCGCCGAGCATGAAGGACCAGTGGTCCGGGAAGATCTTGCGCATGTTGGCCTTGGCCAGGGAGTAGATCCCGAGCCGGCCGTCCGCCCAGTCCGCGATCCGCTCACCGGCGGGCGCTTCGCGCCGTGCGTCTGTCGTGGTGCTCATCCGCGCTCCCAGAAGGCAGGACCGACGGGCTCTTCGAAGTCGCCGAGCGCTTCGAGGTAACCCTCGTCATTCACGCCGATCCGCAGCTGCGGAAGAGCGTGACCGGCCGGGCCGAAGATGACGCGGGCGCCGTCGGAGAGGTCGAAGGTGGACTGGTGGCACGGGCAGAGCACGTGGTGCGTCTGCTGCTCGTACAGGGAGATCGGGCAGCCGACGTGGGTGCAGATCTTCGAGTACGCGACGATGCCCTGGTGCGACCATTCGAGCTCGCGCTTGTCCTTGATGTCCTCCGGCTTGATCCGGACGAGCATCAGGGCGGCCTTGGCGATCTGCGTCTGGAAGTCCTCCGCGTCCTCCTCCAGGCCCTCGGGCTTGGCGAAGGTGAGCGAACCGACCGTCAGGTCCTCGGGACGCAGCGGCTCGTTGGTGTTCATGTTGATCAGGGCCTTGCCCTTGGACCACATGGTGTGCCGCAGCTTGGTCTCGGGCAGCGTGCCCAGGTCGCGCAGCAGCATCACACCGGAGAGCGGCACCATGGCGAGCGCGCCGAACATGGTGTTGCGGATCAGCTTGCGGCGTCCGAACCCGGACTCGGCCGCGCCCTGCTTGAAGTCGGCCAGGACCTGCGCCTTGACCTCCGGCGGGGCCGCGATCTCGTGTCGCTCGGCCGGCATCTCCACGTCGGACATCAGCGTGCGGGCCCAGTGGACCGCGCCCGCGCCGATGCAGAACAGCGCCACACCCAGGGTCAGACCCAGGGCGAAGTTGAGGGCGCTGACGTGCCCGAACGGGAAGATGAAGACGATCTTGTCGACCGGGAAGATCACGTACGAGGCGATGAAGCCGACCGTCGCGACCATGGACAGGAAGAACAGGAACGCGACCGCACGCTCGGAGCGCTTGGCCGCCCGCTCGTCGATGTCCTGGATGCGCGGCTTGTGGGCCGGCAGTCCCGGGTCGGCGAAGGGGTCGCCCGCGGTCTCTACCGCGCCGTGCGCGGTGGCCTGCGCTTCAGGCAGGCTCTCGGAATTCTCTTGGCTACTCATGACTTCTTGGCCTTAGCGGTGTGGGCCGCGACCCAGATGGCTACTGCGATGAGGGCACCCAGACCGAAGATCCAGCCGAACAGACCCTCGCTGACCGGGCCGAGCCCGCCGAGCTTGAGGCCACCGGGGCTCGCGGACTTGTCGCTGTTGACGGCGTGCAGGTACGCGATGATGTCCTGCTTCTGCTTCTGCGGCATCGTCGTGTCCGGGAAGGACGGCATGTTCTGCGGGCCGGTCTGCATGGCCTCGTAGATGTGCTTGGGGTCCACGTCCTCCAGGCTGGGGGCGAACTTGCCGTTCGTCAGGGCACCGCCCTCACCCGTGAAGTTGTGGCACTGGGCGCAGTTGGTGCGGAACAGCTCGCCACCCTTGGCGATGTCCGCACCGCTCGGGTTGTACTGCGACTTGTTCGGCACGCTCGGACCGGCGCCCAGCGAGGCCACGTACGCGGCGAGCTGGTCGATCTCGGCCTGCGAGTAGATGACCTTCTTCTTCGGCACCTGCGCGCCGGGCTGCTGCGCCGGCATACGGCCGGTGCCGACCTGGAAGTCCACCGCGGCGGCGCCCACGCCTACCAGGGAGGGGCCGTCAGAGGTGCCCTGACCGCCGGTTCCGTGGCAGCTGGCGCAGCCGACGGAGTAGAGCTTCTTGCCCTCGTCGATGGCGAGGGACTGGGCGGTGTCGTCAGCCTTGGCCGTGCCCGCGGGCGCGAACGCGGCGTACAGCCCCCCGGTGGCCGCCAGCGCGAGGAGTAGGACGACGACCGCCGCCAGCGGATGGCGTCGTCGTGCGGAGAGCTTTTTCACGGATTACCCCGGTGTCAGGATCTTCTGCGTCGATGCTGGATGTGGTGCGGACCTACGGGCCCGGTTACTGGATCAGGTAGATCGTGGCGAAGAGGCCGATCCACACGACATCGACGAAGTGCCAGTAATAGGACACGACGATGGCCGCGGTCGCCTGTTCATGGGTGAACCTCTTGGCCGCGTACGTCCTGCCCAGAACCAGCAGGAAGGCGATCAGGCCGCCCGTCACATGCAGTCCGTGGAAGCCCGTGGTCAGGTAGAACACCGATCCGTACGGATCCGAGGAGAGCGAGAGGCCGTCCTCCTTCACCAGATCGGTGTACTCGTAGACCTGGCCGCCGATGAAGATCGCACCCATCACGAACGTGATGATGAACCAGGTGCGGAGCTTCTTCACATCGCCGCGCTCCGCGGCGAAGACGCCGAGCTGGCAGGTGAGGGAGGAGAGCACCAGGATCGTGGTGTTGGTCGCCGAGAACGGAAGGTTCAGGGACGAGGCCATTTCTGACCAGTGCGCGGCACCCGTTACCGATCGCAGAGTGAAGTACATCGCGAAGAGGGCCGCGAAGAACATCAGCTCGGAACTCAACCAGATGATGGTTCCGACGCTGGTGAGGTTCGGCCGATTGACCGACGGGTGCGCGTGCCCGGTTTCTACTGTCGTTGCTGTCGCCACGACCGACATTATGTCGGTCGCTTATCCCGCCCTCACTCCGGGGGGTGCCGTTCGGTGTGTCAGCGGCGTGTGCAGGGCCCGAACGGCCCATCGAAGGGCTGTCCGAACCGGTGTTGACGGGCAGTCGGACGGAGTAGCATCCGCGCATCGGTTCATGAGCCAACGTCGGCGATTCCGCCGGACCTTCGGAGGATCCATGCAGTCGAGCGCCACCGTTCTGGTCTACAGCGACGACGCGAACACCCGCGCACAGGTGCGGCTCGCGGCCGGGCGCAGGCCCGCCTCCGATGTGCCTCCGGTCGAGTTCCTGGAGTGCGCGACGCTGCCGGCGGTCCTCAAGGAGCTGGACCGCGGCGGCATCGACGTCTGTGTCCTGGACGGCGAGGCGGTCCCGGCCGGGGGCATGGGCGTCTGCCGCCAGATCAAGGACGAGGTCTTCCAGTGCCCGCCGGTGCTGCTCCTCATCGGCCGCCCGCAGGACGCCTGGCTGGCCACCTGGAGCCGTGCGGACGCCGCGGTGACCCTCCCGGTCGAGCCGGTCGAGTTCGCCGAGGCCCTGGCCTCCCTGCTGCGCAAGCGGCTCGCCGTGGGTGCCTGACCTCACACTCCCGGCCGCAGCCGGGCGGAGTTGGCCTTGGTCTGGCCGGCCTTGAGGTCGGCCAGCAGGGCGCTGCCCGTGCGCCACTTGGCCCAGTCCACGTTCCAGTCGCCGAACCCGTTGTCGAAGGGCGTCATGTCCTCGCCGATGCTGTTGACGACCTTGACGATGTCGCCCTCGTTGATGTTCTCGAAGAACCAGGCGGCGTTGCCGGTGCTCATGCCCGTGCATCCGTGGCTGACGTTCTCGGAGCCCTGCGAGCCCACCGACCAGGGCGCCGCGTGCACGTATTCGCCGCTCCAGGTGACCCGTGTGGCGTAGTAGACGGGCAGGTCGTACGCGTCCGCGCTGTTCGACGAGATGCCGACGGTCTCCCCGCGCATCCGTACGAAGTACTGCTTGCCCAGGACGACCTTGACGCCGTTGCGGGTGGAGAATCCGGGCTTTCCGGTGGTGACCGGAATGGTATTGATCACTTCTCCGTTGCGTTTGACCGTCATGTAGTGCCCGGCTGCGTCGGTGATGGCCTCGACGCGGTCGCCCGTGGTGATCCTCAGGGGCTTGGCGGGGCCGCCGTACAGCTTGTCCGCGATCTTCACGCCCTCCAGATTGGAGTGGACGTTGATCGTGGCGTGGGTGGGCCAGTACTCCTTGGGCCGGTAGTGCAGGACCTTGTCGCCCACCCAGTACCAGTTGCCCTCCACCTTGGGCGTGGACTCGACTCTCAGGGCGCGTTCGACGATCGCGCGGGCCGCCTTGTCCTTGACCGGCTTGCTGAGTTCCGCGGTGATGGGCTGCCCGACGCCGTACTTGCCCGCGTCCGGGCCGAATTCGACCTCCACGGCGTCCTTGACCGCGGCGGTGTCGAACGTGAGCGTGCGCAGCCCCGGGGAGCCGTCCGCGTTCTCCGTGGAGACCTTGACGGTGTAGTGCGCTCCGGCCACCAGCGGGGCGGTGGAGTGCCAGCGGCTGCCGTCGGCGGCCAGTTCGCCCGCCAGATAGCGGCCGTTGCCGTCGACGGCGGTGACGTCCGTCAGGCGGCCGTCCTTGCTCTTGACGGTGATCTCAAGGGGCTTGTTGGGATCGGCCTTCTGGCTGCCGGCCGGACCGTTGTAGACGACCTGCTCGGCCGCGTCGTACGGCTTGGCCGAGAGCGGGTTGGCGTCTGGACCGCCGCACCCCGTGGCCCCCACACCGAGGGACAGGACAAGGAGGGTGCAGCTCACTACGGTGCGGATGCGCGGTGCGTGGCTCATGACCACACGGTATGAAGATTCGTCAGCCCCGGCGCGCGGGGTGACTGCAAACGAGGGGCCCTCCGTCTCTGGGCGAGACGGAGGGCCCCTCTTGGCGCAGCGCGGGGTGCGGAACTACTGGTTCTGGTTCTCGCCGCGGTAGTACTCGAACACCCAGCCGTAGAGACCGACCAGGATCAGCGGAGCCGAGAAGTACAGCAGCCACCAGCCCATGGCGATCGCGAGGAAGGCCAGGGCGCCGCCGATGCCGAGCGAGAGCGGCTGCCAGGAGTGCGGCGAGAAGAAGCCGACCTCACCGGCGTCGTCCGCGACGTCGGCCTCCTTGTCGTCCTGGGCGCCCACGTCGACCCGCCGGGCCGTGAAGGCCAGGTAGAAGCCGATCATGACGCTCAGGCCGAAGGCCATGACGAGCGCGGTGGTTCCGGCCGCTTCCTTCGACCACACGCCGTACACGACGGCCATGATCAGGATGAAGACGGACAGCCACAGGAACATCTTGCCCTGGATCTTCACTTCCCGGCCTCCTTGCCACCGGCGAGCATGTGGTCACCGTGGACGTCGCCGTGGTTCTCAAGCTGGTCGAGAGCCGCGATCTCGGGGTGGTGGAGGTCGAACGCCGGCGATTCGGAGCGAATGCGCGGCATCGTGAGGAAGTTGTGCCGCGGCGGCGGGCAGGAGGTCGCCCACTCCAGCGAACGGCCGTAGCCCCACGGGTCGTCGACCTCGATCTTCTTGCCGTACTTGGCGGTCTTCCAGACGTTGTAGAAGAACGGCAGGATCGACAGACCGAGCAGGAACGAGGAGATCGTCGAGATCGTGTTCAGGGCGGTGAAGCCGTCGGCCGCCAGGTAGTCGGCGTAACGCCGCGGCATGCCCTCCACACCCAGCCAGTGCTGCACCAGGAACGTGCCGTGGAAGCCCACGAACAGCGTCCAGAAGGTGATCTTGCCGAGCCGCTCGTCCAGCATCTTTCCGGTGAACTTCGGCCACCAGAAGTGGAATCCGGAGAACATCGCGAAGACCACGGTGCCGAAGATGACGTAGTGGAAGTGCGCGACGACGAAGTACGAGTCGGAGACGTGGAAGTCCATCGGCGGCGAGGCCAGGATGACGCCGGTCAGACCACCGAAGGTGAAGGTGATCAGGAAGCCGACGGCCCACAGCATGGGTGTCTCGAAGGACAGGGAGCCCTTCCACATCGTGCCGATCCAGTTGAAGAACTTCACGCCCGTCGGCACGGCGATGAGGAACGTCATGAAGGAGAAGAACGGCAGGAGCACGCCACCGGTGACGTACATGTGGTGCGCCCACACGGTCACGGAAAGACCCGCGATCGCGATGGTGGCGCCGATGAGGCCGCTGTAGCCGAACATCGGCTTTCGGCTGAACACCGGAATCACTTCGGAAATGATTCCGAAGAATGGCAACGCGATGATGTACACCTCTGGATGGCCGAAGAACCAGAAGAGGTGTTGCCAGAGAATCGCGCCGCCATTACTGGCGTCGAAGACGTGCGCACCGAACTTGCGGTCCGCCTCCAGGGCGAACAGCGCGGCCGCGAGGACCGGGAAGGCCAGCAGGACCAGCACACCGGTCAGCAGGACGTTCCACACGAAGATCGGCATCCGGAACATCGTCATGCCGGGAGCGCGCATGCAGATGATCGTGGTGATGAAGTTGACCGAGCCGAGGATCGTGCCGAAGCCGGAGAAGGCCAGACCCATGATCCACATGTCGGCGCCGACGCCCGGCGAGCGGACCGCGTCCGACAGCGGGGAGTAGGCGAACCAGCCGAAGTCGGCCGCGCCCTGCGGGGTGAGGAAGCCACCGACCGCGATGGTCGAGCCGAACAGGTAGAGCCAGTAGGCGAACATGTTCAGCCGCGGGAACGCCACGTCGGGCGCGCCGATCTGCAGCGGCATGATCCAGTTCGCGAATCCGGCGAACAGCGGCGTCGCGAACATCAGCAGCATGATCGTGCCGTGCATCGTGAACGCCTGGTTGAACTGCTCGTTCGACATGATCTGCGTGCCGGGGCGGGCGAGTTCGGCGCGCATGAAGAGCGCCATGATCCCGCCGATGCAGAAGAACGCGAACGACGTGACCAGGTACATCGTGCCGATCGTCTTGTGATCAGTGGTGGTCAGCCACTTGATGACGACGTTTCCCGGCTGCTTGCGCCGGACCGGCAGCTCGTTCTCGTACGAGTCGTCTGCTGCCGCGGCACCCTGAGATTCGTTGAGGATGCTCACAGTTTGTTCGTCTCCGCGTTCTTGGCGGGGTCGGTCTGGGCGATGCCCGCCGGCACGTAGCCGGACTGGCCCTTCGCCGCCAGCTCCTTGAGGTGCTGCTGGTAGCGCTCCGGGGAGACGACCTTCACGTTGAAGAGCATGCGCGAGTGGTCGACGCCGCAGAGTTCGGCGCACTTGCCCAGGAAGGTGCCTTCCTGGTTCGGCGTGACCTCGAACGAGTTGGTGTGCCCGGGGATGACGTCCTGCTTCATCAGGAACGGCACGATCCAGAAGGAGTGGATGACGTCGCGCGAGGTCAGCACGAAGCGGACCTTCTCGCCCTTCGGCAGCCACAGGGTCGGGCCCGGGTTTCCGGTCTGCGGGTTACGGGTGCCGGGGATGCCGACGTCGTAGACACCGCCCGCGTTCGCGGGGAAGTCCTTCTTGAACCGGTCCGGAATCGCCGTCAGGTTCTTGTCCGTCTTGGCGTCGCCCTTCACACCGGGCACGTCCTCGACGTAGTTGAAGCCCCAGCTCCACTGATAGCCGACCACGTTGACCGTGTGAGCGGGCTTCGGGGACAGAGCCAGGAGCTTCGTCTCGTCGCGTGCCGTGAAGTAGAAGAGCACGGAGACGATGATGAGCGGGACCACGGTGTACAGCGCCTCGATGGGCATGTTGTACCGGGTCTGCGGGGGTACCTCGACCTTGGTGCGGCTGCGCCGGTGGAAGATGACGCTCCACAGGATCAGGCCCCAGACCAGCACGCCCGTGGCGAGCGCAGCCGCCCACGAGCCCTGCCAGAGGGACAGGATCCTGGGAGCCTCGTCCGTCACCGGAGTGGGCATACCAAGTCGAGGGAAGTCTTTCCAGTTGTACGAGCAACCGGATGCTGTCGCCAGGACCAGGCCCGCAGTCAGCACCTGCGGCAGCTTCCGCCGCATCGGGCGCCGCGACGAGCGGTCGGAGCCGTTGGGACTCACGTAGCGCCTTCCCGAGAGTCTCGCCCGCGGTGGTCGGCTACGGCCGTCTCGCTGGTCGGTCGCCGCCCTGGCACACGGGCAGGGGTTTGGATGTTTATGCGGACCAAACCCTACTGGACGCTATTTGGGGTCGCGCGGGGAGGGTGCCCAACGCGCCGCCCGACTCCCCGAAGGGGTGGAGCCGCGGTGGAATCCCGGCCTCCGGGCGCCATCTGACGGCCCCTCGCCCCGTCCCCCGCCGCTCGTGCGCCCGGCCGGGGTTAGCGTGGCCGGGTGCCCTACTTCGACGCGGCCTCCTCGGCCCCCCTGCACCCCGTCGCCCGCCAGGCCCTGCAAGCCTCCCTGGACGAGGGGTGGGCCGATCCGGCCCGGCTCTACCGGGAGGGCAGGCGCGCCCGGCTGCTCCTGGACGCGGCGCGGGAGGCCGCCGCGGAGGCCGTCGGCTGCCGCCCGGACGAGCTCAGCTTCACCAGTTCGGGGACACGCGCGGTGCACTCCGGAATTTACGGATCCTTGTCCGGGCGTCGGCGTGTCGGGCGGCATCTGGTGGTGTCCGCCGTCGAGCACTCCTCGGTCCTCCATTCGGCCGCCTCCCATGAGGCGGGCGGCGGTTCAGTGACCGAGGTCGCGGTGGACCGTACGGGCCGGGTCTCCCCCGACGCGTACGCGGCCGCCCTGCGCCCCGACACCGCGCTCGCCTGTCTCCAGTCCGCCAACCACGAGGTGGGCACCCTCCAGCCGGTGGCCGAGGCGGCCGAGGCGTGCCGGGCGGCCGGGGTGCCGCTGCTCGTGGACGCGGCCCAGTCGCTGGCCTGGGGGCCGGTCGAGGGTGCCTGGTCGATCCTCGCGGCGAGTGCCCACAAATGGGGCGGTCCGGCAGGAGTCGGGCTGCTCGCGGTGCGCAAGGGCGTCCGGTTCGCGCCTCAAGGGCCCGCCGACGAGCGGGAGTCGGGGCGCGCGGCCGGCTTCGAGAACATCCCGGCGATCGTCGCGGCGGCCGCTTCCCTGCGGGCCGTACGGGCCGAGGCGGCGGCCGAATCGGCGCGCCTGCGGGGCCTGGTGGAGCGGATCCGCACCCGGGTCGCGGAGCTGGTGCCGGATGTCGAGGTGGTCGGCGATCCGGTGCGGCGGCTGCCGCATCTGGTCACCTTCTCCTGTCTCTATGTCGACGGAGAGACCCTGCTGCACGAGCTCGACCGGGCGGAATTCTCTGTTTCGTCCGGTTCATCCTGTACGAGCAGCACCCTGACGCCCAGCCATGTGCTGCGCGCCATGGGGGTGCTGAGCGAGGGCAACGTCCGGGTGTCCCTGCCGCTCGGCACTCCGGATCAGGAGGTGGACCGCTTCCTCGACGTGCTGCCGGGGGTGGTCGCGTCCGTACGGACCAGGCTCGGGGCGCCGGGCGCGGCGGCCGGGCCCGGCGACGCCGAGGAGTTCGTGGTGGACTCGCTCGGCAGGCTCTGCCCGATCCCGGTCATCGAACTCGCGAAGGCGATCGGGAACGTACCGGTGGGCGGCGTCGTGACGGTGCTCGCCGACGACGAGGCGGCCCGCCTCGACATCCCGGCGTGGTGCGAGATGCGGTCGCAGGAGTACCTGGGCGAGCACCCGGCGGAGGGCGGAACCGCCTACCGGGTGCGCCGCGTCAGCTGAGTCCTACTGGAGGTGGGCCTGCACCTCGGCGGCGGCCTCGTCGCCGTACGCCTTGGTGAAGCGCTCCATGAAGTGGGCCCGGCGCAGGGTGTACTCCTGGGTGCCGAGCGTCTCGATGACGAGGGTGGCCAGCATGCAGCCGAGCTGGGCTGCGCGCTCGTGGCCGACGCCCCAGGACAGGCCGGTCAGGAACCCGGCGCGGAAGGCGTCGCCCACGCCCGTCGGGTCGACCTTGGCCTCCTCCTGCGGGACGCCGACGACGATCGGCTCGGCGCCGACCTTCTCGATGCGCACCCCGCGCGAGCCGAGGGTGGTGACCCGGTAGTCGACCTTGGCGAGGATCTCCTCGTCGCTCCAGCCGGTCTTGTTCTCGATGAGCCCCTTCTCGTACTCGTTGGAGAAGAGGTACGTCGCGCCTTCGAGCAGGGTGCGGATGTCGTCGCCGGACATGCGGGCGATCTGCTGCGAGAAGTCGGCCGCGAAGGGGATGCTCCGCGCCTTGCACTCCTCGGTGTGGCGCAGCATCGCCTCGGGGTCGTCCGCGCCGATCAGCACGAGGTCGAGGCCGCCCACGCGGTCGGCGACGGCCTTCAGCTCGATCTGGCGGGCCTCGCTCATGGCGCCCGTGTAGAAGGAGCCGATCTGGTTGTGGTCGGCGTCGGTGGTGCACACGAAGCGGGCGGTGTGCAGGACCTCGGAGATCCGTACCGAGCCGGTGTCGACGCCGTGCCGGTCGAGCCAGGCGCGGTACTCGTCGAAGTCGGAGCCGGCGGCGCCGACCAGGATCGGCCGGCCGCCGAGCTGGCCCATGCCGAAGCAGATGTTCGGACCGACACCGCCACGGCGTACGTCGAGGTTGTCGACCAGGAAGGAGAGGGAGACCGTGTGCAGCTGGTCGGCGACCAGCTGGTCGGCGAATCGGCCGGGGAAGGTCATGAGGTGGTCGGTGGCGATGGAGCCGGTGACTGCGATACGCACGGCGGGGGCGCTCCTGAAGGGGGACAGCATTGACGGTTCACGCTACCGGGTCGGCTCTGCTGGGCCGACCGGCGGAAACTACCCAATAGTAGGTCTTTCTGCGCACGCTTCCTGATGCGTACGGTGCGAAGCATGGAAACCGAGTTGAGCAGCGGGCACGGGGTGGCGGCCGATCTTCCGGGTCTGGAGGAGCTGCGCGGGGACTGCGCACGGATGGCTCCGCACTGGGTGGTGCCCGCACGGAACGCTCCGGCGCCGGTGCCGCCGTCCCGGATCCACGGTGTGGCCATTCCGTCTTCCTCGGTGCGGCTGATCGCGGACATGTCCGAATACGGGGACTGAAACGGCCTGATCATGCGGGTGGAGCGCACGGGATGGAACCGTGCGCTCCCCCGCTCCGTCCAATCGGCGTCCCACGTAAGGGGGATGCGGGATACGACTGGACAGGAGCGATCTGGTGAGCAGCGAGCACACGCAGGACGAGCCCGAGCAGCGGCGTTCGCGACGAACTCCCTTGATCCTCGCCGCGGCCGCCGTGGCCGTACTGGCCGTGGGCGGCGGCGGGGCGTACTGGGCCTCGACGACGTCCTCGGGCGGTGGCAGTACGCCCGGCGAGAACGGCGCACCTCCGCCGCTCGCACTCGACAGCACCCCGGGCGGCCAAGGCGGCAGCAGCGGCGGCGGCAACGGGATCGCGCCCGGTGAGCCGGACCCGAACGGCGTGGTCTACAAGGCGTCGGTCAAGCTGCCCGGCGGCCCCGGCAAGGCGTCCGTCTTCCAGCCGCGCGGCATGGTGAGCGAGGCCGATGCGACCCGGCTCGCCCGGGCGCTGGGGGTCGAAGGGGCGGTGCGCCTCGAAGGCGACAGCTGGAAGGCGGGGGTGACGAAGGACGGCTCGGGCCCGGTTCTGACGGTCACTCAGAAGGCGCCCGGCACTTGGACGTTCGCGCGGTACGGCACCGGCGGCTCGGACAACTGCCCCAAGGGCAAGATGTGTCCGATGCACACCACGGGCGCGGACACCGGCGGAGGCGCGGGCACCGGCGCCGACTCGGGCTCCGGCGGCCCGGTGAGCGAGCAGGCGGCGAAGGCGGCCGCGGCGCCGGTCCTCAAGGCGCTCGGCCAGGACGATGCCAAGCTGGACGCCAAGGAGATCCTCGCCTCGGCCCGGGTGGTGAACGCCGATCCCGTTGTGGACGGGCTCCCCACCTACGGCTGGACGACCGGCATCCAGGTCGGCCCGGACGGTCAAGTGGTGGGCGGCAGCGGCCAGTTGAAGACCCCGGACAAGGGTGCCACGTATCCGGTGATCAGCGCGGACCAGACGCTGGCGCAGCTCAACAGCCACGTCACCCAGCGGCCGAAGAGCAAGGACTGCACGGGGCCGGTGCCGTTGGACGGCCAGCCCACCAAGGGCCGGCTGCCGAGCGATCCGCAGGGCAACATCCAGCCGTGCAAGCAGCCCACGCCCTCGACCGTGACGATCGACGGGGCCGCCTTCGGGCTCGCCGCGCAGTTCGTGGACGGCACGCCGACCCTCGTACCGTCGTGGCTGTTCCAGGTGAAGCCGGACGCCGGGCAGCCGTTCACGATCACCGCTCCGGCGGTGGCGCCCCAGTACGTGACCAAGCCGCCGACCGGTGCTCCCGTGCCGCCGCCGTCGGGTTCCCCCACCACGCCGGGCGAGCGCGGTCAGGCGCTTGAGTCGTACGCCGTCGCGCCGGACGGGCGGACGCTGAACGTGACGTTCTGGGGCGGAGTGTGCAGTACGTACACGGCGACCGCCGACGAGAGCGGCGACGGCGTGCGGGTCAAGGTGACCGGCCAGATCAAGGACCCGAAGAAGATGTGCGTCATGCTGGCCAAGCAGCAGACGGTCTCGGTCGAGCTGCACCAGGCGATCGGCACCCGCAAGGTGCTCGACGCGGACACCGGCAAGGAACTGCCGAAGAAGTAGCGCGAGTTGTAGCGACGACGCCGGACACGGCGAAGGCGGGTGTCCCCGGTGACCGGGGGCACCCGCCTTTCGGCTGCCGCGAGACTCGGCTCTCGCCGCTGCGAGGCCTAGCTGAAGGAGTCGCCGCAGGCGCAGGAGCCCGTCGCGTTCGGGTTGTCGATCGTGAAGCCCTGCTTCTCGATGGTGTCGACGAAGTCGATCGAGGCGCCGCCCAGGTACGGGGCGCTCATGCGGTCGGTGACGACCTTGACGCCGTCGAAGTCCTTGACGACATCGCCGTCGAGCGAGCGCTCGTCGAAGAACAGCTGGTAGCGCAAGCCGGAGCAGCCGCCCGGCTGAACGGCGACACGCAGCGCCAGGTCGTCCCGGCCTTCCTGCTCAAGGAGGCCCTTGACCTTGGCCGCGGCGGCGTCGGACAGGAGGATGCCGTCGCTCACGGTGGTGGTCTCGTCCGATACGGACATCTGCTTCTCTCCCGGGTTGTACGGAGACTGCTTGCCGACGGTTGCAACCGGCGGGGCCCCGGATTCATTCCGGGTTCTTCCCTTTCATGCTCGCACACGCGGGGGCGGGCGAGGAAAGGCCTGTGGACAACTCCGTACGGGACCGGGTGCGGGCAGGCCGCGGGCGGGGTGCGTCACATCGACGCTATGGCCATCGTCAAAGTGACGTGAAGCAGTTATGATAGATAGCGTCATTTCGACGAAAACCCCTCGGTGGAAGCACCGGGGTCACTGGAGCGGCTCCGCCGCACTGCTCAGGAAACAGAAAGGGTGCGTGACGTGACCACCGCCCAGCCCCGTCAGGACCTCGTCGGCCGCGTCGAGCTCGACGTCCAGCCGACGCCGCTCGCGCTGCTCCTGCTCGGCCGCGAGGCCGACCCCAAGAGCGAGCGCGGCGTGGAATGTCCCGGCGACCTTCCTTCGCCCTCCGACCCGGACCTGGTGGCCCGCGCCCGCGCGGCCAAGGCGAAGCTCGGGGACAAGGTCTTCATCCTCGGGCACCACTACCAGCGCGACGAGGTCATCGAGTTCGCCGATGTGACGGGCGACTCGTTCAAGCTGGCCAAGGACGCCGCCGCGAAGCCCGAGGCCGAGTACATCGTGTTCTGCGGTGTGCACTTCATGGCCGAATCCGCGGACATCCTGACCGGTGACGACCAGAAGGTCGTCCTGCCGGACCTCGCCGCGGGCTGCTCGATGGCCGACATGGCCACGGCCGAGCAGGTCGCCGAGTGCTGGGACGTGCTGACCGAGGCCGGCATAGCCGAGCAGGTCGTGCCCGTCTCGTACATGAACTCCTCGGCCGACATCAAGGCGTTCACCGGCAAGCACGGCGGCACGATCTGCACCTCGTCCAACGCCGAGCGCGCCCTGAACTGGGCCTTCGAGCAGGGCGAGAAGGTGCTCTTCCTGCCGGACCAGCACCTGGGCCGCAACACCGCGGTGCGCGAGCTCGGCATGTCCCTCGACGACTGCGTGCTCTACAACCCGCACAAGCCGAACGGCGGGCTCACCGTCGAGGAGCTGCGGAACGCCAAGATGATCCTGTGGCGCGGGCACTGCTCGGTGCACGGCCGCTTCTCGCTGGACTCGGTGAACGACGTACGCGAGCGGATCCCGGGCGTGAACGTCCTGGTGCACCCCGAGTGCAAGCACGAGGTCGTCGCCGCGGCGGACTACGTCGGCTCGACCGAGTACATCATCAAGGCCCTGGAGGCCGCCCCGCGCGGCTCGAAGTGGGCGATCGGCACCGAGCTGAACCTGGTGCGGCGCCTGGCCAACCGGTTCGCCGCCGAGGACAAGGAGATCGTCTTCCTCGACAAGACGGTCTGCTTCTGCTCGACCATGAACCGCATCGACCTCCCCCACCTGGTGTGGGCCCTGGAATCGCTCGCCGAGGGCAAGCTGATCAACCAGATTCAGGTCGACAAGGAGACCGAGAGCTTCGCGAAGCTGGCTCTGGAGCGGATGCTGGCGCTGCCGTAACCCGGCCGCCCGACACGACGGAAGGCCGCCCCCCCCTTGCGGGAGGGGGCGGCCTTCGTCGTTACGGGACCGGGTTGCTCGCCCGGGTCAGGCGTTGGCCGGCTCCAGCTGGTCGGAGTCGTCCGAGGGGGCCGGGAGCCCGGCCTTCCTGGCGCGCCTGGCCGCCTTCTTCTTGGCCTTGCGCTCCTTGCGGAGCTCGACCATCGCGTAGAGGGTCGGCACCAGGAGCAGCGTCAGCAGCGTCGACGTCACCAGACCGCCGATCACCACCACCGCGAGCGGCTGGGCTATGAAGCCGCCCTCGCCCGTGACCCCGAGCGCCATCGGGAGCAGCGCGAAGATCGTCGCCAGCGCCGTCATGAGGATCGGGCGCAGCCGGTGACGGCCACCCTCGACGACCGCCTCGACGACGCCAAGGCCCTGCTTGCGGTACTGGTTGATCAGGTCGATCAGGACGATCGCGTTGGTGACCACGATGCCGATCAGCATGAGCATGCCGATCATCGCCGGGACGCCCATCGGGGTGCCGGTCGCGACCAGCAGACCGATCGCACCCGTGGCCGCGAAGGGGATCGCGACCAGCAGGATCAGCGGCTGGATCAGGGACTTGAACGTCGCGACCAGGAGCATGAAGACGATCGCGATCGCCGCCAGCATCGCCAGGCCCAGGTTCTTGAACGCGTCCGACTGGTCCGAGGAGACACCGCCGATGGAGGCGGTGGCGCCGGACGGCAGCTTCAGGTCCTTGATCTTGGCCTGGAGGTCGGTGCTGACCTTGCCGGTGTTGTCGCCGACCGGCTTGGCGGTGATGGTCGCGGAGCGGGCGCCGTCGATCCGGGTCATCGAGACCGGACCGGGAACCAGCTTCACGTCGGCGATGTCGCCGAGCTTGACCGGGCCGAGGGCCAGGTTCTTGAGCTGGTCCACCGTGGTGGCCGGGTCGGCCGCGGTGATGTACACATCACGCTCGGAGTCGCCCATGATCGCCTTGGTGACCTGGGTGCCCCGCACCTGCTGGGCGACGGCCATGCCGAGGGTGGTCTGGTTGAAGCCCGCGTCGGCCGCCTTGTCGTTGGGCTGCACCGAGACCCGGGGCACGCTCTGCGCCAGGTCGCTCTGGACGTCGCTGACGTCCTTGAGGCTCGCGACCGCCTGGCGGACCTGCTCCGAGGCCTTCTTCAGGACGTCGCCGTCGGCCGCCTTGACGACCACGCTCAGGTTCTGGCTGCCGAAGCCGCCGCCGGTCGAGATGGCCGGGGCGCCCGGCTGACCCTTGAGGGCCGCCTCAAGACGGTCGTGCGCCTTGTCGTAGTCGCCCGCGCTCTTCAGCGTCACGGTGTACGAGGCCTGGTTGGCGCCGGTGCCGCCGCCGAAGGCCGCCATGAAGCCGGAGGAGCCGACGGTGACCTGGTAGCTCTTGACGGCCGGGTCGGCGGCGAGGATCTGCTCGACCTTCTTGGAGGCGGCGTCCGCCGCGTCCAGGCTGGTGCCCGGGGCCAGCTCCTGCTTGATCGAGAGGGTGTCCTGCTCGCCCTGGTCGAAGAAGTTGGTCTTCAGCAGACCGGCCATGCCGAACGTACCGACCAGGATGACGACCGCGATCAGCACGCTGGTGAGGCGGCGCCGGGTGGCGAAGCGGAGCACGGGGACGTAGATCCGCTGGAGGCGGGCCTTGTTCTCCTTCTCCTCGGCCTTGCGGCGCGCCTCGTCGGGGTCGATGCCCGCGATCGACTTCGGCGCACGCAGGAACCAGTACGAAAGGACCGGGACGACGGTCAGCGAGACGAGGAGCGAAGCGAGCAGGGCCGCGGTGACGGTCAGGCTGAACGAGCCGAACAGCGCGCCCACCATGCCGCCGACCAGGCCGATCGGCAGGAAGACCGCGACAGTGGTCAGCGTCGACGACGTGACCGCGCCGGCGACCTCCTTGACCGCGGTGAGGATCGCGTAGTGGCGCTCCTCGCCGTAGCCGAGGTGGCGCTTGATGTTCTCCAGGACCACGATCGAGTCGTCGACGACCCGGCCGATCGCGATCGTCAGCGCGCCAAGCGTGAGCATGTTGAGGGAGAGGTCCTGCGTCCACAGCACGATCAGTGCGAGGACCACGGACAGCGGTATGGAGACCGCCGTCACCAGCGTCGAGCGGATCGAGGCCAGGAAGAGCAGGATCACGAGCACCGCGAAGAGCAGGCCGAACGCGCCCTCGGTGGTCAGGCCGGAGATGGCCTTGGAGACCTGCGGGCCCTGGTCCGAGACGACGGTGAGCTCGGCGCCCGAACCGAGGTCCTTCTTCAGGTCGGGCAGCTTGTCCTTGACGGCCTGGGAGATCGCGACGGCACTGCCGTCGTGGTCCATGGTGGCCATCACGGCGAGGCTGGGCCTGCCGTTGGTGCGGGTGATGGAGACCCGCTTGGAGGGCTGCTGCTTGACGGTGGCGATGTCGCCGAGGCGGACCGGGGCACCCTGCTGCGGCTTGATCCGCAGGTCCTCGATCTGCTTGAGCGAGGTGTAGGGGGCGCCGACCTGGACGGTGCGGCTCTTGCCGTCCTCGGAGAACGAGCCGCCGGGGATGGTGGCGCCGCCCGCCTTCAGGGCGTCGCCGAGCGTCATCGTGCTGAGCCCGGCCTCGGCGAGCTTCTTCGGGTCGGGCGTGACGTTGACCTGGAGGTCCTGGACGCCGTCGACGCTGACGCGGCCGACGCCCTTGATGTCCTCCAGGACCGGGACGACCGTGCGGTCCAGCTGGTCGGCGAGCGCCTGCTGGTCCTTGTCGGAGGTCACCGCGAGCACGACGGTCGGCATGTCGTCGGTGGAGCCGGCCACGACCTGCGGGTCGACTTCCGAAGGGATCTGGTTGCGGGACCGGTTGACGGCCTGCTGGATGTCGGCGACGAGCTGCTTCGTGCCCGTGCCGTAGTCGAAGGTCGCCATGATCACGGCGTTGCCCTCGGACGCCGTGGACGTGATGCCCTTGACTCCGCTGACGGCCTTGATGTTCTTTTCGAGCGGCTCGACGACCTGCTTCTCGACCACGTCGGGGGACGCACCCTGGTAGGGGGCGAGCACCGACACCATCGGCAGTTCGATGGTGGGCAGCAGTTGCTGCTTGAGCTGCGGAATGGCGATCGCCCCGAAGACGATCGCGACGATCGACATCAGGCCTATCAGGGCCCGTTGTGCGAGGCTGAATCTGGACAGCCAGGACATGGGTGAGGTCTCTCTTCTGTGGCGTGCGAGCGGCGGTACCCAGCAGGCGGGCAGGCGGGACCGGCCCGTGATCACGCGGCGCATCACCCGGGAAGACCCGGCCCCCACCTATAACTCTCAGCCATGGGGCGGGTCCGATTCCTCGCTCCCAGGTCCCTTTCCTTATCCCGCGCATACCGCAGCCGCAGTACGCAGCACTCCACCCTTCAGTCCACCCGTGGGCGGACAAGGCCGGATTCGTACGCGATTACCACCAGTTGGGCACGGTCGCGGGCGCTCAATTTGGCCATCGCGCGGTTGACGTGGGTCTTGACGGTGAGCGGGCTGACCGCGAGGCGCTCGGCGATCTCGTCGTTGGAGTGGCCTCCCGCGACCTGCACCAGGACCTCGCGCTCGCGGACGGTGAGGGCGGCGAGCCGCTCGCCGTGCCGCCCCGGGTCCTCGCCGCCGCCGTCCCAACTTCCGCCCTGCGCAAGGAAGGTGGTGATCAGGCCCCTGGTCGCGGCCGGGGACAGCAGGGCCTCACCGGCCGCCGCGACCCGGATCGCGCCGAGCAGTTCCTCGGGCTCGGCGCCCTTGCCGAGGAAGCCCGAGGCGCCGGCCCGCAGCGACTGCACGACGTACTCGTCCACCTCGAAGGTCGTCAGCATCACCACGTGGACGCCGGACAGGGCGGGGTCGGCGGTGATCGCGCGGGTGGCGGCGAGGCCGTCGGTGCCGGGCATCCGGATGTCCATCAGGACCACGTCCGGCAGGGTCTCGTGGACCACCCCCACGACTTCGGCGCCGTCGGCCGCCTCGCCGACGACCTCCATGTCCGGCTCGGAGTCGACCAGTACGCGGAACGCCGAGCGCAGCAGCGCCTGGTCGTCGGCGAGTACCACCTTGATCGTCATGACGTGCCTTCCCCCGTGGCCCCGGTCTCCGGGGCCTTGACCGGCAGTATCGCCTGTACGCGGAAGCCGCCGCCGTAGCGGGGCCCGGCGGTGCAGCTGCCGCCGAGCGCGGTGACGCGCTCGCGCATGCCGAGCAGGCCGTGCCCTCCGCCGTCGCCGCTGCCGTCGCCCGCGGCGGTGCCGTTGTCGATGACGGTGATCTCGGTGTTCGGGCCGACCCGTACGACGCTCACCTCGGCCTTGGCGCCGGGTCCCGCGTGCTTGTGCACATTGGTGAGCGCCTCCTGGATGACCCGGTACGCGGCGAGGTCGACGGAGGCGGGCAGCGGGGAGTCGTCGACGCGGGCGAGCTCCACGGGCAGTCCCGCGCGCCGGAATCCGCCGATCAGATCGTCGAGGAGGGCGAGTCCGGGGGCGGGCTCGGTGGGGGCGGCCGGGTCGCCGGACTGACGCAACAGGCCGACGGTGGACCGGAGTTCGTCGAGCGCCGACCGACTGGCCTCGCGCACATGGGCGAGGGCCTCCTTGGCCTGGTCGGGCCGCTTGTCCATGACGTGGGCGGCGACTCCGGCCTGGACGTTGACCAGCGCGATGTGGTGGGCCACCACGTCGTGGAGGTCGCGGGCGATCCGCAGCCGCTCCTCGGCGACCCGGCGCCGCGCCTCCTCCTCGCGGCCGTGCTCGGCCCGCTCGGCGCGCTCCCTGATCGCGTCGACGAAGGCGCGCCGGCTGCGTACGGCGTCTCCGGCGGCCGCGGCCATGCCGGTCCAGGCGAAGATCCCGACGTGTTCCTGGGAGTACCAGGGCGGGACGCCGAAGAGCATCGCCGTACCGGTGAGCACGACGATGGTGAGCACGCCGACCCGGTAGGTGGTGGGCCGGTCGGTGTGGGCGGCGACCGTGTACAGCGCGACGACGGCGCTCATCGCGACGGGCGCGGGCGGCGCGCCGAGGCCCAGCTCGATCATGGTGAGCACGCCGGTGCAGCCGAGCACCACCATGGGCCTGCGCCGCCGCAGTACGAGGACGGCCGCCCCCAGCGTCATCAGGACGAGGGAGCGCAGGCCCGGCGTGCGGGTGCCGAAGGTGGGCCCGTTCGGCCCATGCGGGTCGGCGAAGGACCCGAGGACCATGCAGAGCAGTACGCCGAGGGCGACGGCCGCGTCCAGGGCCAGCGGATGCGCCCTGAGCCACGGGCGGGCACGGTCGATGGGGGTCACGGTCACCTACCGTAAAGGGGCCCTGCCGCAAAGAGGCCGGGACCCGGCCCCCCCGTCAGCCCGGGATGAGCCCGTCGTCGCTGAGCATCTCCTTGACCTCGTCCAGCGTCGCGTCCGGGCTCGGCAGGATCAGCTCGGAGGGCTCCAGGGCGTCGTCCGGAAGGGGCTCGCCCAGGCGGCGCACCGCGTCGAGGAGCGCGTTCAAGGTGGACCGGAAGCCCGCTTCGTCACCGGCCTCGATCTCTTCGAGGAGCTCGTCGTCGAGCTTGTTGAGCTCGGTGAAGTGGCTGTCCGCCAGCTTCACCTGCCCCTCCCCCATGATCCGGACGATCATGAACGTCTCCTGCCGCTCGTCACTGCTTGTCGAAGCGCGGGCTCTGCTGCGGGGCCTGGTCCTGAGGAGCGGCGGTGCCGCCTTCGATGGCCTGCTTCCCGTTGGCTCCGCCACCCATCAGCTCGGCCTTCATCCGCTGCAGTTCCAGCTCTACATCCGTACCACCGGACAGCCGGTCCAGCTCGGTCTGGATGTCGTCCTTGGCGAGGCCCGACTGGTCGTCGAGGGCGCCGGAGGCGAGCAGTTCGTCGATCGCGCCGGCCCGCGCCTGGAGCTGCGCGGTCTTGTCCTCGGCCCGCTGGATGGCCATGCCGACGTCGCTCATCTCCTCGGAGATGCCCGAGAAGGATTCCGCGATCCGGGTCTGGGCCTGGGCCGCCGTGTAGGTCGCCTTGATCGTTTCCTTCTTGGTGCGGAAGGCGTCGACCTTGGCCTGGAGGCGCTGGGCCGCAAGGGTGAGCTTCTCCTCCTCGCCCTGCAGCGTCTGGTGCTGCGTCTCCAGGTCGGTGACCTGCTGCTGGAGCGAGGCCCGGCGGGACAGGGCCTCGCGGGCCAGGTCCTCACGGCCGAGCGAGAGGGCCTTGCGGCCCTGGTCCTCCAGCTTGGAGGACTGGCTCTGGAGCTGGTTGAGCTGCAGCTCCAGACGCTTGCGGGAGGTCGCCACGTCGGCGACGCCCCGGCGCACCTTCTGGAGCAGCTCAAGCTGCTTCTGGTACGAGTAATCGAGGGTCTCGCGAGGGTCCTCGGCCCGGTCAAGGGCCTTGTTCGCCTTCGCGCGGAAGATCATCCCCATACGCTTCATGACACCGCTCATGGGCTTCGCGCGCCCCCTTCTGACGGACTCCAGCTCCAGCTGCTGCAACAGAACCCACAGTACGGGCCCTGCATCCATTACCGCACTGTTCCGGCGCCGATGCGCTCATCCCCAAGGACGACTACGCCCCGCGTTGATCCGGCGCAGGGAGTAGGTGAACCTCGGGGAACCGTGCATCCACTGCCTCTCCAGACGCAAGGCGTTGTGGGATCGTTCCCCACCGGCCTGGGGTCCATTCCCGTTACCCCGTACCCTTGGGGATTGTGTTCCGTAGCCGTTCCAACGCAGAGAAGGCCCCCACCGACAAGGTGACGGCGGACCTCTCCAAAGCGCCCCGCGACCCCGAGGCCCCCAAGGGGCGCCCCACTCCCAAGCGGAGTGAGGCCCAGACTCAGCGCCGCCGTGCCTCGACCGTGCCGACCGACCGCAAGGAGGCCGCCAAGCGCCAGCGCGAGGCCCGCCGGGTCGACATGGCCAAGCAGCGCGAGGCGCTCGCCAATGGCGACCAGCGCTACCTGCCGGCCCGCGACAAGGGCCCGGTGCGCAAGTTCGTCCGCGACTTCGTCGACTCCCGGTTCTCGGTCGCCGAGATGTTCCTGCCGCTCGCGGTGATCATCCTGGTCCTCTCGATGATCCGGATCGGCAGCCTGCAGAGCCTTTCGCTGCTGCTGTGGCTCGTCGTGATCGTGCTGATCGTCCTCGACTCGATCGGGCTCGCCTTCCGCCTGAAGAGGGCGCTGGCCGCCCGCTTCCCGGACGAGCCGAAGAAGGGCGCCGTCGCGTACGGCCTGATGCGTACGCTCCAGATGCGCCGGCTGCGGCTGCCCAAGCCGCAGGTCAAGCGCGGAGAGCGGCCCTGAGCGCCGGTCCGTCCGGCTTCACCGGCGCCTCGGGCGCCTGGCTCAAGGGCCTCGCCGGGCTGCGCAACGTCGTCCGCCAGGAGCTCGTGGCCCGGCAGCTCGACGAGCAGATAGCCGGGCGTTTCCCGGTGGGCCAGCGCCTTCGGATCCTGGACGTCGGCATGGGCCAGGGCACCCAGGCCCTGCGCCTGGCTCGGGCCGGGCACTCGGTGACCGGGCTCGAAGCCGATCCCGGCATGCTGAAGGTTGCCCGCGATTCGCTGGCCACCGAGCCCGAGGGCATCCGCGAGCGGGTCCGCCTGATCGAGGGCGACGGCCGCGAGACCGGGGTGCACTTCCTGCCCGGCTCGTTCGACGTGGTGCTCTGCCACGGCGTCCTGATGTACGTCCAGGAGCCCGACGCGATGCTCGCGGGCCTGGCCCGGATGCTCGCCCCCGGCGGCCTGCTCTCGCTGCTCGTACGGAACGCGGACGCGCTGGCGGTGCGGCCCGGGCTCGCCGGTGACTGGCCGGGCGCCCTGGCCGCCTTCGACACCGACTCGTACACCAACCGGCTCGGCCTCCCGGTCCGGGCCGACAGGCTGGCCGCGCTGACCCGCACGCTGGACGGGATCGCGGCGCCGCTGCACGCCTGGTACGGGGTGCGGGTGTTCACCGACAACGTGCCCAACGAGACGCCGCTGCCGGCCGCCGACGAGCTGGACCGGCTGCTCGCCGCCGAGGACCGGGCTGGCCGCACCGACCCCTACCGCCAGGTCGCGGCGCTGCTGCACCTCTTCGGCGTACGGGACTGAGGCGCGGGTATCCGCCGATCGGGCCCCGGCCCGGGGCCCCGGTACCTGATCGGGTCCACCGACAGGCCGTCAAATCGGACCAAAGGGATACTCCTGCCATGGATGCATCTCTTCGCCCCGGCCGGGTGCGCCGTGCTGCCCTGCCCCTGACCGCCGCCGTCGCCACCGCCGTTCTCCTGGGCGGCTGTTCGGACTCCGGCTCCGCCGCGGTCAAGGCATCGCCGAGTACGTCCGCGAGTGCGTCGGCGAGCTCTTCGACGGCTCAGCGCAACGGCTCCGACGGGACCGGCAGCCTGCAGAGCGACTACCAGCGGGTGATCAAGAACGTGCTGCCGTCGGTCGTGCAGATCGACGCGTCCAACAGCCTCGGGTCGGGCATCGTCTACGACGACCAGGGACACATCGTCACCAACGCCCATGTCGTGGGCAACGAGCAGAGCTTCAAGGTGACGACGTCCGGCAGCAGTTCGGCGGTCACCGCCCGGCTGGTCGCCGCCTATCCCGAGCAGGACCTCGCGGTGATCAAGCTGGACTCGGTGCCGGGCGGGCTGAAGGCGGCCAGGTTCGGCGACTCGGCCAAGGTCGAGATGGGCCAGATCGTCCTGGCGATGGGCTCCCCGCTGGGCCTGTCCTCCAGCGTCACCCAGGGCATCGTGTCCGCGACCGGCCGCACCGTCTCCGAGGGCCAGGGCGGCGGTGGGACCGGCGCCACCATCGCGAACATGGTGCAGACCTCGGCCGCGATCAATCCCGGCAACAGCGGCGGCGCCCTGGTGAACCTGGACAGCGAGGTCATCGGCATCCCGACGCTCGCCGCGACCGACCCGGACATGGGCGGCAGTGCGGCGCCCGGCATCGGCTTCGCGATCCCGGTGTCGATGGTGAGGACGGTCGCCGACCAGATCATCAAGAGCGGCAAGGTCACCGACTCGGGCCGGGCGGCACTCGGCATCACCGGCCGCACCGTGGTCGACGCGGGCTACCAGCCGGCCGGCGTCGCGGTCGTGCAGGTCGCGGCGGACGGCGCCGCGGCCAAGGCGGGCCTGAAACCGGGCGACATCATCGTCAAGGTCGGCGACACCGCCATCTCGACCATCACCTCGCTCACCGAGGCGCTGGCCGCGGACAAGCCCGGCCAGAAGGTGCAGGTCACGTACACGCGTGACGGTGCGAAGAAGACGGCCGAGGTCACGCTCGGCGAGATCTGAGGGATCTTCCGAGGCGGGCCGGGGGCGCTCCACGCGCCCCCGGCCCGGTGTCAGGCCTGGTCGGCGTGCAGGCTCATCGGGCCGTAGATCCGGGTGCCGTCCTCGGACAGGAAGACCTGGTCGGCCCCGCCTTCGAGCAGGTCCTTCCACACCTCACCGATCCAGGACTCCGCATCGCCCTGGGTCGTGAACTCCTCCGGCACCACCGCCGGCTCGACCTCCGTACCGTCCGACTTCTCGAAACGCCACGTCCACGCCATGTCCGCCTCCTGGGTCACGTTGCTGCCCGCAGCGTAACCGGGCGCGCAAGAGGGCCGGTGACGCGGGAGGATCGTCCCTGTGGAACTGACTCTCCTCGGCACCGGGGCCCCCACCGGCCTGCCGCGCCCCGACTGTCCCTGCGCCGCGTGCGCCGTCGCCCGCGGCGGTGACGCGCGGGCGGCGACCGCCCTGCTCGTCGACGGCGCGCTGCTGCTCGACCTCACCCCGGGCGCGGCGCTCGCCGCCGCCCGCGCCGGGCACACCCTCGCGGGCGTGCGCCAGGTGCTGCTCACCCATCCGCACGCCGGGCCCGCCGTGGAACTGCCCGCCGGACTCCCCGCGGCCGGGCGGGTGCCGGACGGCCGCAGGCTGACGCTGATCAGCGGCCACCGGGTGCTCGCGGTGCCGCTGGACTCGCCAGGGACCGGGTACGAGGTGACCTCGCCGGAGGGCGAGCGGCTGCTCTACCTGCCGCCGGGCGGCGCGCCCGCCGGGCCCGCCGAGGTGCGGCCGTACGACATGGTGGTGGCCGATGTCGCCGGTCGGCCCGACGCGCTGGCGCGGCTGCGGGCGGCGGGCGGCATCGGTCCCGCGACCGATGTGATCGCCGTCCACCTCGACCACGACGTGCCGCCCGGGCGGGAGTTGGAGCGCCGGCTCGCGGCGCTCGGCGCGCGGGCGGTCCCCGACGGCACGACACTCGTCGTCGGCGAGTACCACGCGGTGCCCGACCTGCCGCGCCGCACGCTGGTCCTGGGCGGCGCGCGCTCGGGCAAGTCGGTGGAGGCCGAGCGGCGCCTCGCGGGGTTCCCGGGGGTCGTGTACGTGGCGACGGGCGGCGCCCGTGACGGAGACGCCGAGTGGGCCGCGCGCGTCGGCCTGCACCGCGAACGCCGGCCCTCCTCGTGGCGCACCGAGGAGACCTGCGAACTCGCCCCGCTGCTCGCCGAGTCGGGCCCGCCGCTCCTGATCGACTGCCTGGCGCTGTGGCTGACCGACGCGATGGACCGGGTCGGCGCCTGGGACGACGAGAAGTGGGCGGCGAGCGGCGAGCGGGCGCTGCGGGAGCGTACGGCCGAACTCGTCGCGGCGGTCCGGGGGACCTCGCGGACGCTGGTGGCGGTGAGCAACGAGGTGGGCTCCGGGGTGGTCCCTGCCACGTCGTCGGGGCGGCGGTTCCGGGACGAACTGGGGCGCCTGAACGCGGCGTTCGCGGCCGAGTGCGAGCAGGTCCTGCTGGTCGTCGCGGGGCAGGCGCTCACGCTGCGCGGCTGACTCGGGCGTGCTGGCGGTACTGTTCGGCAAATGAGCAGGCTGAACCTGGACGACTTCTCCGATCTGATCGAACGCCCCGACAACGGTGTGCGGCGGGACGCCGAGGAACGCCGGGAGCGCCTCGCCGTGCCGCCCGGCGCGCTCGGCCGGCTCGACGAGCTGGCCGGCTGGCTCTCGGCGGCGCAGGGCGCCAACCCGGTCCGGGCCGTCGAGCGGCCCCGCGTGATCCTCTTCGCGGGCGACCACGGCGTGGCCGGACTCGGCGTCTCGGCCCGCCCCGCGTCCTCGGCGCACACGCTCGTACGGTCCGTCCTGGACGGCGCGAGCCCCGTCGCGGTGCTCGCCCGCCGCCAGGGCGTCCCGGTCCGCGTCGTCGACGCGGGCCTGGACTGCGACCCGGCCCTGCTGCCCGAGGACGTCGTACGCCACCGGGTGCGGCGCGGCAGCGGCCGGATCGACATCGAGGACGCGCTCACCGTCGAGGAGGCCGAGGCGGCCGTACGGCTCGGCATGAGGATCGCCGACGAGGAGGCCGACTCCGGCACCGACCTGGTGGTGCTCGGCGACCTCAGCGTGGGCGGCACCACCCCCGCGGCGGTGCTGATCGCGGCGTTGTGCGGGACGGACGCCTCGGTGGTCACCGGCCGCGGCGGCGCCGGGATCGACGACCTGGCGTGGATGCGCAAGTGCGCCGCGATCCGGGACGCGCTGCGCCGGGCGCGGCCGGTTCTCGGCGATCAGCTCGAACTTCTGGCCGCCGTGGGAGGCGCGGACCTTGCCGCGACCACCGGTTTCCTGCTGCAGTGTGCGGTGCGCAGACTGCCGGTGATCCTGGACGGGATCGTCTCGTCGGCCTGTGCGCTGGTGGCTCAGCGGGCGGCTTTCCGGGCTCCGGACTGGTGGCTCGCGGGCCAGCTGAGCGGCGAGCCGGGCCAGTCGAAGGCATTGGACCGGATGGCGCTCAACCCTCTGCTCGATCATGGCGTCACAGTGGGCGAAGGAACCGGGGCATTGCTCGCTCTTCCCCTCGTACAAGCCGCGGCCGCACTGGCCGCGGAGCTGCCCGAGCGCACCGACCAGCGCGCGGAGAGCGCCGAGGAGAGCAGCGACGCGTGAGCCGCGCCGGAGCCGGAGGGGGCTCCCCCCCTCGGCTCCGTCCGCGACCACTGTGGAACGCTATGCCGCCATATCATCGCGTTTCATGGGAGAAGTCCGCTTGAGCACCACCGAAGGCACGAACCGGAGCACGCCCCGGTCGCGACGGGGGGCGGCGTTCGCCGTCTGGTACCTGCGCGTCGTGACGTTCATCAATTTCCTCAGTGCCGTATGGGTCACCCTCGGCCAGGGGCTTCGGCGGCACAACCAGGACGACTACTTCACTCCGTACCTCCTCGAAGCCGGCTTCACCTCGGGCGTCGTCACGCTGTTCCTCGCCGTCACCATGCGGCGGCGCAAGCGGGCCGCCTGGATCCTCAACATGGTGCTCGGCGGGCTGTTCCTGGCGCTGTTCGCGCTGGCCATGGCCTTCCCGGACATCAACCGCTACGCGCAGAACTGGGTCTCGCTCGCGCTGACCGCGGCCTTTGTCCTCGCGCTGCTGATCGGCCGCCGCGAGTTCTACGCCAAGGGCGACCGCTCCAACCCGCTGGCCGCCGTCGCGACCGCGATCGGCGGTCTGCTGCTCACCTCGCTGATCGCGGCGGTCCTGGTCAGCGCCACCAACACCTATGACGGCACCGACCACTCGACGTTCCTGGAGCGCTGGCGCTACGGCGTGATGCGGCTCGTGTTCCTGGTCCCCGACGACCGGCACACCCAGGGCATCACCACGCCCGGCTGGGTCAACGTCACCATCAACGTCCTCGCCACGCTGCTCCTGATCGCGGTCATCTACGCCGCCTTCCGCAACCGCAAGGCCGTCGACCCGCTCACCGTCGAGGACGAGGAGAAGCTGCGCGCGCTCCTGGACAAGCAGGGCGAACGCGACTCGCTCGGCTACTTCGCGCTGCGCCGCGAGAAGGCCGTCATCTGGTCGCCGACCGGCAAGGCCGCCGTCACCTACCGCGTGATCAACAGCGTCTCGCTCGCCTCGGGCGACCCGATCGGCGACCCGGAGGCCTGGCCCGGCGCGATCGAGCCGTGGCTGGCCGAGGCCCGCGAGCACGGCTGGATCCCGGCCGTCACCGGCGCCAGCGAGGAGGCCGGGCAGATCTACGCGCGGCACGGCCTGGACGCGCTGGAGATGGGCGACGAGGCGATCGTGGAGACCGCCGAGTTCACCCTGGAGGGCCGCGCGATGCGGACCGTGCGCCAGGCGTACAACCGGGTGAAGAGGGCCGGGTACGAGGTGCGGATCCGCCGTCACGCGGACATTCCTGCCGAGGAGATGAACGAACTTCTGCTGAAGGCCGACGACTGGCGCGACGGCGCCACCGAACGCGGCTTCTCGATGGCGCTCGGCCGGCTCGGCGACCCCGCGGACGGCCAGTGCATGATGCTCGAATGCTTCGACGGCGAGGGCGAGTTGAGGGCGCTGCTCAGCTTCGTACCCTGGGGCCCCAAGGGGCTCTCGCTCGACCTGATGCGCCGTGACCGGGATTCCGAGAACGGCCTGATCGAGTTCATGGTGATCGAACTCCTGCAGCGCGCCAAGGAGATCCAGATCACTCAGGTCTCACTGAACTTCGCGATGTTCCGTTCCGTCTTCGAGCGCGGCTCGAAGCTCGGGGCAGGACCCGTGCTGAGGCTGTGGCGCTCGCTCCTCAGCTTCTTCTCCCGCTGGTGGCAGATCGAGTCGCTGTACCGGTCCAACGCCAAGTACCGGCCGATCTGGGAGCCGAGGTTCACCTTGTTCGAGAAGAGCGCAGACCTGCCGAGGATCGCCATCGCGTCCGCGCGCGCCGAAGGGTTCCTGGAGGCCCCGGGGCTGCCCAAGTGGCTGCACCGCAGGCATCTGGAATCGCAGAGATGAGCGGCCCGCGCGGGAGCGTCGCGGGCCGGTTCGCCGAGCGCGAGTGGGGGCCGCTGTACAAGACCGTCAAGTACGCACTGCGCACCCAGCGCTGGCGGGCGATCCCGCTGACGATCTCGGCGGTCCTGCTCACCTCGGTCTTCCAGATCATCCAGAACCAGTCCTGGGGCTTCAGGCCGATCCAGATCATCGGCTCCGTGAAGGCCGAGTACCCGCTGTGGATCTCGCTCCTGCGCACCCCGTTCTCGCTCTTCGTACCGGCCCTCGACCTGCCGGTGTGGGGCGCGCTCGCCCAGGTGCTGCTCGTGTTCGGCATCGCGGAGATCTGCATCGGGCGGGGCCGGATGCTGCTCATCGCGTACGCGGCGACGCTGGCCGGCACGCTGTACGCGCGGGTCGGCATCCACATCGGCCCCGACAGCGTCTTCGGACTGCCCGCCTCCGCCGCCAAGATGGTCGACACCGGCCCCTCGGCGGCGGTGGTCGCCCTCGCGGTGTACGTGTGCTGGCGTTACCGGGCGTACTGGACGGCCGGGACGGTGGCGTTCGCGATGGTCGTCGAGGTGGTGCTCAAGAACAACCTCGCGGGCAAGGAGCACATCGCGGCACTCATCGTGGTCGCCGTGATCTGCTGGATCACCCATGTACGGCGGAAGCGGCGACGCGACCGCCATGATCAGGGGCGGCGTACCGGGAGCCTGTCGGGTGCGCCGCCGATCCAGTCCTGAAAGCGGCGCCGCGGCCGTGACCAGCGCCGGTCGTGGTGGTAGGCCCTGAGCCCGGCCTTGGCCCTGGCCCGCGGCCGGTTGCGGTAGAAGCGCCGGGCCCACGGGGAGCCGGGCCGGGCGAGCCGGATCGCGCCGAACAGCGCCACGAAGGGCACGAACGTGCCGATCATCGCGAGCCGCACCTTGCCCTTGAACAGCGAGATCAGCACGAAGCAGAAGTTGATCGCGATCGTGGTGACGAACGAGCCCCGGCTCTGCCGCTCCTCGGGGCTCACGTCGTTGACGCCGAGCGGTGAGAACCCGGCGAGCACCAGCGTCATGAGGGCGGCCGCCATCACCACGATCTCGACGCTCTTGCGCCCGCTCTCGCTCCAGTACACGTCGTCGAGGTGCAGGATCAGCGCGAACTCGTCGAGGACCAGGCCCGCGCCCATCCCGAACAGAACGGCGAAGATGGCCGCCGCGATCCCCCGGCGGCCGCTGCCGACCGCCCCGAAGCCGCCGACGACGGTGAGGATGACCCCGGGCACCACATGGTGGATGTGCATCCCGCCGGGCTTGATGTTGCGGAACGGGCCGCGCCCGGCCCGGATCAGACGCGTGATGGAGCGCGTGACCAGGAACGTCACGACGAACGCGGCCAGCGCGAGCAGCATGGGGAGCTTGCCCGGCTCGGTGATGTTCCGGTAGAACCAGTGACCCATACCACCCGCCCTTGTTTGCGCCGGTATGCGCAATTTACCGCCGCCCGGGGGTGGAGTGCTCGGGATACCCTGCGCCGGGTGAACCCCAGCAAGGCCCTGCACGGCGTACGTTTCGCCTTCGGCACCCTCACCGTCTTCCCCGCCCGCATCACCCGGTGGGACCGCGCCGCCGCCCGTGCGGGGATGACGCTCGCCCCGCTGGCCGGCCTGGCCGTCGGCCTGTGCGCGGCGGCCGCGGGCGCGGGGTTCTGGGCGGCCGGGGCCGGGTCGCTGCTCGTGGCGGTGGTGAGCGTGGCCGCGCCCGCCTTTCTGACCCGGGGCCTGCATCTGGACGGGCTCGCCGATGTCGCCGACGGGCTCGGCAGCGCCAAGCCCGCCGAGGACGCGCTGCGCATCATGAAGCGCAGCGACATCGGCCCGTTCGGGGTCGTCGCGCTGCTCTTCTGTCTGCTTGCCCAGATCGCCGCCCTGTCCCGGCTGTACGAGGACGGCTGGGCCCGGGGTGCCGCGGCCACCGTCGTCTCGGCCGTGGCCGCCCGCACCGCCCTCACGCTGGCCTCCCGGCGCGGGGTCCCGGCGGCCCGGCCGGAGGGGCTCGGCGCGGTGGTGGCGGGCACGGTGCCGGGCCGGCGCGCGGCGCTGGTCGCCACCCTGGTGACGGCGGCCTCCGCGGCGGCGGGGCTGCTCTTCGGGCCCTGGTCGGCGCTGCACTTCGCGCTCGCCGTGCCGGCCGGGCTCGCCGTCGCTCAGGTGCTGCTGCGGCGCTGTGTCCGCAGGTTCGGCGGGGTGACGGGCGATGTGTTCGGGGCGGTCGCGGAGGCCTCCGCGACGGTGACGCTGGTCGCCCTCACCCTGGGCTGAGAGCCTGAGCCTCAGCAGGGTTGGCGCCACACCAGCAGGTCGTACTTCTTCTCCATCGAGCTGAGGCCCAGCTTCTTGGACTCGGCGCAGAACTTGGCCGGCGGGAGTTCGTACTCGACGTGGAAGACGGCCTTGCCCGCCCTCACGAACGGCGTGAGCTTGTCGCACTCGCCGTACTGGGCGCACTGTTCGTTGACCGCGAAGTCGAAGTGGGCGAGCAGCTGCGGGATCTGGTCGAGGTCGTTCTTCAGGCCGACCGCCAGGCCCCGGTCGTGGGCCAGCTTCGCGACGAGCTCGTTGTATCTGAGCTGGTCGGCGGCCTTGAGGGGGAAGCCGGTGTCGTTGTTGTAGCCGTCCATGTTGTCCGGCTCGACCGCGTCGAACCCCTTCGCCCTGCACACGTCGAAGCGTTTGGCGATCAGCGGTTCGAGGACGTCGGTGCGGCGGATGTCGAGCCAGCGCTCCCCGTCCCAGCCGTTGCCCTTGCCGAGCACCTCCTGGGGGAACTGCTTGGCGTCGGGCCGCCAGTTCTCCCAGGCGCCCGTCGAGACATAGCAGATGACCTTGCGGCCCCGGCGGTGCAGATCGGCCACGGCCGCCGCGTCCTGGTCGACGGCGTCGATGTCGTACACCTGGACGTCGACGGTCGCGTCGAGCTTGCCCTTGAGCTGCCACTGCCAGGTCAGGCCGGGCTTGGGCTGCCAGTGCGGGCCGGAGGGGGCGGGCGGCACGGTGTCGCCGTCGCCTCCGTCCCCGTCGTCGGGGCCGTCCGGGGAGCTGGTGCACGCCGCGAGCAGGAGCAGCGGGACAAGCAGCCAGAGTGAGCGTTTCACCGGACGGGCTCCAAGCGGTGCGGCAACGTGCCCCAGGGGTGCGGCAGTTGACCGGGGACGAGGCAGTGGACCGGGGCCTGGGCGACCGCGTCGGGCGGGGCCGCGTACACCAGATGGCAGGTGTCGGGGCCGGTCGGCCTGACCTGCCCGGCCGACCGGTACTCGGACCAGGGCCCCTCGAAGGTGACCAGGAGGTCGGCGAGCCGGGCGTAACCGGGCTCCGGGACGGCCCCGTGGTTCAGGACGAGCGTGACGTACGTGTCGTACGTGGCGGCCAGCGCGGCCCGCAGGTCGGCGTAGTACGGCAGTTGGAGGGCGGAGGTGGCCGCCTGGTCGAGGAAGAGCCCGTGCACCCCGTACCAGGCGCGGTGGCGGGCCGCCTCGCGCACGACGTCCTGCGGGGGGCGTGCGCCGTAGGCGGTGTCCACGTAGCCGAGTACCCGCACGCCCGCCGAGCGCAGCCTCTGGGCCACCTCGGCGAAGGCCGCGTCGGCCGAACTCCCGGCGCCGTTGGCCGGGTTGAGGACGACTCCGTACAGCGAGGGCGCGGCGGCGATCAGCGCGTCCCATGCCTCCGGCTGCTCGGCCGGGTGCTCGTAGTAGGGCACAAGGAGTTTGCTCACGTGCTTCCTCGCAGCGCGCTCGGGGTGATCGGGGTTCTCGGTGGCGTCATGGGCGGTGGGCGGTCGCCCTTCCCAGTAGGACACAGACCAGCACGGCAAGCAGCGCCGCCGCGGCCCCCGACACCATCGGGCCGGTCGGCGGCGGCGCGCCCGCTATCAGCGCCAGCGTCTGGGCCACGGCCGCCGTGCAGCACACCAGGGCCGCGCCCGGCGCCGCCCCGAACGACTGGAGCAGCAGCCCGGTCCACAGCACCGCACCGATCAGGAGCAGCGTCGCGAGGCGCGGGCCGCCGAGGGCCGGGGCGCTGGGCCACAGCCGGGTGCCCGCCTCGGCGAGCCCGGCCAGGATCAGCAGGTAGGCACCGAGGCAGACGGTCACGGTGGCGACGACCGAACCGCGGAACCCCCGTGCGCTGGACGTGGTCCGAAGCCCCGCCAGGCTCTCGGCACGGAAGCGGTGCAGGAGCCATTCGGCGGGGCCCATGCTGAGGGTGAGGGCGACCGCGGAGGGACCTGCGACCGCCCCCGCCGAGCCGTGCCGGAACACGTCGCCGAGGGCGGCGTACAGCACGAGGACGCCCGCGCCGAGCCCGAACAGGCCGTACGGGACGGAGGCGGCGATCCGGGGCGAGACGGCGCCGCGCGGCCCGGGTCCGGCCGCCTCGCCGCGCAGCGCGAGCACGGCAAGCGTCACGGCCGCGGTCAGCGAGACGAGCAGCAGCACCGGTCCGGCGAAGGACGGCAGCCCCGGTACGACGCCGAGGGGCAGCGGCGACAGGGCCCAGAACAGCGGGCGTTCGCGGCCGAGCACGAGCAGCGCGGTGGCCGCCGCGAGATAGCAGCACTGCCCCGCGGCGAACGCGGCGGCGGGCAGCTCGCCCGGCCCGGTCGCCGCGAGGGCGGCGAGCGAGCTGAGGGCCGCGCCGAGCGGGGCTCCCAGGCGCAGGGCGCGGACGGCGGCCGGGCGGTCGGCGAGGCTGAGCCAGGAGTGGGCGCGGTGCGAGAGCGACTGGTTCCACACCCAGCCGGTGACGGCCCCGGCGAGCAGCGGAATGGTTCCGGCAGGAAGGCCGAGCGTGCCGCGGGGGCCGGACAGCAGGGGTGCGCCCAGGACGTAGGCGAGCCCGGGCAGCGCGAAGACGAGCCCGCGCAGGAGGCAGGAGCCGAGGTGGGCGTGCCAGGGTTCGGCGGGCGGCGCCGCGGGCTCGGGGTAGCGGCGCTCGACGCGGCCGTAGAGCGCCTCGGCGAGCGAGAAGGAGTCGGGGTGCCCGTACACAGCTCTTATCTGAGCGTCCGACATGCCGTCGGACTCGATAATGGCGGCTATTTCATCCGGATGGACGGCGGCCGCTATCAAGTCCTCCAGGCGCAGGGCGAGTTCGGAGAGGGGGTCGTCCTCGGGCAGTCTGGGCAGGCGCTGGCGCGGGATGAAGGGCAGGGTGTCCTGCCCCTGATCCCCGCCGACCCACAGGGAACCGCTCACCTGGGCGCCCCGCCGAGGGCCCTGGGCCGCCGGTCGTCGGACAGCTCGCGGACCCAGGGGCCGGTGAGCCGCAGGGTCCAGTCGTCCTCGGGCGTGAACTCGGCCAGGGCGGGCTCGGGTTCGGGGTGTCCGGCGAGTTCCAGGTAGATCCGCCGGAAGCCGTCCACCGAGCGGTGCAGGGTGAACTTGTCGATCACGCGCTGGCGGGCGGCGGCGCCCAGCGAGGCCCGCCGCTCGTGGTCGCGGAGCAGTCCGATGGCCGCCTCGGCCATCACCGCGGGCTCGCGGGGCGGCACGACGAGACCGGCCTCACCGGCCGCCTCCCGTACGCCTCCGACGTCCGTGGACACGGTGGCGCGCCCGCACGACATGGCCTCGATCAGCGAGAACGGGAAGCCCTCGCTGATGCTGGAGAGCATCACGACGCTGCCCGATGCGTACGCGCTCGCCACGTCGCTGACCCGGCCCTCGTAGGAGATGCCGTCGGTGACGCCGAGTTCGGCGGCCAGCTTCTCCAGGCGGGTCTTGTAGTCCTCGCCGCCTGCGGGCACTCCCCCGTACAACCGCAGCCGGGTGTCGGGGAGTTCGGCACGGACGATGGCGTACGAGCGGATCAGGGTCTCCAGGTCCTTGATCGGGTCGATGCGTCCGCACCAGCTCAGGGTGGGGACGGCCGGGTCGGGTCCGGCGTGCGGGAAGAGGTCGGGGTCGACGCCGTTGTAGACGGTGCGGATCCGCTCGGACGGGGCGCCGCCGCGCTCCTCCCAGCGGCGGTTGTACTGGTTGCACGGGGTGATGAGGTCGGCCTTGCGGTAGCCCATGGTGTTGAGCTCCCGGTAGAAGCCGAGCAGCACCGCCTTCACCGGCCAGCTCTGCTCGCCGGTGCGGTAGCCGAGGTAGCGCTCGCGCAGGTAGATGCCGTGTTCGGTGAGCAGGAACGGCACGCCGTCGAAGTGCTGGGCGGCGAGCGCGGGCAGCGTGGCGAGGCCGCTGCTGACGGCGTGCGCCACGCTGTCCGCCGGGATGCGGGCGGACAGCGGGCGCAGCGCGTGTTCCAGGAGGTCGGTCGCGGTCAGGGCGTCGTGCACGGTGGGTTTCGCCCTGGACAGCGCCAGGTGCGGCATGGTCCAGATCCACATCAGCGACTTCAGCGCCGCCTCCGAGCGGAGCGCCGTCGAAAGACGCCCGGCCCGGGCGAGCTCCGCCAGGCCGTACAGGGCCGAGGCGAAGTCGCAGCCGGACTCCGGGTCGAGCATGGCGAGCAGGAAGCGCTCGTAGGTGTCGGTGAACCGGCGCCTTTCCTTGCCGAGGAGCGGCCGGCGCCTGCCGGGCTGCGGCCCCCACAGGGGGAAGGCCGTGTGCCGGTAGACGTTGGCCGGCAGCTCCCAGGCGACCGGCTCGCGGCCGCTGCCGGTGAGGGCGACGACGTTGAAGTCGACCTCGGGCATGCCGCGTACGAGCTGATCGCACCAGGTACTGACGCCCCCGTGTATATGCGGATATGTGCCTTCCGTGAGCATGGTGACATGACGGCCACTGCTCGGCATGGATGTCCCCCCAGGACAAGCGGTCGTGCGTGACGAGCTGTTGATCAGGCCGGCAGCTTCAGCGTGATCGCCGACTGGAGCAGCTCGGGCGAGGACCAGTCGGAGCGCTGACCCGCGTACGGCGTCCCGAACGCGGTGGTACCGAGGAGCAGTTGCTTGCGGGTGCCCTCGGGTGCCGTGATCGGTGCGGCCACCCCCTTCGGAGCCTGCACGGTGACAGTGTCGCCGATCCGGTAGGCGGTCACCGAACCGGAAGCCAGTGCCTTGTCCCAGGACGCCCGGCGGGCGAACTCGGTTCCCGCGTCCTTCTCGCGCAGGTTCACGATCGGCGCGTTGTCGGCGTAGAGGGCCTTGTAGTCGCCGAGGACCTTCTCCAGGACCGGGTAGAGGATCCGCTCCTCGGCCAGGTTGGACTGGTGGACGTAGTGCGGCCGCGGGTCGTTCCACAGCACGTGCGACAGCGCGGTCTTGGCCTCCCTCGGCACGATGTACGCCTGGTAGCCGGTGGCGGTGTCCAGCGGCGCGGTCATGCAGGTGGAGGCCGGGTTGTTCTCGCAGACGCCGCTGCCGCCGTCGGCCTTGGAGGTGTACAGCCAGTTGTACTCGTCGGTCATCTCGGCGGCCTTGCCGACGTTGTAGTACACGTTCATCGGGTGCCGGGGCACCGTCAGGGCGGCGCCGACCGCACGCTGGTCCGGCTCGCGCGAGGCGTCGCTGCCGGTCCACTTGACGCCGTTGTCGGCGAGCGCGCCCGCCAGGTTCGGGTTGTCGTCGGGCTGCTGCGGCAGGACCTTCATGCCGGAGTGCTCACCGGTGACGAGCTCGCTCCTGTCCACCGGGAGGCCCTTCTGGGCGGCCCAGGTGTTGTTCTGCGAGATCTGCGCGGAGATCTCGGCCCGGCTCATCCACTGGGTGGAGCCGTCGGCGTTCTTCTTGCACTGCCACGGCACGACGGTGTTGTCCTGGACACAGCCGAGGAACTCGTGCGTCCACGTGTGGTTCACCCAGCGGTACTTGGCCTTGTCGGCGAGCAGTTGGGCGGCCAGCGCGTCGGTGCCGCCGTTCTCGGACTTCCACTCCTCGCCGGCGCCCGCGTTGAAGACCATGTCGAGCGTGAACCCGTTGGTCTGCTCCCACTGGGCCGCGTACTGGGCGTCGGCCGCGGTCATGCGGATGTCCGTGTTCGCGGTGCCGCCGGTGGGGCAGTCGAAGTCGCCCGGGGTGCAGTTGTTGACCGAGTCCCAGCGGGAGTCGGGCGCGAACACGTCGTCCACGTGCACCGAGAAGTAGTTGCGGCTCTGGCCGAGATGCACCCCTTGCGTCACCCACTCCACCATGCCCTTGGCCAGCGCCTGGAACTGCTCCTGGTACTGGTTGTAGGCGAAGGTGACGACCAGTTCGCTGCGGCCGTCGTGGGTGTACTGGCCGAGCAGGGTGCCCCCGGTCGGCGCGTCGAGGTAGCTGGTGAAGCCGTCCCTGGGGTGGCCCGCGTAGCCGTAACTCTCGGGCACCGCCGGGTCGTTGTCCTCGAAGGTGAGCGGCCCGTCGAGGTAGCCGAACGGCCCCGCCTTGCCGGCCGCGGTGACCTGGGACTTGGCGCCGTCCAGGACGCCGGACCAGCCGCCGTTCTGATCGGTGTAGTCGATGCCGACCTCGGGGTGCGCCCAGGTGTACGCGTCGACCTGACGGATCCCGAAGGTCGTCTCGTACGCGGCGAGGGCGGCCTGCTCGGGGGCGGCCGCGGAGCCGAACGGGATCTCGTTGGGCGCGACGACGCCCTGGAACTTGGCGCGCGGGCGCCCGCTCACGGTGTCGCTGAGGAAGGCGGCGTTGACGGTCGGCCGGCCCGCGGCGCCCAACACGACCGTCTGGTACGGGACTCCGGTGTTCTTCAGCTCGGCGACGACGGCCGCGACCGCGCTTCCGCCGTCGTCGAGGACCAGCACCTTCAGATCGACGCGCGGCGCGACGGTGGCCGCCGCGTTGGCGGCCGGGATGGCGGTGGTGAGCAGTCCGGCAGCCATCAGCGCCGTGAGCGCAAGCCTGGTTCTGCCCATTTTCAAGGCCTTGGCCTTCATTTGTCCCCCCAAAAAGAGTCTCCGTACACGGAGTGTGCATGGAGAACCTGTGGTGATGATGCAAACGAGCACGGTGCCCCCTGTGCCCGATTGAGGCGAGTGTGACGGAGGTCTCATCCAGCGTGCGGGCCAAACGTGAAAGAGACACCACGGATGAGTGAATTACGGCCACCGCTATCGAACGCCGTCACCGCGCGTAGGCTCGTGACCGCTGGTCGGCCTGCCCGAAATACGATGGCCCCGGTCCCGGCCGGACCATCCGACGGTCGAACACTCCACAGGATTCTCAAGGAAGAGAGATCTCACCACCGTGACTGCTCTGACTCTCAGCACTGCCGGTGCGGCGACGCTGCGCGCCGACGCCCTCGTCGTCGGCGTCGCCAAGGCCGCCGGCCCCAAGGGTGGGCTGGTCGTCGCGCCCGGCGCCGAGGCCGTGGACAAGGCGTTCGACGGGAAGCTCGCCGCTGTCCTGGCGACCCTCGGCGCCAGTGGTGCCGAGGGTGAGGTGACCAAGGCCGTCTCCCCCGCAGGCCTCAAGGCCCCGTTCGTCCTCGCGGTGGGCCTCGGCACCGCCCCCGCCGCCGACGAGGCCTACGCCTCCGAGGTGCTGCGCACCGCCGCGGGCAACGCCGCCCGCGCCCTGCACGGCATCAAGAAGGCCGCGTTCGCGCTGCCGATCGAGGCCGCCGAGGACATCGAGGCGATCGGCGAGGGCGCCCTCCTGGGTGCGTACGCCTTCACCGCCTACCAGGATCGCGGCGCCGACGCCAAGGGCCCGCTCGCCGAGGTGGCGCTGCTCGGCGCCAAGCCGCGCGACAAGGCCCACAAGGCCGCCGCCGAGCGCTCGATCGCGCTGGCCGAGGAGATGAACCGCGCTCGCGACCTGATCAACACCCCGCCGAACGACCTCACCCCCGAGGCCTTCGCCGCGGTCGTGTCGGCGGCCGGCAAGGAGCACGGCCTCAAGGTGCAGGTCCTGGACGAGAAGGCGCTGGAGAAGGGCGGCTACGGCGGCATCCTCGGCGTCGGCGTCGGCTCGGAGAACCCGCCGCGCCTGGTGAAGATCTCGTACACGCACGCCAAGGACGCCAAGCACCTCGCGTTCGTCGGCAAGGGCATCACCTACGACTCGGGCGGCATCTCGCTCAAGCCGGCCGGCCACAACGAGACGATGAAGTGCGACATGAGCGGCGCCGCCGCCGTGTTCGCCGCCGTCGTCGCGGCCGCCCGCCTGGGCCTCGAAGTGAACGTCACCGGCTGGCTCGCGCTCGCCGAGAACATGCCGTCGGGCTCCGCCACCCGCCCGGGTGACGTCCTGCGCATGTACAGCGGCAAGACCGTCGAGGTCCTGAACACCGACGCCGAGGGCCGCCTGGTCCTGGCCGACGCGCTGTGGAAGGCCTCCGAGGAGAAGCCGGACGCGATCATCGACGTGGCGACGCTCACCGGCGCCATGGTCCTCGCGCTCGGCGACCACACCTTCGGGATCATGGCCAACGACGACGCCTTCCGCACCGCGATCCACGAGATCGCCGAGGAGTCCGGCGAGCAGTCCTGGCCGATGCCGCTCCCCGCCAACCTGCGCAAGACCATGGACTCCCCCACCGCGGACCTCGCCAACATGGGCGTGCGGATGGGCGGCGGCCTGGTGGCAGGACTGTTCCTCAAGGAGTTCGTCGGCGAGGGCATCACCTGGGCCCACCTGGACATCGCGGGCCCGGCCTTCAACGACGGCGCCCCGCACGGCTACACCCCCAAGGGCGGCACCGGCTCCTCGGTGCGCACCCTGCTCCGGCTCGCCGAGCGCACCGCCTCGGGCGACCTCGGCTGACAGCCCGCGCACAGCCGACACAGTGGGCGGCCCCGGGCATACGCGCCGGGGCCGCCCGTGTTCGCACTCCGTACCGTCACGCTTCGGCCGGATTTCGCTGTCGATGAAATCCGTACGCCGTCGCGATGCGGTGGAGTCACCCCTGAGAAGCGCCGAGTCAGGCGACCAGGCGTCTCAGACCCCGGCCCCGCGTCCCGCCTTCCGTCAACAAGTGCGAAGATGGGTTCTCGGCAGGACAGGGCCCCCACCACAGGGCCGAAGACAAGCGGCCGAACACCAGCCGCCGCCGGTCATCGACGACCGCGCCCGGCGCACATGCATGGAGGACGTGACGTGGCGAACGACGCCAGCACCGTTTTCGACCTAGTGATCCTCGGCGGTGGCAGTGGCGGCTACGCCGCGGCCCTGCGCGGAGCGCAGCTGGGCCTGGACGTCGCACTGATCGAGAAGAACAAGCTCGGCGGCACCTGCCTGCACAACGGCTGCATCCCCACGAAGGCCCTGCTGCACGCCGGCGAGATCGCCGACCAGGCGCGCGAGGCCGGCCAGTTCGGTGTCAAGGCCACCTTCGAGGGCATCGACATCAACGCGGTCCACGCGTACAAGGACGAGGTCATCTCGGGCCTGTACAAGGGTCTGCAGGGTCTGGTCGCCTCCCGCAAGGTGACCTACATCGAGGGTGAGGGACGCCTGTCCTCCCCGACCTCCGTGGACGTCAACGGCCAGCGCATCCAGGGCCGCCACGTCCTCCTGGCGACCGGCTCCGTGCCGAAGTCGCTGCCCGGCCTGGAGATCGACGGCAACCGCATCATCTCCTCCGACCACGCGCTGACCCTGGACCGCGTCCCGCAGTCCGCGATCATCCTGGGCGGCGGCGTCATCGGCGTCGAGTTCGCCTCGGCGTGGAAGTCGTTCGGCACCGACGTCACCGTCATCGAGGGCCTCAAGCACCTCGTCCCGGTCGAGGACGAGAACAGCTCGAAGATCCTTGAGCGCGCGTTCCGCAAGCGCGGCATCAAGTTCAACCTGGGCACCTTCTTCCAGAAGGCCGAGTACACGGCCAACGGTGTGAAGGTCACGCTGGCCGACGGCAAGGAGTTCGAGGCCGAGGTCCTCCTCGTCGCCATCGGCCGCGGCCCGGTCTCCCAGGGCCTCGGCTACGAGGAGCAGGGTGTCGCGATGGACCGCGGCTACGTCCTGGTCGACGAGTACATGCGCACCAACGTGCCCACCATCTCGGCCGTCGGTGACCTGGTCCCGACGCTCCAGCTCGCGCACGTCGGCTTCGCCGAGGGCATCCTGGTGGCGGAGCGTCTGGCCGGTCTCAAGACCGTCCCGATCGACTACGACGGCGTGCCGCGGGTGACGTACTGCCACCCCGAGGTCGCCTCCGTGGGCATCACCGAGGCCAAGGCCAAGGAGATCTACGGTGCGGACAAGGTCGTCGCTCTGAAGTACAACCTCGCGGGCAACGGCAAGAGCAAGATCCTCAAGACCGCGGGCGAGATCAAGCTCGTCCAGGTCAAGGACGGTGCCGTGGTCGGCGTCCACATGGTCGGTGACCGTATGGGCGAGCAGGTCGGCGAAGCCCAGCTGATCTACAACTGGGAGGCTCTGCCGGCCGAGGTCGCGCAGCTCATCCACGCGCACCCGACGCAGAACGAGGCGCTCGGCGAGGCCCACCTGGCGCTGGCCGGCAAGCCGCTGCACTCCCACGACTAGTAGCCCCTCGGGCGCGACGACCACTACCGCAATTCGTAAGGAGCAACCGAAACCATGTCGGTTTCCGTAACCCTTCCGGCGCTCGGCGAGAGCGTCACCGAGGGCACCGTCACCCGCTGGCTGAAGGCCGAGGGCGAGCGCGTCGAGGCCGACGAGCCGCTGCTCGAAGTCTCGACCGACAAGGTCGACACCGAGATCCCCGCCCCCGCCTCCGGCATCCTGGCCTCCATCAAGGTGGCCGAGGACGAGACCGTCGAGGTCGGCGCCGAGCTCGCCATCATCGACGACGGCACGGGCGCGCCCGCTGCCTCCCCGGCTCCGGCCCAGGCCGAGGCCCCTGCCGCCCCTGCCCCGGCCGCTCCGGCCCAGGCCGAGGCTCCCGCCGCTCCGGCTCCGGCTGCCGCTCCGGCCGCCCCCGCCGGTGGCGCCTCCGGCACCGACGTCGTCCTCCCCGCGCTCGGCGAGAGCGTCACCGAGGGCACCGTCACCCGTTGGCTCAAGGAGGTCGGCGAGGAGGTGGCCGAGGACGAGCCGCTGCTTGAGGTCTCCACCGACAAGGTCGACACCGAGATCCCCGCCCCGGTCGCCGGTGTGCTCCTGGAGATCGTGGTCGGCGAGGACGAGACCGCCGAGGTCGGCGCCAAGCTCGCCGTCATCGGTGCCCCGGGCGCGGCTCCGGCCGCCGCCCCGGCTCCGGCGGCTCCGGCCCCGGCCGCCGCTCCGGCCCCCGCACCCGCCCCGGCTCCGGCTCCGGCCCCCGTGGCCGCTCCGGCCGCTCCGGCCGCGCCCGCCGCTCCGGCGCCGGCTCCCGCCGCCCCGGCCCCCGTGGCCGCTCCGGCTCCGGTGACCCCGGTGGCCGCTCCGGCTGCCCCCTCCGGTGACGACGGCGCGTACGTCACGCCGCTGGTCCGCAAGCTCGCCTCCGAGTCCGGTGTGGACCTGGGCGCGGTCAAGGGCACCGGCGTCGGCGGCCGCATCCGCAAGCAGGACGTCATCGCCGCCGCGGAGGCCGCCAAGGCTCCCGCGCCGGCCGCCGCCCCTGCCGCCCCCGCCGCGAAGAAGGCCGCCCCGTCCGTCGAGGCGTCCCCGCTGCGCGGCCAGACGGTCAAGATGACCCGCATGCGCAAGGTCATCGGCGACAACATGATGAAGGCCCTGCACTCGCAGGCGCAGCTCACCACGGTCGTCGAGGTGGACATCACGAAGCTGATGAAGCTGCGTGCCGCCGCGAAGGACTCCTTCGCCGCCCGTGAGGGCGTCAAGCTGTCCCCGATGCCGTTCTTCGTCAAGGCCGCGGCCCAGGCGCTGAAGGCCCACCCGGTCGTCAACGCCCGGATCAACGAGGACGAGGGCACCATCACGTACTTCGACTCGGAGAACATCGGCATCGCCGTGGACTCCGAGAAGGGTCTGATGACCCCGGTCATCAAGGGTGCGGGCGACCTGAACCTCGCCGGCATCTCGAAGGCGACCGCGGAGCTGGCCGGCAAGGTCCGCGCCAACAAGATCACCCCGGACGAGCTGTCCGGCGCGACCTTCACGATCAGCAACACCGGCTCGCGCGGTGCGCTGTTCGACACGGTCATCGTGCCGCCGAACCAGGTCGCCATCCTGGGCATCGGCGCCACCGTCAAGCGTCCGGCGGTCATCGAGACCGCCGAGGGCACCGTCATCGGCGTCCGCGACATGACGTACCTGGCCCTCTCCTACGACCACCGTCTGGTGGACGGCGCCGACGCGGCCCGCTACCTGACGACGGTCAAGGCGATCCTTGAGGCCGGCGAGTTCGAGGTCGAGCTCGGCCTGTAAGGCTCCGAACGGCACCGTGGGACGGCTGTAAGACTCGTCTCACCAGCGGCCGCGCCCCCGCCCGGGCTCTTCCGGACGGGGGCGCGGCCGTATTGTTTGGACGTCACCGCCCCCTTGGAGGAGCCCTCATGACCGTGCCCGTCGTCCACTCGCTGCGCGAGCAGATCCGCGAGCACATCGTGGAGGGGATCGTCAGCGGGCGCTGGAAGCCCGGTGAGCGGATCGTGGAGCGGCGCATCGCGGTGGAGCTCCAGGTCAGCCAGACGCCGGTGCGCGAGGCTCTGCGGGAGCTGGAGAGCCTGCGGCTCATCGAGTCGGCGCCCAACAAGGGCGTACGGGTGCGGAACCTGACCGCGGCCGACCTGGAGGAGAGCTACCCGGTGCGGGCCGGTCTGGAGCAGATCGCGGCCGAGCTGGCGGCGGAGCGCCTCGCCGAGGACTGCTCGGCCCTGGAGCCGCACGTGGCGGCGCTCTACGAGGCGGACCGGGCGGCCGACGGCACCGCGCAGGTGCGGCACACCGTCGGTTTCCACCGCGAACTGGTGCGAGCCGCCGACAACAGTGTGCTGTTGCACACATGGGAAGGTCTCGGCATCGAGGTGTTCACGGCGCTCTCCATCCGCTGGCTCGGCACCGTCCAGAAGTCCTACGCCGAAGAGCACGAGGATCTGGTCGCCGCGTTCCGGCGGCGGGATCCGGCCATCGGGGCACTGGTGAAGGCCCACGTCCTGGGGTGCGCGCCGCGTAGCGCCTGACCTGCGCGCAAGGGCACTGGGCCCCTTCAAAAGCAAGGCACCCGGTGCCCTTTTTCGCGGCACCCTGTGCCGACTTTCGCGATTCGAAGAAGTTTTTGGCTCCGCACTTTGATCGATCATCGATCGGCGGCTTACAGTCGACGGCGGACTCACCGTCCAAGGCCCCGTCCTGCCAGACAAAGGCCCCCTTTTTCTCCACCCCCCTCCTGTCCGGAAGGCGGCGATCATGATCGACCCCGTAGCCAAGTTTCCGAGCGAGCTCGACCAGCTCCCGGACCGTGACACCGAGGAGACCGCCGAATGGGCGGCCTCCCTCGATGCCGTCGCCAAGGCCGCCGGCCCGCACCGGGCCGCGTATCTGATGCGCCGCACGCTGCAGCACGCCGAAGGCGCGGGCCTCGCCCTGCCGAAGCTGCTGGAGACGGACTACGTCAACACCATTCCCTCCTCCTCCGAGCCCGTCATCGACGGCGACGAGGAGATGGAGCGCCGGATCACCGCGTGGAACCGCTGGAACGCGGCCGCCATGGTGACCCGTGGCTCGAAGTACGGCGTCGGCGGCCACATCGCGACCTTCGCGTCCGCGGCCTGGCTGTACGAGACCGGCTTCAACCACTTCTTCCGCGGGAAGGAGGGCGACGGCTCCGGCGACCAGCTCTACATCCAGGGCCACGCATCGCCCGGCATCTACGCCCGCGCCTTCCTCGACGGCCGCCTCACCGAGGCACACCTCGACAAGTTCCGCCAGGAGTCCGCCGGCGACGGCCTGCCCTCCTACCCGCACCCGCGCCGCCTGCCCTGGCTGTGGGAGTTCCCGACCGTCTCCATGGGACTCGGCCCGCTCTCCGCCATCTACCAGGCGCGCTTCAACCGGTACCTCACCAACCGGAACATCAAGGACGTCTCGAACTCCCACGTGTGGGCGTTCCTCGGCGACGGCGAGATGGACGAGCCCGAGTCGACGGCGGCCCTCGCGCTCGCCGCCCGCGAGGGTCTCGACAACCTGACCTTCGTCATCAACTGCAACCTCCAGCGCCTCGACGGCCCGGTCCGCGCCAACTTCAAGATCGTCCAGGAGCTGGAGGCCCAGTTCCGCGGCGCCGGCTGGAACGTCGTGAAGTCGCTGTGGGGCGGCGCCTGGGACGAGCTCTTCCAGCTCGACACCACCGGCGCCCTGGTCCGCCGCCTGCGCGAGGTCCCCGACGCCCAGGTGCAGACGTACCAGACGCGTGACGCGGCCTACATCCGCGAGGACTTCTTCGGCAAGGACCCGGCGCTCGTCGAGATGGCGAAGCTGCTCTCGGACGACAAGATCCTGGAGTGCTTCCACCTGTCGCGCGGTGGCCACGAGCCGCGCAAGGTGTACGCCGCCTACAAGGCCGCCCTGTCCCACAAGGGTGCGCCGACCGTCATCCTGGCGCAGACCGTCAAGGGCTTCACCCTCGGTGAGGGCTTCGCGTCCAAGAACGCGAACCACCAGATGAAGAAGCTCACGAACGACGAGTTCAAGAACATGCGTGACCTTCTTGAACTCCCCATCTCCGACGCCCAGTTCGTCGACGGCCAGGTCCCCTACGGCCACCCCGGCGCCGACTCCCCCGAGGTCCGCTACCTCCAGGAGCGCCGCGCGGCGCTCGGCGGCCCGGCCCCGGCCCGCCGCAGCCACGCGGTCGAGGCGCTGCCGGCTCCGGCCGACAAGTCGTTCGCGGCGTTCGACAAGGGCTCCGGCAGCCAGTCCATGGCCACCACCATGGCGTTCGTCCGGCTGATGAAGGACCTGATCCGCGACAAGACGACCGGCAAGCGCTGGGTCCCGATCGTCCCGGACGAGGCCCGCACCTTCGGCATGGAGTCGTTGTTCCCCTCGCTCGGCATCTACTCGCCGAAGGGCCAGACGTACGAGCCGGTCGACCGCGACCAGCTGATGTACTACCGCGAGGCCAAGGACGGCCAGATCCTCAACGAGGGCATCACCGAGGCCGGCTCGATGGCCGACTTCATCGCCGCGGCCAGCGCGTACTCCACGCACGGCGAGCCGATGATCCCGTTCTACATCTTCTACTCGATGTTCGGCTGGCAGCGCACGGCCGACCAGATGTGGCAGCTCGGCGACCAGCTCGGCCGCGGCTTCCTGGTGGGCGCCACCGCCGGTCGTACGACCCTGACCGGTGAGGGCCTCCAGCACGCGGACGGCCACTCGCCGGTGATCGCGGCGACCAACCCGGCGGCCATGTCGTACGACCCGGCCTTCGCCTACGAGGTCGCGGCCATCGTCAAGGACGGTCTGCGCCGCATGTACGGAGAGGCGGCCCCGGGCGAGGACCGGGACGTCTTCTACTACCTGACCGTCTACAACGAGCCGATGCCGCAGCCGGCGAAGCCCGCGGGCATCGACGAGGGCATCGTCAAGGGCCTGTACCGCTTCAACACGGCGGAGTCGGCCGGGCTGACCGTTCCCGTCAACGCCTCGCGCATCCAGCTCCTGGGCTCCGGCACCGCGATCCACTGGACCCTTGAGGCCCAGAAGCTGCTCGCCGAGGAGTGGGGCGTGGCCGCCGACGTGTGGTCCGCCACCTCCTGGACCGAGCTGCGCCGCGACGCCCTTGAGGCGGATGCGGCCCTGCTGCGCGGCGAGGAGCGAACTCCCTTCATCCGCAAGGTACTTGAGGGCGTGGACTCCCCCGTCCTCGCGGTGTCCGACTACATGCGCCAGGTCCCGGACCAGATCGCGCAGTGGGTCGAGCAGGACTGGTCCTCGCTCGGCGCGGACGGTTTCGGCCTGTCCGACACCCGCGAGGCGGCCCGCCGCCACTTCGGCGTCGACGCCCGGTCGATCGTCGTCGCGGCCCTGGCCCAGCTCGCCAAGCGCGGCGAGGTCCCGGTCACGGCCGTGAAGGAAGCGCGCGAGCGCTACGGCCTGTAGGTCTCGGCAGGTACGCACGCGTGCCCCGTCCCGATTGCCGGGTCGGGGCACGCGTGCGTGAATGGTCGACCGGGGGCGCCACGACTCCGGGAGCACCGCATGAAGATCTACAACCGCCCGTCCGCGCCCACCTGGGCCGACCTGTCGACGACCGACGTGGCCGCCGCCAAGGCCTTCTACGGCGGCCTCTTCGGCTGGCAGGGCGCGGACGTGCCGATGGAGGAGGCGGGCGGCTACGGGATGTTCCTGCTCGGCGACCAGTACGTCGGCGGGTACGGGCCCTGCACGGCGCCGGGGCAGCCGGTGGCTTGGCTGACGTATTACCAGGTCGACTCGGCCGATGCGACGGCCGCGGCGGTGACCGGCAACGGCGGCTCGATCGTCGCGGGCCCCATGGACGTCTTCGAGTCGGGCCGGCTCGCCGTGTTCGCCGACCCCGAGGGCGCGGTCTTCGGTGTCTGGCAGCCCAAGGAGCACACGGGGTTCGGGGTGGCCGACAAGCCGTACAGCATGTGCTGGTTCGAGCTTCTCACCCGGAATCCGGACCAGGCCAAGACGTTCTACCGGACCGTCTTCGGCTGGGACTGCGACACCGAGCCGTACGGCAGCTCCGAGTACACCGAGTGGAAGCTCGAAGGCGAGAGCTTCGGCGGCATGATGCGGATGAACGAGGACTTCCCGCCCGAGGCGCCGCCGCGCTGGATGGTGTACGTCGAGGTCGAGGACTGCGACGCCACCGCGACGAAGGCGCGGGAACTGGGAGGCGAGGTCCACGTGCCGCCCACCACGATCCCGCCGGGCCGCTTCGCCGTGCTGCGGGACCCGCAGGGCGGGGCGTTCTCGGTGATCGCGCTGGACGAGGCGCATCGGTAGGCGCGGGCACGGTCGGCGGCACTGGCGAACCCGAATCCCTCACCCCGCCGAGGCATCATGACCCTATGCGTGCTGCCCGCCTTATCAAGATGGTGCTTCTTCTTCAGGCTCGGCCCGCCATGACCGCCGGCGAGCTGGCCCGTGAGCTGGAGGTTTCGGAGCGGACCGTGACCCGGGACGCGCAGGCGCTGGCCGAGGCCGGGGTGCCGGTGTACGCGGACCGGGGCCGGGCCGGTGGCTACCGCCTGGTCGGCGGGTACCGGACGCGCCTGACCGGCCTCGCCCGCTCCGAGGCCGAGGTCCTCTTCCTGTCCGGAGTGCCGGGCGCGCTGCGGGAGATGGGGCTTGAGGACGCCGCCTCGGCCGCCCGCCTGAAGGTGTCGGCGGCACTGCTCCCCTCCCTCAAGGACGCCCCGTCCGCCGCCGCCCAGCGCTTCCACCTGGACGCCCCCGGCTGGTGGCAGGAGCCCGAGACCCCCGAGCTGCTGCCCGCCGTGGCCGAGGCCGTGTGGGACGACCGCGCGGTACGGGTCGGCTACCGGCGCCCGGACCGCCCGGAGGTGGAGCGCGAGCTCGAACCGTACGGCCTGGTCCTGAAGGCGGGCGTCTGGTACCTGTGCGCCCGGGCGGTCGACGAGGGCGGCGGCTTCCGCGTGTACCGCCTCGACCGGTTCACCGCGGTCGCGGTCGGCGAGGACCGCTTCGTACGCGACGAGGACTTCGACCTGCCGCGCTTCTGGGAGGCCCGGGCCGAGGAGTTCGCGCGCTCGGTGCTCCGCGAGAGCGTGGTCGTACGGGTCTCACCCGCCGGGGCCGCCCGGCTGCCGTACGCCACCGGCGACCGCGGTGCGGCGCGCGAGGCCCTGGAGAAGGCGGAGGGGCCGGACGAGGAAGGCCGGCTGACCCTCACACTGCCGGTCGAGTCACAGGATGTGGCCTACGGCCAACTGCTCGCATTGGGACCGGAGTTGGAGGTCCTGGAGCCCGCCTCGCTGCGCGACCGCTTCGCCGACGCGGCTCGCGCCATGCGCCAACTCTACGAGTAGACCGGCCGCATTGGCAGATACTGACGGTTTCCGGCGGACAACTCGCCGTCATTGGCAGGAAGTTGTAGGCTTGCCGCGTGCCTGGTAGCAGCGCTTCGACCGATGGACAGCGTCGTCCGCGGGATGTGGTCGCGGACGGCCTACGTGCGCTCATCTCCGGCGGTGAGCTGCGGGTCGGTGAACGCATCCCGACCCAGGCGCAGCTCAGTGAGCGGTTCGCCGTGCCGCGCGGCGCGGTCCGCGGTGCCGTCGAACTCCTTGAGCGGGAAGGCCTGATCAGGCGGGCCCAGCAGGGCACTCCGCCGACGGTGGCCCGCCCCGCGATCATCCATGCGCCCGCGAACAACCGGCGCGAGGTTCCCGGTGCGCGCCGCCAGTCGCCGAGGCCTGCGGGGATCTTCCTGGGCGAGCGGGTGGCGCAGTGCTTCCGCCAGGAGGAGGTGACCATCGACGCGTACTGCCTCAATGGCGAGACGCTGGCATCCGCGCTCGCGGGCCCGCTGGTCACCGTGCAGGCCGAGGGCTCGGGCCCGCGCCGGGTGGCGGTGCGCATCCTGCTGCCCGACGCCGAGGCACCGCTCGCCCTGCCCCAGGTGATCGGCGACCTGCAGAACGACCGGCCGCGCGAGCGGCTGCGGATCACCAGCAACCACATCTACGGCTCACTGCGGCACTCCCTGCGCATGCTCAAGGTCCGCGACCTGGTGCCGGACGTGACGGTCGAGGCCCGCAAGGTGTCGATCACCCCGACGCAGAAGGTGTACATCCTCAACGGCAGCGAGGTCCTGGCCGGGCACTACCAGGTGACCGAGCGCACCGTGGATCTCGACCGGAACCCCATCGAGATCTACGACATGCTCGGCGTGGAAGGCATGCTCTTCCGGCACGCCGCGGTGGACGACGACCAGGTCACCCGCAGCTATGTCGAGCAGACCCAGCAGTGGTTCGACTCGCTGTGGAACACCATCGCCCGCCCCATGGACCCGAACTGAGCCGGATCCGGAGCGGGCCACCTCAGGTCGGCCTCATCCGGAAGCCGGCGATCGGACCGCCCCGTTCAGAGCGCGGGCGACCGGGCTGCCGCGTTTCAGAGCGCGAACGGTCGGACTGCCGCGTTTCTCAGAGCGTGGCGATCAGCAGGAGCACCACGACCACGGCCGCCACGCACACCAGGTTCGTGCGCGGCCCGGCCGGAACCGGCCCCGGCTCCCGGCGGACGGCTCCACCGGCGCCGCCGCCCTTCGCGAGCAGTACGCCCAGGGCAAGCACCAGCAGGCCCGACGGGCCGAGCAGGGACACCACACCTACGTTCGACAGCAGTTCGAGGACGATTTGCACGCGTGTCTCCAGTCCCATGGAACACCTCCTCCGGTTGTCGCCGCCGCAGACCGCGAGTACTGAGCCCGGTGCCTTCATTGGCAGACGATTGTGTTCCCTCCCTCCTACCCGGCCTGAATGACGGCCATCTATGGTCAGCTCGCTGCATATTGGGCAACACAGTCATGCCATTGGGCAGTTGAGCGACCATCTCACTCAACCAACCGGTCAATCAGGGGAGTTGACCGGTCGTTGCAGCCATCTGTCCTGTCCTGCCCGCGAGTTGTAGCCTCGCCGAGTGACGACCCACACCACAGGGGCCGACCGGGACGACGCCGGGGAGACCCCCCGCTACCGGTCGGTCGCCGACGCACTGCGCGGGGACATCCAGAACGGTGCCCTGTCGCCCGGCGCGTTGCTGCCCACCCAGCAGCAGCTCATGCGCCGTTTCCGCTGCGGACGCGGCACCGTACAGAAGGCGCTCCAGGTGCTGCGCGCCGAGGGGCTCCTGGAGGACGGTGTGCCCGGCCGGGGCGCCAGGGTGGCCCGCCAGGCTGCCATCGGGCGGCCATTGACCTATTACGTATCCCGCGCCTTCGAGGCGCCCCATGTCTCGCTCGACGTCTGGTCGCTGCACACCGAGGAACTCTCCCGGGCCGTGCAGCAGCAGGCCGAACTCATCCGGATCGGCGACCGGACGGCCCCGCAGTCGATCCGGGTACGGGTCCTGGTGCCGGATCTGGACACCCACCACCCCTACCCGCGCCACCTCGACGACCCGTTGGACCTGCGCCCGCTGCGGCGGCTGCGCCGGGTCATCCGGATGTACACGGAGGCGCTGCACCACTCGCTCACCCAGCTGGCCGAGGAGGGCAAGGTCGGCTCGGTGTCCGTGGAGATCCGGAGCCTGCCGACGGTGCCCGGCGAGAAGCGCTACCTCATCAACGGCAGCCAGATGCTGACCGGCTACTACTTCCTGCGCAGAACGCACATCCTCGTCGACGCGGAGTCCATAGAGGTGCTCGAACTGCACAGCGACACCCTGTTCCCGGCCGCCCTGGAAGGAAACGGGGCGCGGGCCCTCGATCGCGAGGAGTTCCAGCAGGTGCAGGCCTGGTTCGACTCGCGCTGGGAGATGGTCGCCACCGCGCTGCCCCTCGACGAGTAGCGCGCACCGCCGCTCGACAAGCAGCCTCCGACAAGCAGCGGGCTCTCCCCCGACAAGGAGCGCGGGCTCTCTCCCGACGAGTGGCGAACAGACAACGAACAAGGCGCGAGCGAGCCGCCGGCGAATGGCGACAGATGTGCCAGGGGTGAGCCGGCGGCGGCAACCGGACGAAAAGCGCCGCTCCGCGTGCGCCGCCTCCCCCTACCCACGATGCTGGTTCCGTGATGGACGAGACGGAGTTCTGGGAGATCGTCGACCGTACCCGCGAGGCCGCCGACGGCGACCCCGAGGAACAGGCCGACCTGCTCGTGGAGCGGCTGCTGCAGCTCGACCCCGACTCCGTGCTCGACTTCGCCCGGCACTTCGAGGCGCGCTACAACCGCGCCTACCGCTGGGACCTGTGGGGAGCCGCGGCCGTGCTGCTCGACGGAGCCAGCGACGACGCCTTCGACTACTTCCGCTGCTGGCTCATCGGCCAGGGCCGCGAGGTCTTCGAGGGCGCGCTGCACGACCCCGACGCGCTGGCCGAGCTCCTCGGCGAGTTCGACGAGGAGGTCGACGGCGACGGCGAGGAACTCGGCTACGCGGCGGACGAGGCGTACGAGCAGCTCACCGGCGTCGTGGCGCCCGACCTCGGCATCCCGGCCCAGTCCGAGGAGCCGGCCGGCACCCCGCTGGACTTCGAGGACGAGTCGGCGCTGGCGGCGCGCTTCCCCCGCCTGTGGGAGCGGTTCGGCACCGGCTGAGCGGGGCGCCGGTCAGCGGATCAGGCGGATCGCCGGTCAGCGGGTCGCCGGTCAGCGGGTCGCCGGTCAGCCGGTCAGCCGGTCAGAAGTGCGTGCCGCCGTCGATGCGGATCTCGGTGCCGGTGATGAAGCGGCCGTCGTCGCTGGCCAGCATCGCGACCACCGAGGCGACCGTCTCCGGGCCCGCGAAGCCCTGGCCGATGGCCGGGGCGAGCTTCATGAAGAGCGACATGTCGGCGTCGGCGGGCAGGCCGGGGCCCACGCTCGCCCTGGAGGCGCCGGTTCCGTCGGTCATGCCGGAGGAGATCGAGCCGGGCTGCACGGCGGTGAACCGGATGCCCTGCTTGGCGTACTCGGCGGCCAGCGCGTGCGTCATCGACTGGATGCCACCCTTGCTGGCCGCGTACGCCGCCATGTAGGGGTGGGCGAACATCGCCGAGGTCGAGCTGAAGTTGACGACGGCCGCCCCGTTGCCTTCGAGCAGCGCCGGGATCGCCTCGCGGATCATCAGGAAGGTGCCGGTCAGGTTGACCGCGACGACCTTGTTGAAGTCGGCCAGGCTCGTCTCGTGGGTGTGCGAGGAGCGCAGGATGCCGGCCGCGTTGACCAGCACGTCCAGGCCGCCGAGCGCGGAGACCGCGGCGGCGACGCCCTCGCGTACCGAGTCCTCGTCGGCTATGTCGACGACGAGGGTGGTGAGCCGGCCGATGGCGGCGCCCGCCTTCTCGGCGGTGTCCTTCAGACCCGCCTCGCTGACGTCCGCGGCGACGACGTGGCCGCCCTCGGCGAGCAGCCGCAGCACGGTGGCCTGCCCGATGCCGGAGCCGCCGCCGGTGACCAGCGCGCGGCGCCCTTCGTAGCGGTCGGTGACGGTGTTCACGCTCATCGCGGTTCCAGCTTTCTTCAGGCGGATTCGACAGGACGGAGCCCATGAATACAGCCACCGTACGCCTTGGTGGCACGTTTTGCCATGGAGTCAATCCATGCAGATACGGAGCCTCCGGGCGTACGCTTGCGAAGTGACCCCGCCCGTACCGCAGCCCGCACCGCAGCCCGTTCCCCCGCACAAGACCTCGCTCACCGAGCGCCGCAAGGCCGCGACCCAGCTCGACATCGCCCGCGCCGCGGCCGCGCTCTTCGCCGAGCACGGACCCGACGGCACCACCGCCGAGGCCATCGCCCGGCACGCCGGGGTCGCGCTGCGCACCTTCTACCGCTACTTCCGCTCCAAGCAGGACGCGGTCGGCCCGCTGCTCTCGGGCGGCGCCGAACGCTGGCGGGCCCTGCTCGAAGCGGCCGAGCCCGGCCCCCTGGCGAAGACCCTGGAGGTCGCCGTCCGGGAGGCCCTCGCGGTCCCGGACGCACACGCCGCCGAGCAGTTCAGGTGGACCCGGGGGCTGCTGCGCGCGGCCGAGCACGACGCGGCGCTGCGGGCGGTCTGGTACCGGGTGAACCAGGAATCCGAGGAGCGCCTGCTGCCCGTGCTCGCCCGCCTCGCGGGGCCGGGGGCAGACGCCCTGGAGGTACGGCTCGCGGCGGCAGCGGCCACCGACGCGATCCGGGTGGCCCTTGAGGCGTGGTCCGCCACCGACGCCCCGGCCACGGGCCCGGGCTCCCCCGCCGAGCTCGCGGTGCGCTGCCTGCGCGAACTCACGGGCGGAATGCGCCTGTTGGGCCGCTGAGCCCCTTCAGTGTCCGTCGAGGCCCTTCAGTGTTCGCGAGGCCCTTCGATGTTCGGCGAGGCCTCTTCAGCATTCGCCCATGCGTCTTCAGCGTCCGTCGAGCCAGGCCAGCGCCGCGGCCGTCAGGGCCGTGACGCCGGTGGTCAGGGTGGGCTCGACCAGGGGGGCGAAGAGGGGCGAGTGGTTGGAGGGGATGTCCTTGTCGAGGGTGCCCGCGGCGAACGCGGCGCCGAACGCCTCGGCGTCCGCTCCCCCCAACAGCCAATAGCAGACCGGGACTTGGGCTTCCGTACCGAACAGGCCGACGTCCTCGCTGCCCGTCACGGGACCCGGGTCGAGCACCCTTTCGTCGCCGATGACCGCGCCGACGGCGGCCATCGTCCGCGCGACCGCGTCGGCGTCGTTGACGAGCACCGGGAAGGAGTCGAGCCCCGTGATGTCGGGCTCGCGCTCGGCCCCGGCGACGGCGGCCTCACCCCGCACGATCCGCTCGACGGAGGCCAGCACCTTGGCGCGCACGTTCTCCTTGTACGTACGGATATTGATCTTCAGCTCGGCCCGGTCCGGGATGATGTTGTCCTTGGTCCCGGCGTTCAGCGCGCCGACGGTGACGACGGCCGTCTCGCCGCCCGGGATCTCGCGCGAGACGATCGTCTGGAGCCGCAGCACGGTCGAGGCGGCCATCACCACCGGGTCGACGGACGTCTCGGGCCGCGAACCGTGCGCCCCCTTGCCGTACATGACGACGTTGAGCGCGTCGGTGGCGGCGAAGGCGGGCCCCGCGTGCGCGCCGACCAGCCCGGCCGGGAACGGCCCCACGTGCTGGCCGAGCACGATGTCGGGCGTCCCGAACCGCTCGTAGAGCCCGTCGTCGAGCATGGCCCGCGCGCCCTGCCCGATCTCCTCCGCGGGCTGGAAGACGCCGAGGACCGTGCCGCTCCACAGCGAGCGGGAGTCGGCGAGCAGCTTGAGCGCGCCGAGCAGGCAGGTCGCATGCATGTCGTGCCCGCAGGCGTGCATGACGCCCTCGACGGTGGACGCGTGGGCGAGCCCGGTCCGCTCGGTCACCGGCAGCGCGTCGAAGTCGGCCCGGAGCAGCACGGTGGGCCCCGGTCCGTTCTCCAGGACGGCGACGACCCCGGTGCGCCCGACCCCGGCGGTCACCTCGCACCCGAACTCCCTTGCCCTGCGGGCCACTTCGGCGGCGGTGCGGTGCTCGGCGAAGGACAGCTCGGGGTGCGCGTGCAGGTCGCGGTAGAGGTCGGCGAGGTCGGCACGGATGGCGTCGAGCCCGCGCAGGGCGATACCGGCGGCGTCGGCGGCAGCCTTGGCGGCATTGGCGGCATTGGTCAAGGGGCGGGAGTGCGACACGGGGCCTGCTTTCGGAGGTTCAGTCGTCGATCGTCGGTCGTCAGCTGTCGATCAGGGAACGCCCCATGAGGACGTCGTCCACGTACTCGCCTTCGAGGAGGAACTCGCCGGGCAGTAGGCCTTCGACGGCGAAGCCCTCCGCCTCGTACAGGGCGCGGGCCGGGGTGTTGTGGCCGAGGACGCGCAGGGTGATGCGGGTGGCGCCCTGGCTGCGGGAAGCGTCGTAGGCGGCGCGCAGCAGGGCTCGTGCGACGCCCCGGCCGCGCGCGGCTTCGGCGACTTCGAGCCCCTGGATCTGCCGGACGTGACGGTTGCAGGCGAGCGAGGTGGCCGGAACCAGCCGGACGAACCCGACGACACGGCCGTCCGTCTCGGCGACGAGGTACTGCGAGGGCTCGTGCCGCTCGTCGAAGAAGGGCTCGTACGGCGGTGTCGGACGCGGCTGCACGGAGTGCAGCGGGGACCAGGCGTCCCGGGTGAGCGCGCCCAACGACTCGCCGTCGGAACGCTGGGCGGCGCGTATGAACAGGGACGGAGAAGTACCGGGCTGGGTGTACGACTCGGGCATGCCGCCACTGTGCCATGCGGGCCGTGGAGCGCGAGGATGGACTCCATGAAGATCGCGGTGACGGGTTCGACAGGACTGATCGGTGCGGAGCTGGTGCGCTCGCTGCGGGCGGACGGGCATGAGGTGCTACGTCTCGTACGGCGCGAGGCCGAGTCGCCGGACGAGGTCGAGTGGGATCCGGCGCGCCAGTACGTGGACGCGGCGGGCCTGGCGGGATGCGAGGCGATGGTGCATCTGGCCGGGGCGGGGGTGGCCGACCACCGCTGGACGGCCGCGTACAAGAAGGAGATCCGGGACAGCAGGGTGCTCGGCACCGCGGCGATCGCGGAGGCCCTCGCCTCGCTCGACACCCCGCCCCGGGTGCTGGTGAGCGGCTCGGCGATCGGCTACTACGGCGACACGGGCGGGCGCCCGGTGGACGAGTCCGCGCCGCCCGGCGACGGATTCCTCGCCTCGGTGTGCGTGGAGTGGGAGGAGGCGGCGGCGCCGGCTCAGGAGGCGGGCATCCGGACGGTGTTCGCGCGTACGGGCCTGGTGGTGGCCCGCGAGGGCGGGGCCTGGGCGAAGCTGTTCCCGCTGTTCCGGGCGGGGCTGGGGGGCCGGCTCGGGAGCGGGCGCCAGTACTGGTCGTTCATCTCGCTGCACGACGAGGTGGCGGCCCTGCGGTTCCTGGTGGATACGGAGACCCTGTCCGGCCCGGTGAACCTCACGGCACCGGAGCCGGTGACGAACCGGGAGGTGACGGCGGCGATGTCCCGGGCCCTGCACCGCCCGGCCCTCCTCCCCGTCCCGGCGGCGGCGATGCGGCTCGCGGTGGGCGAGGCGGCATCGGACGCCCTGTCCAGCCAACGGGTCCTCCCGGGAAAGCTGCTGTCGGCGGGGTTCAAGTTCGCGTTCCCCAGCGTGGAGGGGGCGATCGGGGCGGCGGCGGGATAGGGGGTTGCTCTGGGGCTCCGCCCCAGACCCCGTTCGCGCCTGAACAGCGCTCGTCCTCAAACGCCGGGCCGAAGATGCCGGTGCCGGCCAGGATCAACCCTGCCAGGGGCGCGGGGAACTGCGCGACCAGCCAGCCACGGTCCGCGGGTACATGCACACCCAGGCCCCCCAGCGGGTCTGGGGCGCAGCCCCGGGGGCTCAGCTCGTCCAGCGCTGAGCAACGGGCGGGTGGGTAGGCAGCCCCCTCCCCCGCCCACCCCCGGACGGGCCCCCGTGCGCCCGCCATGCTTCGACGCCCACCCCCGCGCGCATGGGCCCGCCCGCCCGGAACGTACCTACTCTCTCCTCGAACTGCCGCATTTCGTGGGCCAGTTGGGGGCATGAGGCCTCCACCTACCGCGCCTACCCCGGGGAGGGCCACGTGCTCAGCACCGCACACCATGCGGACGTACTCATCGTGGGGGCCGGGCTCGCGGGCCTGTCAGCGGCTCATCAGCTGACCGGCGCGGGAGTCACGGTCAGCGTCCTGGAGGCAGCCCCCTGCGTGGGCGGCCGCATGTCGACCAGCGCGGTCGACGGCTTCCGTCTCGACCGGATCGGGCAGCTGCTCTCGACCTCGTACCCGGAACTGACCCGCACCCCGGGCCTGGAGGACCTGCCGCTGCGCCCGTTCTCGCCCGGCGTCCTCGTACACAGCGAGGGCCGGCACTACCGGGCCGGCGCCACAGGGAGCGCGAGGGGCGCACTCGCTGCGGCGCGCGCCCGCGCGAGCGCCCCCCGCGGCACCGTCACCCCGCTCGGGGGCGCGCTCGATCAGGCCCGGCTCGGCAAGGCGCTCGCCAAACTGGCCGCGACCCCGATCGAGCGGATCACCGCCCGGCCCGAACTCCCCATAGGCCAGGCCCTGTTGAGCCGGGGTCTGCCCGCCCGCACCCTGGACGGCTTCGTACGCCCGCTGCTTTCCGCGCTGCTCTGCGACCCGGACCTGACGACGTCGAGCCGCTGCGCGGACCTGGCGCTGCGCGGCTTCGCGCGCGGCCGGCTGTGCGTTCCGGCGGGCGGCGCGGCCACCCTGCCGGAGCTGCTCGCCGCGGCCCTGCCGCCCGGCACGGTGCGTACCGATGTGAAGGTGACGGCCGTCGCCACGACCTCGGTCACCACCGCCGACCACGGCGTGCTCGGCTGCCGCTCCCTGCTCCTGGCCACCGACGCCCCGGCCGCCGCCGAGCTGCTGCCGGGCCTCAGGGTCCCCGCGTTCCACCCGCTCACCGTGCTGCACCACGCCGCCCCGCACTCCCCGCTGGCCGACCCCGCGCTGCTCCTGGACGCGGACCGCAGCGGCCCGGTGGCGTACAGCTCGGTGATGAGCGAGGTCGACCCGAGCCGGGCGCCGCGCGGCCGGGCGCTGATCACCTCGACCGTGCTCGGCACCCCGCCCGACGACCTGGAGCGCACGGTGCGCCGCCAGCTGGCGCGGCTGTACGCCACGTCCACGGACGGCTGGGAGCTGCTCGCCGTGCACCACACCCCGCAGGCCGTGCCGTCGATGCCCGCCCCGCACGATCTGCGCCGCCCGGTCCGGCTATTGGCCGGCCTGTACGTGTGCGGCGACCACCGCGACACCAGCACCGTCCAGGGCGCCCTGTACTCGGGCCGCCGCGCCGCCCAGGCGATCCTCGCCGACCTGGGCGTCCAGTCCTGGCACGCCGCCCCGGAGGTGATCCGCAAGGCGGCCTGACGCCCGCCCTCACCCCAGCGCGGCCACCCGGTCCCGGTAGTTGCGCACCGCGGCGGCGTCCCGGTATGGCTCCAGGCGGCGCTCGAAGTCGCGTACGTACTCCACCGCGCGCGCCGAGCGCATCTCGCCTGCCTGCTGGGCCGCCTCCGCGCCCAGCGCGCACGCCTGGTCGAGTTCGCCGAGGCCGAGCCGGGCCGTGGCGAGCACGACCCGGCAGAACAGCCGGGACCGGGCGTAGCCGGGCGCGCGCAGTTGCAGCGAGCGCTCGGCATGCTGGGCGGACGCGCGGTACTGCTGCAGGTCACGGTGGCAGTGGCCGAACTCGTCGGCGAGCTGTGCCTCGTCGAAGAAGCGCGCCCAGTGCGGCACGTCGTCGCCCGGCCGCGCGCTCTCCAGGGCCCGCTCGGCCCGTACGAGCGAGGCGGTGCAGGCCCGCACCTCGCCGAGCACGCCGTGCCCGCGCGCCTCGACCGCGTTCAGGAGCGACTGCACGACGGGCGGCGCCGCAGAACCGACGCCCTGCTGGGCGACCCGGGCCAGCTGCACCGCCTCGCGGCCGTGCCCCAGATAGACGGCCTGCCGGCTCATGGTGACCAGCACGTACGAGCCGTACGCCCGGTCTCCCGCCGCCTGCGACAGCCGCAGCGCCTGCACGAAGTACCGCTGGGCGAGCCCGTGCGCGGCGATGTCGTACGAGGTCCAGCCGGCCAGTCTGGTCAGGTCCGCCGCGGCCGCGAAGAGCCGGCGCCCCACGTTCTCGCCGTACGTACCGCGCAGCATGGGCTCGGCCTCGTGCTCCAGATAGCGCACAAGGGCCTGCCGGGCGTGCCCGCCGCCGTAGGCGTGGTCCAGGGTGCGGAACAGTTCGCCGACCGAGCGGAGCGCCGCGATGTCGCCGCTGGTCACCCGCTGGCCGGGGCCGCGGTCGGTGGTCCGCTGGCGGGGTACGGAGGGGCGGCCCTGGACCGGGATGCGGGTCACGTTGCCCTGCGGGTTCGGCTCGCCGCGGCTCACCCGGTCGTCCGCCCGCCCGATCAGCCAGTCTCTGCTGGGGACCACCAGGCCCGCCGGGGTGAACGCGATCTTGCGGAGTTCGGCATGGCTGCCCGAGTCCTTGCGCCAGAGCCCGCCGACGATGTCGACGGCCTCCTCGGGGGTCGCCGCGAACTCCAGGCCCGCGTACACGGGCGCACAGGCGTCGAGGCCGAGGTCCTGTGCGGAGAGCCGGCGTCCGAGCCGCCGGGTGAACACCTCGGCGATCAGCGCGGGCGTGGTGCCGCGCGGTTGCTGGCCGCGCAGCCACCGCGTCACCGAGGTCTTGTCGTAGCGCAGATCCAGGCCGTGCTCAAGACCGAGCTGGTCAACGCGGCGGGCGAGCCCGGCATTGGAGAACCCGGCTTCTGCGATCAGTGCGGCGAGCTGGCGGTTGGGGGTGCGCTGCGAGGGTCGTTCCGTCATCAGCTCTGCGTTCTCCTGCCTTCCGGGCCAATCTTGCAGCCCTCATGGAACGGCGAGAATTTAGCGGTCAATACGGCCGGTGCCGCCACCTTCGCCCCGCATTCATCCGATCGTGTGGTGACGTGCCGTTTCTTCCCGGGTCCGGGGGGCGTGCGGAGGCCGTCGAACACGGTCGTACAGTGAATGCGGGCGCGCACCGCATTGCATCCGCATGGAATCCGAGAAGTTCGACAGGGGAGCTGGCGTGAACGAGCTGCGATTTGTCCGGCTGGGATTCGGCGAGGACGCGGTCGAGTACCAGGAGGCCTGGGACGAGCAGCGCCGGGTGCACGCGGCCCGGTTCGCCGACGAGGTTCCGGACACCTGCCTGCTCCTTGAGCACCCGCCGGTCTACACGGCGGGCCGCCGCACCGAGGACAGCGAGCGCCCCCTGGACGGCACCCCGGTCATCGACGTCGACCGCGGCGGCAAGATCACCTGGCACGGCCCGGGCCAGCTCGTCGGCTACCCGATCCAGAAGCTGCCCCGCCCGGTGGACGTCGTGGCGCACGTACGCCGCCTCGAAGAGGCCCTGATCCGTACCGCCGCCGACTTCGGCCTGGCGACCACCCGGGTCGAGGGCCGCAGCGGTGTCTGGGTGCTCGGCGACCCGGTCGAGCAGCGCCCCAAGCTCGGCGGCCTGTCCCTCGACTTCGACCCGCGCCTGAACGACGACGAGTTCGACGCCCGCCTGAACGGCCCCGAGTACGCACCCTCCAACGCCGGCCAGCGCCGCGAGGACCGCAAGCTGGCGGCCATCGGCATCCGCGTCGCCAAGGGCGTCACGATGCACGGCTTCTCGCTGAACGTGAACCCGGACAACACCTGGTTCGACCGGATCGTCCCGTGCGGGATCCGCGACGCCGGTGTGACCTCGCTCTCGTACGAGCTGGGCCGCGAGGTGACCATCGCGGAGGTCCTGCCGGTGGCCGAAAAACACCTGCGGGACATCCTGGAGAACGCGGAACTCGCTCCGCGGGTCATCGAGACCGCCTCCGCCTGAGCGCATCGCCGGGGGCGCCGCCCCCTGGGTCCCCCGGCCAAGGGAATGCAACGGAACCCCTCAGGGGTTACCCCCGGCGGGAGCCGCACCTCACCCGAGCAAACAACGGGCGTACCCTAGGGTTCGCCGAAGAATCGAAGTCACAGGGAGCCGGACGTGTCCGCAGTCGCACCCGACGGACGCAAGATGCTGCGCCTGGAGGTCCGGAACAGCCAGACCCCCATCGAGCGCAAGCCCGAGTGGATCAAGACCCGGGCGAAGATGGGCCCCGAGTACAACCAGCTGCAGAAGCTGGTGAAGAGCGAGGGGTTGCACACGGTCTGCCAGGAGGCGGGCTGTCCGAACATCTTCGAGTGCTGGGAGGACCGCGAGGCGACCTTCCTCATCGGCGGCGACCAGTGCACCCGGCGCTGCGACTTCTGCCAGATCGACACGGGCAAGCCCGAGGCCCTGGACCGTGACGAGCCCCGCCGCGTCGGCGAGTCGGTCGTCACGATGGACCTGAACTACGCCACCATCACCGGCGTCGCCCGCGACGACCTCGCGGACGGCGGTGCCTGGCTGTACGCGGAGACGGTGCGCCAGATCCACGCGCAGACCGCGGACCGCGCCGAGGGCCGGACCAAGGTCGAGCTCCTGGCACCCGACTTCAACGCGGTCCCCGAGCAGCTTGAAGAGGTCTTCTCCTCCCGCCCCGAGGTCTTCGCGCACAACGTCGAGACCGTGCCGCGGATCTTCAAGCGGATCCGCCCCGGCTTCCGCTACGAGCGCTCCCTGGAAGTGATCACCAAGGCCCGCGACTACGGCCTGATCACCAAGTCCAACCTGATCCTCGGCATGGGCGAGACCCGCGAGGAGATCAGCGAGGCGCTGCAGCACCTGCACGACGCGGGTTGCGAACTCATCACGATCACCCAGTACCTGCGCCCCTCCGTGCGCCACCACCCCGTCGAGCGCTGGGTGAAGCCGCAGGAGTTCGTGGAGCTGAAGGAGGAGGCCGACGAGATCGGCTTCTCCGGTGTGATGTCGGGTCCGCTGGTCCGTTCCTCCTACCGTGCGGGCCGCCTCTACCAGCAGGCGATGGAAGCCCGGAGCGCCGCCACCACCGCGTGAGCCCGGTCGCATACGACAGGCACTGCGTGAACCCGCTCACAAGCGGCTACTGATCAGTAATGGCCGATTCGACGCGGCTCGTACCTTCCCCGCAGGTCGGGGCATGCGTACGGGCCGCGTCAACGTTTTCCCGGCCCGCATCAATGTTTCATTGGCGTTTGACCGCTCGGACACGCCCTGGTAACACCAATCAGTGACCCTGGCTTTACGCACCGCGCATGCCCCCACACCCATCGCCCGTTTCTGACTTCCCGTCCCGAGGGGGGACCTCGACGATGCAGGCCGCTACCGCTCCGCAGACCGTGCGAGCCACCACGCTTCCGTCCGTCACCGGCGCGCTGCGCGCCATGGAGTCGCTGATCATGGGCTCCGGCCAGCGCACCGCCCGCCGCAACGCCTGGACCGCGGTCCTGGAGGACCGGCGCCGGGCCAAGGACCGCGTCGAGGCCCAGCACGTACTGGAGGCCGTGGCCACCCGCCGCTCCTAGGCCACGTAAACTTCCCTGTATGGCGAGGAAGGCAACCGCAGAGAGCGCTGCGAACGATGCGAATGCGGGGCGACTGAAGCAGATCGCCCTGACCTACAAGATGACCCGTAAGGCCGATTCCAAGATCGGACTTGTCATCGCCGGCGTGGGAATCGTCGTCCTCGGCGTCTTCCTCGCGATCGGTTTCCTGCTGGGGCACCCGGTCTACCTGGGCATTCTGGGCCTCCTGGTGGCCGTGCTCGCGATGGCGATCGTCTTCGGGCGGCGTGCCGAGCGGGCCGCGTTCGGTCAGATGGAGGGCCAGCCGGGTGCGGCGGCCGCCGTGCTGCAGAACATCGGGCGCGGCTGGACCACCACCCCGGCCGTGGCGATGAACCGCAGCCAGGACGTCGTCCACCGGGCCGTCGGCCGGGCCGGCGTCGTGCTGGTGGCCGAGGGCAACCCGAACCGGGTGAAGTCCCTGCTGGCCGCCGAGAAGAAGAAGATGGCCCGCATCGTGGTGGACGTACCGGTCCACGACGTGATCGTCGGTGACGGCGAGGGCCAGGTGCCGCTGAAGAAGGTGCGCACCACGCTCCTGAAGTTCCCCCGCGTGCTGTCCGGCCCGCAGGTGACCGCGGCCAACGACCGGCTGCGCGCCATGGGCGACCTGATGAGCAACATGCCGCTGCCGAAGGGTCCGATGCCCAAGGGCATGCGGATGCCGCGCGGCGGAAAGATGCGCTGACCCTCACCTCGTACGCACACGAGACACCTCGTACGCACAGAAGGCGGCCCGGACCACTCGGTCCGGGCCGCCTTCTGACGTCTTGGGTGTTCCTCTCGGGCCTTCTAGATCCTGACCTGGACCGCGCGGGCCAGGCGGTCGTGCAGGCCCCGGCCGTCGCGGTCCCAGATCAGGGCGGGGATCGCCAGGCACAGCAGTACGGTGCGGACGGTGACCCGGACGATGCCGAGCCGACCGCCCTCCTCCGCCACCACGCGCAGGCCGAGCAGGCGCTTTCCGGGGGTGAATCCGACGGTCCCGACCGTCAGCACGCCGAGCACCAGGAACACCAGGAGCGCCCAGTTGCCCGCGCTGTGCGGGTTGCCGCGGGCGATCAGCTGGTACGCGATCAGGGCGCACAGGCCCCAGTCGATGAAGATGGCGCCGAAGCGCCGGCCGAGGGGAGCCACCGAGCCGGGCCCGTCCTTGGGCAGACCGAGCCGCTCGCCCCGGTAGCCGAAGTCGACGCCCATCTCCTCGGCGGCCGCGCGGGGCCCCGAGAGCCACGATCCGATTGCTTGCCTGTTGTCCACGGATCCAACGGTACTGCGCCCGTTTTCGATCACTTCGGCCCGGGTCAGTCTTGGCAGCGTCGCTACCAGGCCGGTTAACTTGGGCGAAACAAACGGGTCACGCTTGAGAAATCCCGCCTGCCTATGGTCGGGTCCAGCGTGTGCCACCGCACTGGCCGCACGACCGAGCTGCAACCCCGCCCCTCCCCGGGTGGGAGTAGGAGGAGTTGGATGTTCCAGAACGCCGACGACGCGAAGAAGTTCATCGCGGACAACGACGTGAAGTTCGTCGACGTCCGGTTCTGCGACCTGCCGGGCGTGATGCAGCACTTCACGATCCCTGCGAAGGCGTTCGACCCGGCCGAGGAGCTCGCCTTCGACGGCTCGTCGATCCGCGGCTTCCAGGCCATCCACGAGTCCGACATGGCGCTGCGCGCGGACCTGTCGACGGCGCGTCTGGACCCGTTCCGCCGGGACAAGACGCTGAACATCAACTTCTTCATCCACGACCCGATCACGGGCGAGCAGTACAGCCGCGACCCGCGCAACATCGCCAAGAAGGCCGAGGCCTACCTCGCCTCCACCGGCATCGCGGACACCGCCTACTTCGGCCCCGAGGCCGAGTTCTACGTCTTCGACAACGTCCGCTTCCAGACGTCGGCGAACGAGAGCTTCTACCACATCGACTCCGAGGCAGGCGCCTGGAACACCGGGTCGACGGAGAACAACCGCGGCTACAAGGTCCGTTACAAGGGCGGTTACTTCCCGGCCCCGCCGGTCGACCACTTCGCCGACCTGCGTGCCGAGATCTCCCTGGAGCTGGAGAACTCCGGCCTCCAGGTCGAGCGCCAGCACCACGAGGTCGGCACCGCCGGCCAGGCCGAGATCAACTACAAGTTCAACACGCTGCTCGCCGCGGCCGACGACCTGATGCTCTTCAAGTACATCGTGAAGAACGTCGCCTGGCGCAACGGCAAGACCGCGACCTTCATGCCGAAGCCGATCTTCGGCGACAACGGCTCGGGCATGCACGTCCACCAGTCCCTGTGGGCCGGCGGCGACCCGCTGTTCTACGACGAGCAGGGCTACGCGGGCCTCTCGGACACCGCCCGCTACTACATCGGCGGCATCCTGAAGCACGCCCCGTCCCTCCTCGCCTTCACGAACCCGACGGTGAACTCGTACCACCGCCTGGTCCCGGGCTTCGAGGCGCCGGTCAACATGGTGTACTCGCAGCGCAACCGCTCCGCCGCGATGCGCATCCCGATCACGGGCTCCAACCCGAAGGCCAAGCGCGTCGAGTTCCGCGCCCCGGACCCGTCCTCGAACCCGTACCTCGCGTTCTCCGCTCTGCTCCTCGCGGGCCTGGACGGCATCAAGAACAAGATCGAGCCGGCCGAGCCGATCGACAAGGACCTCTACGAGCTGGCTCCCGAGGAGCACGCCAACGTCCAGCAGGTCCCGACCTCGCTGCCGGCCGTCCTGGAGGCCCTGGAGTCGGACAACGAGTACCTGCAGGCCGGCGGTGTCTTCACCTCCGACCTGATCGAGACCTGGATCGACTACAAGCGCACGGCAGAAATCGCCCCGATCCAGCTCCGCCCGCACCCGCACGAGTTCGAGCTGTACTTCGACATCTAAGCCCCCGCGGCTCAGCGACACCCCGAGCCCCGCCGCCCCACCCGGGCGGCGGGGCTCGCCGTGTTTCGTGCTTGCTCCCCCCTATCGGGTGGATCACCTTACGCGGCGGTCCCGTCGGGGGATTTGTGCGGGAAGGTAGGCGGATTCCTAGCTAGGGGGCGGCATGGCGGAGGTGTTGGGCGAGCAGCCCGTCGATGAGCAACTGCGGTACCGGTCAAGCTCGTTGGAGGCCGTGCAGCGGCGGCCTGTGACCACGCGGACCATGGCGCGGCGGCTGCCTCAGCTCGTGCGGAAGGCGTTGGCGCTGGCCTGGCGGGTGGATCGGCGGGCCGTGCTCGTGCTGCTCTGCTGTCAGGCGCTCTCGGGGTTCTTCGAGGCGTTCGGGCTGCTCGCCACGACGCGTACGATCACCGCGCTGATCGCGAGCGGCGACATCGCGCACCGGCTGCGCGATGCGCTGCCGTCGATCGCGGTGCTCGCCGGAGCGGCCGGGCTGCGGGCGCTGCTCGGGATCGTGGTGGTGAACATCTCCGGCCGGCTTTCGCCGCGGATCTCCCGCGAGGCCGAGATGCAGATGCTCGGGGCCGCCGTACAGGCCGAGTTGTCGGCGTACGACCAGCCCGGGTTCAACGACAAGCGCGAGGCGGCCGACCGGGGTGCCGAGGTCGCCCAGCAGCTCCTCACCGATTCGCAGGACCTCATGGCGTGCGTGGCCTCGCTGGTCGCGGCGGCCGGGGTCGTGACCGTGCTGCATCCCGCGCTGCTCCCCCTGCTCCTGCTCGCCGCGCTGCCGCAGGGCATCGCCGGGGTGAAGGCCGCGCGGGTGCACTACGAGGCGTCGCGGGCGATGAGCGCCGAGCGGCGCACGCTGAGTCTGCTGCGGTGGTTCGTGATCGACAAGGACACCGCCGACCAGCTGCGGTCCTGCACCATGGCGGAGTTCCTGCTCGACCGGTACCGGTCGATCGGCAAGCGGGTGGACGCGGCGACCGACAAGGCCGTGCACCAGGGCGCCCGTTACTCGGTGATCGGCGCCCTGGCGGGCGGGCTCGCGGCGGGCCTGGTGTGGGGCGCGCTGGCCTGGCTGCTCGGGTCGGGGCGGATGTCGGTGGCGTCGGCGGGCACCGCCGTGTTCGCGCTGCGCACGGTCGCCACCTCGCTGCACGGTGTCGTCGGATACGGGACGCGGCTGTTCCGGACCGGGCTCTACCTCGACGACTGGGCGGAGTTCATCGAGGAAGCCGGCGGGCACCGGATGGCGCGCGGCACGCTGGCGCCGCCCGCGCCGGACGTCGTACGGGCCGAGTCGCTGACGTACCGCTATCCCGGCAGCGAGCGGCCCGCCCTGGAGAAGGTGACGGTCGAGGTGCGCAAGGGCGAGGTGCTCGCGCTCGTCGGCGAGAACGGGTCCGGCAAGACCACCCTCAGCAAGCTCCTCACCGGGCTCTATCTGCCCAGCGAAGGGGCGGTGACCTGGGACGGGGTCGCGGTGGAGCGGTGCGACCCGCTGGCCCTGTGGCGGCAGACCGCGGTCGTGCCGCAGGACTTCGCGCACTGGCCCATGTCCGCGCGCGACAACATCACGCTGGGGCAGCCCCACGGGGGCGACGAGTCGGTACGACGGGCCGCCGCCCACTCCGGCGCGGCGGAGGTCGTCGACGGGCTGCGCAGCGGGCTCGACACTCTGCTCGCGCGGGAGTGGTTCGGGGGTGTGGAGCTGTCCGGCGGGCAGTGGCAGCGGATCGCGATCGCGCGGGCCTTCCACCGTCCGGCCGGGCTGCTCGTGATGGACGAGCCGACGAGCGCGCTCGACGCCCGCGCCGAGCACCGCATCTTCATGGGGCTCCGGGCGGTCGCCCGCGACCGGGCGGTGGTTCTGGTGACCCACCGGCTCGCGAACGTCGCCGTCGCGGACCGCATCGTCGTCCTCGACCGGGGCCGGGTCATCCAGGAGGGCACCTTCGCCCAACTCGTCGCCGCCGACGGCCTGTTCAGGGAGTTGTGGACGCTGCAGAACGACCGGGGAGTGCCGGGGCCGCGTGAGGGTGCGTAAACGCACCAGGGCCCGGGCAAAAGGCCGGCCCCTCAGGCGCCCGGGCCCGCCGCCCACTTCTGCTCGACCTTGCCGAGGCGCCAGTACGCCAGCGCCGCCGCCCACACCACCACGAACAGGCCGACGATCACGAAGCCGACGTTGTCCAGGTTCAGGTCCGCGATCCAGCCGCTGACCGGGTCGGTGAGGTCGAGCTTTTCGTGCAGGACGCCGACGAGTTCTATGGTGCCGATGAAGAAGGCCACCGCGATGGACAGGCCGGTGATGGTGAGGTTGTAGTAGACCTTGCGGACCGGGTTCGAGAACGCCCACTGGTAGGCGAAGTTCATGAACGTGCCGTCCAGCGTGTCGAAGAGGCTCATCCCGGCCGCGAACAGCAGCGGCAGGCACAGGATCGCGTACCAGGGCAGTCCGGCGGCGGCGCCCGTGCCGGCCATCACCATCAGGGTGACCTCGGTCGCGGTGTCGAAGCCGAGGCCGAAGAGGAAGCCGAGCGGGAACATCTGGCCGGGCCGGGATATCGACCTGGTGAAGCGGCCCAGGATGCGGTTCATGAAGCCCCGCGAGTCCAGGTGCGCTTCGAGCTCCTTCTCGTCGTACGCACCCGCGCGCATCGCCCGGAACACCTTCAGGATGCCGAACAGGGCCACCAGGTTGAGCGCCGCGATGAGGTAGAGGAAGGAGCCGGAAGCCGTGGTTCCTACCACGCCCATCACCTGGTGGGTGGTGGATTCCTCGTTCATCAGGGTGCCCGCGAGCTGGGCGCCGCCCGCCACCAGCGCCGTGAGGACCACGACCACGCTGGAGTGGCCGAGCGCGAACCAGAAGCCGACGGACACGGGCCGCTTGCCGTCGGCCATCAGCTTGCGGGTGGTGTTGTCGATGGCCGCGATGTGGTCGGCGTCGAAGGCGTGCCGCATGCCGAGGGTGTACGCGGTGATGCCGAGGCCTATGCCGTACGTCTTGGTGCCGACCGCGTAGTGCTCGGGGGCCACCAGGAGGAACAGCACGCCGAAGGCGACGACGTGGAGGGCGGCTATCACCGCGAGCAGGACGGCGGTGCGGACGGTGTCCTCGCGCCGCCAGTGGAAGGACGGCGCGGCGGGGGCGCCCGTCTCGGGGGACGTGCGAACGGGCAGGGTCATGCGGGTCACGCTCCAGCACCTCGTGGATCACTTCGTGAGATGCCGCGGCCGGTCTCCTGGCTGACGGGTGGGTGCCTTGGTCCCGGCCTTCCCGGGCAGGTGGATCCTGGCCAGTGGCGTCGCGAGGGGACTGCGACTCCCCGGAACCCGGGGAACCCGATCACAGTGGCGAGGGCCGCTCCGGTTTCGCACCGGTCTTCCCGAACACCACGGCCAGGCCACCCTAGACGCCGCGGAGTTGCCTGCCCAGCTGCACACCTGTGCAGGTATCGAAGATCACACGGGGCCTCGGGGCGTGGCCCTGCGAGGATGTCCGGCATGCATCTCGTCCCCGCCGAACGCGCAGGCCACCGCACCATCGACGGCCACCGGGTCTGCGACGCCATCGCGGCGATCGGCGACCCGGGCCGGGTGCGGGCCTGGGCCGACCGGTTCTCGCTGCTCGCCGACCCCAACCGGCTTTCGCTGCTGCTCGCCCTGCACCGGGCGGGCCCCCTCGCCGTCTCCGATCTGGCGGTGGCGACGGGCATGCGGGACCCGGCCGTCTCGCAGGCCCTGCGGCTGCTGCGGGCGGCCGGGGCGGTCGCGGGTGAGAAGGAGGGCCGGGTCGTGCGCTACCGGGTGGTCGACGAGGCGACCGCCCGCCTCCTCGACGAGTACGGGGCGGAGTAGGGGGCGGACGTACGGAGTTGGGGCTCCGGCCAGGATTCGCCGGACACCCTGGCGCCGACCGGGGTCACGCCTGCGGCCTCCCGAAGGCGTGACCCGGGCCGTGGTGCGGGGCTCAGCGCCCGTCGTAGATCAGCGCGCGCACCATCCGGCAGGTCGTCTCCGACGGCGGGTGCACTCCGATGAGCGCGGCCACGGTGCGTATCTTCCGGTCGGGCGCCTGCTCCGGCCGGTACACCCCCGTGTCGAGCAGGGCGATGGCCAGGCGCATGGCCTTCAGACGCCGGTTGTGGGACTCGTACCACACGCGCGGACGCCCGGCGGGCAGCGGCACCTTGTGAAGGGGCTGGAGGGACAACTGTTTCGGGGCGTGCGAGGTGAGTACGGCAGCGGTCATGGGCATCCTCCTGGGCAGTCGGGAACCCTCACTTACTGCCTCAATTTTACTGGGGGGCACTGACAATCGGCCCTGGCCAGCCGGGCTTTGGGGGTGGATCGCGGGTACCCTGGCGGCCATGGAGATCTGGATCAACCCGGCCTGTTCGAAGTGCCGCAGCGCGATCGACCTGCTGGACGCGGAGGGCGCCGAGTACACGGTGCGCCGCTACCTCGAAGACGTGCCCTCGCCCGACGAGATCCGGACCGTGCTCGACCGGCTCGGTCTCGAACCCTGGGACATCACGCGCACGCAGGAGACCGCCGCGAAGGAGCTGGGCCTCAAGGACTGGCCTCGTGACGCCGACTCCCGCGACCGGTGGGTTTCCGCGCTCGCCGAGCACCCCAAGCTGATCCAGCGGCCGATCATCACGGCGGAGGACGGGACGGCGCTGGTCGCCCGGACCGACGAGGCGGTTCGGGACGCACTGTCCCGCTGACCCCGCTCGCGCCAACCCCGGTCGCCCTAACCCCTGTCACCCCGGTCGAGCTGCTCCTCCGCGTCCGCCAGCAGCTCCGTCACCCGCGCCCCGAACCGTACGTCGCAAGGGTGCGGCACCCCCGTGCGGGCCGCGTCCAGCAGGGCGTCGATCGCCCCCGCGAACGCGTCCAGGGCGCCGCCCCAGCCCGGCATGACCGCCCGCCCCGCCTCGCCCAGCACCGAGACCTCGACGCCCGCGGCCGCCGGCGGTGCGGTGAAGCTCAGGTCTGCGGTGCTGGAGGCGCCCGAGGCGTGCCGCAGGATCAGGTGGGCGGTGTCGCCGGGGCCCGCCGCGGCCGTCAGCGCGGTCACCTCGCCGAGCACCCCGGTCAGTACGGCGAGTGCGTGCGGGCCGACGTCCCAGAGCGCGCCCTTCTCACCCCGCCAGGGCGAGGCGGCGTACGGGCCGCGCTCGGCGCCCGGGGTGAACAGCGACCCGTACCACTGGGCGCGTCCGCTGAACCAGCCGTCCACGGCGGCCTGTTGGGCCACCCACGCCGCGGTCTCCTTCGCGAAGCGCAGCGTGAAGAAGACGACGGAGGCGACCCGGGCGCGCTCGGCCGCCTCGGCCAACTCGCGGGCGACGGCCACACTCGTCGCGACCGGCTTGTCCAGGAGCAGGTGGCAGCCCGCCTCCGCCGCCCTTATCGCGAGCGGCGCCTGGACGTCCGGCGGCAGCGCGAAGGCGAGGGCGTCGCAGTCCGCGAACAGCGCGTCGGCGTCCTCGTACACCGCGACCCCGTGCTCCCCCGCGAGGACGGCCGCGGCCTCGGGCCGGCGCCCCCACACGCCCACGAAGTCGACGCCGGGGTGCGTGGCGAGCGCGGGAGCGTGGGTGGCCGCGGCCCAGGGGCCGGTGCCGAGGAGGCCGATACGGATGGTGGTGCTGCCGGTCCGGTTCATGGGGCCAGTCTGCCCGGAACGGCGCACACGGGCTCAAGGCGGACGGCCCACCCCCGGTATACGAGGCAGCCGCAGGGCAGGGTACGACCGGCTCCCTGGGAGGAACCGCCGAGACTCGCGGCGCCCCACTCGGAGGAACCCCACAGGCAAGGGCTTCCCTGAGCGCCTCGGGAGCCCCAGGTAACACCGGGTTCACAAACGGGCAACGGACGGGAAATGCCGGGGTGTGAGGCTCCGGGCATACAGCAGCGCCGCAGCGTGGCAGCGCGCAGGCACCCCGCAGCTCCCGCAAAGGATGGCTTCCGTGACGTACAAGGCCGAGTACATCTGGATCGACGGCACCGAGCCGACCGCCAAGCTCCGTTCCAAGACGAAGATCATGGCCGGTTCGCCCGTCGCCGTCTCCGAGCTGCCCGTCTGGGGCTTCGACGGGTCCAGCACCAACCAGGCCGAGGGCCACGCATCGGACCGCGTCCTGAAGCCGGTGTTCTCCTGCCCGGACCCGATCCGCGGCGGCGAGAACGTCCTCGTCCTGTGCGAGGTCCTGAACATCGACGGCACGCCGCACGAGTCCAACACGCGTGCCCTGCTGCGTCCGGTCGCCGAGCAGTTCGCGGCGCAGGAGCCGATCTTCGGCATCGAACAGGAGTACACCTTCTTCGACGGCGACCGCCCGCTCGGCTTCCCCGTCGGCGGCTTCCCGGCCGCACAGGGCGGCTACTACTGCGGCGTCGGCGCGGACGAGATCTTCGGCCGCGAGATCGTCGAGAAGCACCTCGACAACTGCCTCGACGCGGGCCTCGGCATCTCCGGCATCAACGCCGAAGTCATGCCGGGACAGTGGGAGTTCCAGGTCGGCCCGCTCTCCCCGCTTGAGGTCTCCGACCAGCTGTGGATCGCCCGCTGGCTGCTGTACCGCACCGCCGAGGACTTCAACGTCTCCGCGACGCTCGACCCGAAGCCGGTCAAGGGCGACTGGAACGGCGCGGGCGCCCACACCAACTTCTCCACCAAGGCCATGCGTGAGGGCTACGACGCGATCATCACCGCGTGCGAGGCGCTCGGCGAGGGCTCCAAGCCCATGGACCACGTCAAGAACTACGGCGCCGGCATCGACGACCGCCTGACCGGTCTGCACGAGACCGCCCCCTGGGACCAGTACAAGTACGGCGTCTCGGACCGCGGCGCCTCGGTGCGCATCCCGTGGCAGGTCGAGGTGGACCAGAAGGGCTACATCGAGGACCGCCGCCCCAACGCCAACGTCGACCCGTACGTGGTGACCCGCCTCATCGTCGACACCTGCTGCACCGGTCTGGAGAAGGCCGGCCAGGTCTGAGCCGTCCCCATCCGCTGTGAAAGGGCGTCCACCGCTGGTGCGGTGGGTGCCCTTCGGCGTACGGGGGCCGATTTGGAACAGCAGATTCCGGTCACGCTGTGCCAAGGATCCGTATCAGTCCGTGGGAGGGGGCTGCTGCGCCGGGCGGATCGTCTGGTTGAATGGGGACATGGCCAGCATCCAGAACCCCGTGACAGGTCGCAGCGACCTTGAGCCGTTCTGGCCGTCCCGTCAGGACCACGACTTCGACCGGGTGTGTTGCCGCGCGACGAACGCGCCGGCCCTCTAACGCCTCGATCCACTCCAGGCCTTCGGCCAGCGCGCAACGACGTACGTCCCCTGCCGACGACTCCCCGCGCGAAAGAGCTGACCCCTCATGGCGAACACCCGCACCCTCCCGTCCCCCGACGCCCCCGCCCCCCTGCCGCTCGGCCGGCACCGACTGCGGGCCGTGGACCGCGACGAGGTGGCACGTCCTGCCCCGTCCCAGGTCATCGACTTCCTTCCGCCGGGCGCCACTTGGCTGCCCGCCCCCCAGCACACGCTGCCCGCGCTGCCGGGCCAGCCGCCGATGGTCGGCTATCTGGTGCTCGTCCCGGCCGACCAGCAGCCCGCACTGCTCGCCGCGGCGCCCGAGCCCCTGACAGCCGTCCCGTACGAGCCCGCCCCCTTCGGCGGGGACGCGCTCGTACGGATCGACACCGCGCGGCGCACCGCCGAGGTGGACGGGGCGCGGCTCGACCTCACCTACCTCGAATTCGAGCTGCTGGCCCATCTGGTGGCGCATCCGCACCGGGTGCACACCCGCGACCAGCTGGTGACCACGGTGTGGGGTTACGGCCACGTCGGCGACGGCCGCACGGTCGACGTCCATGTGGCCCGGCTGCGCCGCAAGCTCGGGGCCGAGCACCGGGGGGCGATCCAGACGGTGCGGCGGGTGGGGTACAAGTACGCGCCCTGACAAGGGAGTTGAAGGGCGGGGCGCCTAAGGGGCCCCGCCCTTTCGCGTGCGGTGTCCCTGCGGGGCGGGCAGCGCGCGAGGCCGGGGTGGTGGTGCTGGCAACACCCCTTGGCCGGGGGCGGGGCCCCGTGACTCCGGGCGTGCGCCCGGCGAGACTGGTAGCCGGTCCCGCCCGGCACCGAGCGCTCCGCCAGGTGTGCGGTTGTTTGTCTGCGGGCCGTCGGTGGCTGGGCGCGCCCCCAAGGACGCTCGGGTACCGCACCGGACCATCGCAAGCCAGCACACGGAGACGGGGAAGCACATGAACGCGGCCAAAGCACGGGACGCGCTGCTCGCGGGGGTTCGGGGGTTCGCGTTGAGCCTCGTTTCGATCGTCGGGTCGATTCTGCTGTTCACGCTCACCGTCGTCTCCATCGCCCTCATACCCATCGGTGTCGGCGTGTTGACGACCCCGTTGATCATCGAGCGGGTGCGCGCCCACGCGGACTTCCGGCGCGAGCTGGCCGCCCGCTGGAGCGGGGTGCGGATCCCCTCGGCGTACCGGCCGCTGCCGCGCCGGCCGGGCCTGGCCGGGTGGGTCGAGCGGTGCACCACCCTGCTGCGCGACCCGGCGACCTGGCACGACCTGCGCTGGATGCTCGTCGACATGACGGCGGGGTTCGCCACCGCGCTGCTGCCGCCGGTCCTGATCCTGTACCTGGCGTACGGCTGGGTCCTCGCGCTCGGGGTGTGGCGGCCGATCGCGGACGGGGGTGGCGACTGGTTCCTGTTCGTCCATGTCGTCAGCCAGGGGACCGCGTACGCGGCCGCCGCGCTCGGCACCGCGATGTTCGTGCTCGGCATGTTCGTCAACCCGGCCCTGCTGCGCGGCCACTTCCAGCTCGCCCGGGCGCTGCTCGCCCCCTCGCGCGAGGCCGAGCTGGCGCAGCGCGTGGACCGGCTCACCGAGACCCGGCACGACGCCGTGGACACGTCGGCGGCCGAACTGCGCCGTATCGAGCGGGACTTGCACGACGGGGCGCAGGCCCGCCTGGTCGCCATGGGCATGAATCTGGGCACCATCGAGGCGCTCGTCGAGACGGACCCGGCGAAGGCCAAGCAGCTCCTCGCGATGGCTCGCGCGTCCTCCGCCGAGGCGCTGACCGAGCTGCGCGATCTGGTGCGCGGCATCCACCCGCCGGTCCTCGCCGAGCGCGGACTCGCGGACGCCGTACGGGCGTTGGCGCTGCGGCTTCCCGTGCCGACCGAGGTTTCGGTGGACCTGCCGGAGCGGGCCCGTGCCGAGGCGCCGGTCGAGTCGGCCGCGTACTTCGCGGTCAGCGAGGCGCTCACCAACGCGGTCAAGCACGCGGACGCGGACAGCATCTGGGTCGACCTGTCGTACGAGTCGGGCGCGCTGCGCGTGTCCGTCGGCGACAACGGCAAGGGCGGCGCGAGGACCGGCGCGGGCACCGGCCTGAGCGGGGTCGAGCGCCGGCTCGGTACATTCGACGGCGTCCTGGCCGTCAGCAGCCCCGCGGGCGGTCCCACTCTGGTGACCATGGAGATCCCTTGCGAGTTGTCCTAGCCGAGGACCTGTTCCTGCTCCGCGACGGCCTGGTCAGAATGCTGGAGGCGTTCGACTTCGAGATCCTCGCCGCCGTCGAGAGTGGGCCGGAGCTGACCCGGGCCTTCGCCGAACTTGAGCCGGACGTCGCGATCGTCGACGTCCGGCTTCCGCCGTCGCACACCGACGAGGGCCTCCAGTGCGCGCTCGCCGCCCGCCGTGCCCGGCCCGGCCTGCCGGTCCTGGTCCTGTCCCAGCACGTGGAGCAGCTGTACGCGCGCGAGCTCCTCGCGGACGGCAACGGCGGGGTCGGCTACCTCCTCAAGGACCGGGTGTTCGACGCGGCGCAGTTCATCGACGCGGTACGCCGGGTGGCGGGCGGCGGCACCGCCATGGATCCGCAGGTCATCCAGCAGCTCCTGTCGCGCCGGGTACGGGACGAGCCGATGGGCGGGCTGACCCCGCGCGAGCTGGAGGTGATGGAGCTGATGGCGCAGGGCCGCTCGAACGCGGCGATAGCCGAGCGTCTCGTCGTGACCGAGCGGGCCATCGCCAAGCACACCTCCAACATCTTCGTGAAGCTGGGCCTGCCGGTGTCCGACGACGACAACCGCAGGGTGCTGGCTGTGCTCGCCTACCTCGACCGCGGCTGAGGGCTGAGAGGCTGAGGCGAGCGGGGTCCCGGGCTGCGAGGCCCCGGGCTTCCGGGTGCGGAGTAGCGGGGTCCCGGGCTGCGGGGTTCCTCGGCCGTTTCGGGTTAGCCTGGCGGAACAATGAACCGCATGATCACGCCCTGGGGCGAGCACGACCTGACCCGATTCCCCGAAGACCCCCGCGACCCGCTGCGGGCCTGGGACGCCGCCGACGACTATCTGCTGCGGCACCTCGCCGGGATCGAGGACCTGGACCTCTCGGGCACCGTCGTCGTCATCGGCGACCGCTGGGGCGCGCTCACGACGGCGCTGGCCGAGCACCACCCCGTACAGATCAGCGACTCGTTCCTGGCCCAGGAGGCGACCCGGGCCAACCTGGCGCGGGCGGGCTCCGCGCCGGATTCCGTACGCCTCTTGTCGACCCGGGACGAGGTGCCCGAGCGGGCCGACGTGCTGCTCGTGCGGGTGCCCAAGAGCCTCGGGCTGCTGGAGGACCAGCTGCACCGGATCGCGCCGTCGGTGCACGCGGGCACGGTCGTGGTCGGCACCGGCATGGTCAAGGAGATCCACACCTCGACGCTGAACCTGTTCGAGCGGATCCTCGGCCCGACGAAGACCTCGCTGGCCGAGAAGAAGGCCCGTCTCATCTTCACCACGCCGGACCCGGCGCTGGTCAGGCCCAGGAACCCGTGGCCGCTGACGTACTCCCTGGAGCTGGGCATCGGCCCCGCCTCCGGGCTCGCCGTGACCAATTACGCCGGGGTGTTCTGCGCCGACCGCCTCGACATCGGCACCCGCTTCCTGCTCCAGCACCTGCCCGAGCGCACGGGCCCGGACCACGTGGTGGACCTGGGCTGCGGCAACGGCATCGTGGGTACGGCGGCGGCGCTCGCCAACCCCGAGGCGCGGATCACCTTCGTGGACGAGTCGCATCCGGCGATGGCCTCGGCCGAGGCCACCTTCCGGATGTGTGCGGGGCCCGCGCGCGAGGCCGGGTTCCGGCTCGGCGACGGGCTCGCGGACTTCGAGCCCGGCACCGCCGACCTGGTCCTGAACAACCCGCCGTTCCACACCCACCAGGCGACGACGGACCGCACCTCCTCACGCATGTTCGCGGACGCCCGCACGGCGCTGCGCGAGGGCGGCGAGCTGTGGGTGGTCGGCAACCGCCACCTCGGCTACCACGAGAAGCTCCGCCGCATGTTCGGCAACTGCGAACTCATGGCGTCCGACCCGAAGTTCGTGGTCCTGCGCGCGGTGAAGCAGGCGCGTTGAATCTGAGGGAGATCCTGAGGGAGTCTCAACTCCCGTGAATCTCCTGAGCCGTTGAACGCCCCACCCTTCCCATCCGTATGGAACATCGCGCTTCAAGCGAAGGAGTTCCATGGGACGCTCAACACGCTCACCACGAAAACGGCAGGCCCTCCCCCGCCGGATGATGATGGCCGCGGCCGCACTCATTCTGGGCGGAGGCGGGCTCGTCGCGGTCAATTTCTACGCCTCCGCCAGTGAGGGCGATTCGGGCGGCCACGGGTCGTCCGGACACGACATGGCGCAGATGCGGATGTTGTCGACCATCGACTGCCCGGATGTGGGCAATTCCCTGTCCACCGTGCCCGATTCGACGAAATCAACCGTTGACCGCCGGCTCGCCGACCTTGATACGCAGATCACCGACGCGTATACGAAGTTCGCCGACAACAAGGACCGGATCCAGCGCGATCCCGGGCTCGCGGACACGATGGTCCTGAACCCGCTGAAACAGCAGCGCACCGATTCCATCGGGCAGATCGCGGACGCCACCGGCCAACCGGACCTCAACGACAAGGGGCTCGCCGCGTGCACGATGCGGGCCGCCGACGCCCCGTCGCCCGGCAACCAGGACGACGGACAGGGCGATGGACAGGGCGGCGGCCAAAGCAGCGACGGCCAGAACGGCCGGCAGGTCAACGCCGCCGCCGCTTCCGCCTCCGGGCTCTCACGCGGCGACTTCGTCGACATCCGGTCCGTACGGCCGAACGTCGCCGCCCCCCAGCCCGGGCGCGGCGCCTCCACCGGGACGTTCACCAGCGACTGCGGCCGCAACCAGAACGGCAAACGCAACCCCGACAACGTCATCGTCGCTCCGGGCGTGAGCAATGGCGCCCACCATATGCACGATTACGTCGGAAACCAGGCGACGGATGCCTTCTCCAGCGATGCCGATCTCGCCCGGGGCAACACCAGCTGCCGTAATCAGGGCGACAAGTCCACCTATTACTGGCCGGTCGTACGCGTCCTCAACCAGGGCAACGACAAGGACGCGAATGCGAACGGCGGTGGCAAGGACAAGAACGTCGGAAAGATTCAGACGCCGACGCAGGCCACGATCCAATTGACCGGAAGTCCGGTGAGCAAGGTCACCGCGATGCCCCGGTTCCTGCGGATCATCACGGGTGACGCCAAGGCGTTCACCAATGGCAATGCCAACGCCAATGCCTCCTGGAGCTGCACCGGATTCGAGAACCGCCAGCTCAAGGACAAATACCCGCTGTGCCCCCAGGGCAGCCAGGTGGTCCGTACCTTCAAATTCCAGAGCTGCTGGGACGGAAAGAACACCGACAGCGCCAATCACCGCACCCATGTCGCCTTCACGGACAAAAGGGGTGCCTGTCCCGCCGGTTTCAAGGCGATTCCCCAGCTCGTGCAGCGCATCGTCTACGACGTTCCGGCCAAGGCCGGCGCCTTCGCCGTGGACTCGTTCCCCGAGCAGCTCCACAAGCCCGTCACCGATCACGGTGACTTCATCGACGTCTTCAGCGACCAGCTGATGGGAAAGGCGGTGAACTGCATCAACACCGGGCGCTCCTGCGCCTGACCCCCCGCGCGCGAGCGCGAGGAGGCGACTGCCGCTGCGCGGCCGTCCCGGTCAGTGTCCGGAATGCATGGTCCCGGTCTCGACACTGCCACCGAGCCGGCCGTGCAGTGCCGTGACCACCGGCTGCTCGCCGACCGCCACCCACTTGCGCCCGACCAGGTAGACGCCGCCGTAGTCCCTCGCCTCGTTGATCCACTCCCGCTGGCCGCGGTCGGTGGCGAAGGTGGCGAGCACGTAACGGCCGTCCTTCGTCGTGCAGTTGGCCTGCCGCAGCTCGGCCGAGTTCGTCGAGACGACGGGCTTGCAGTCGGCCCGGGCGGCCAGCTGCTCCAGGGTTCCGCTCGCGGTCGTGGGCGCGGGCGACGACGTACCGCAGCCGGTCATCACGGCGACCGCCACAACCACCCCAAGGGCCACTCGTGCATCATTTCGCATCACCCCATCCTGCCCCCAACTCGCTTGGAAACAAGGTGATTTGGCGATTCTTTCGCGGCGGACGGGCGGCCGGGTCCGCAATCGGTGATCATGGGTGCATGCGTGTACCCGCCCTCGCCCCCGCCTACGTCGGCGGCGTCCAGCTCATCGCGTACGCGAGCCGGCGGCTGCTCGGCGAGCGGGCGCGCCAGGACCTGCTGCGCTCGTGCTCCACCAACGTCGACAACCTGGCAGCCGGGCGGTACGGGACGCTCGCCACCAGCGCGCTGCTCGTCGAGTCGCCGATGGAGCTGCCCTACGCGCTGCTCCTGCTGGCCGTGCTCGGCTACGCGGAGTACGCCCACGGGGCCTGGTGGGCGGCCGGTGTGTTCCTGCTCGGCCATGTCGGCGCGACACTCCTGGTGTACGGCGGGCTGCGCACAAGGCACCCCGCGCCCGCCACCCGCTCCGCCCTGGACGTGGGCACCAGCTACGGCTTCTACGCGACGCTCGGCGCGCTGACCTCGGCCCCGCCGCGCGGCCCTCTGCGCCGCGGCGCCCGGATCGCGCTGCTCGCCCTCGCGGCGAAGCCCCTCCTGCGGCAGAGCCGCGGCTTCACGGACGCCGGCCATTTCGCGGCGCTGGGGCTCGGTCTCGGGGTGGCGGCGGCCGTGGACTACCGTTCGGCTCGAAACCGGTAGATTTCACCCGCTCAGGAGCCGCCCGCACATGATCGCGATCCCCGCCACCACCGTCGCCAACCTGCGCGACCTCGGCGACACCCCGCTGTCCGGCGGCCGTACGGTCCGCTCCGGCCTGGTCTTCCGCGCCGGTCAGCTCGACCGCATGGACCCGGCGGCCGATCCGGCGGTGGCCGCGCTCGGGCTGCGCACCATCCTGGACTTCCGCACCGACGCCGAGCGCGCCGACCACCCCGACCGGGTGCCGGCCGGAGCCCGCCTCGTCGTCGCCGACGCGCTTGCCGACAAGATCTCGGCGACCGGCGCGCCCGCCGCCGCCCAGCTCAAGCACATCCTGGCCGACCCGATCGTGGCCGAGGAACGCCTCGGCGGCGGCAGGGCACAGGCCCTGTTCGCCGACACCTACCGCTCGCTGGTCTCGTCCCACTCGGCGCGCTCCGCGTACGGGACGCTCCTGACCGAGCTGGCCGCCGACGACGCGGGCCCGCTGCTCTTCCACTGCACGGCGGGCAAGGACCGCACCGGCTGGGCGGCGACGGTGATCCTGACGCTGCTCGGCGCCGACGAGGCGACCGTCGAGCGCGAGTACCTGTCGGTGAACCCGGCGGTGCGCCAGGCTTTCGCCCCGCTCATCGAGGGCTTCACCGCGCAGGGCGGGGACCCGGAGATCGCGCTGGCCATCATCGGTGTCGTACCGGAATACCTGGCGGCGGCGCTGGAAGAGGTCGCCACGAAGTACGGCTCCATGGAGAAGTACGCCCGCGAGGGGCTCGGGGTGCCGGACGACGCGGTGGCCCGGCTGCGCGAACGGCTCATCGCGTGATCACCACGCACCGGCGTCAACTCTCCTGAGGGGTCGGGCCGGTTGGGCACGGGGTGACCATCTCCACATTCGCTCGTTTTGCTGAACGTGGCCCCAGAGCAGGACATCCTCAACCCACCCGCCCCCTCCGTCGGCGTCGAGCAGGCCGAGGCCGCGCTCGTCGAGCACTATCCGCGACTGGTGCGGCTCGCCTACCTCGTACTCCCGCCATCGCTCGGGCGCAACCGCCGGGTGGTGACCGCGCACGCGATCGTGCAGCGCTCGCTGCCGCGCGGCCGGGGCGGCTCCGTCGACGGCTCCGGCAGCTCCGATGACGGGCTGATCCCCGGGGCCCGGCGGGCCGAGGCGGGCGGCGACCCGGGGTATGTGTATGTGCGGCGGCGGGTGGTGCGCCAGGCGCTCGAAGCGGGGCTCCCACTGCGGCGCAAGGCGTGGCCCAAGCGGGCGCAGTTCCCGCCGCTGCTGCCGCAGGTCTGGGGCCTGAGGCTGTTCCCGCGTTCGGGCGGAGCCGATGAACTCGTCCTGGACCAGCGGCTTTCCGCCCTCTCGGGGCCCGCCCGCGCGGCCTACGTGCTGCGCGGTCTTGAGCGGCTCGGCGACGACGAGGTGTGCGCGGAGCTGAACGCGGCCGGGGTCACCGAGGCGCGGAAGGCGCTCGCCGAGGCCGACACCGTCGAGACGCAGGCCGGGCTGCTCGAATCCGCCGAGTTCGACCCCTGCTCGCTCCAGGCGCGGCCCACCGATCTGATGCGCCGCCGCCAGCACGGCCGGGCCTCGCTCGCCGCCGTCGCCGCGATCGTGGTGTGCGGGGCGCTCATCGGCCTGCCGGGCGACGGCTGGGGGCCCGACGGCGCGGCCGCGCCGTCCTACGCGCAGAACCCGGCCGCGCAGGCCGCGCTCGACCCCGGCCATCTGCTGCGGGTCGAGCCCACGGCGTGGACGACCGCGACCCGTACGGACTTCTCGGTGTGGCCGGCCCGGGGCGGCCTGCTCGGCGACTCGGCACTGCTGCGGCGGGCGCTCGCGGTGTGGGCGCGGCCGGGCGGGTCCGTGCAGGTCTCGGCGACGCCGGGCACCCCGTCGGGTCCGCCGATGGGCGCGCCTCAACTCCTGTTCGCGGGCGAGGTGGACCGGGCCAGGGTCGTGCTGCTCTACGACGGCCTGCGGGTGGCCCGCTATGCCGAGCCGCGTGACGGCACGGCCGGGGCCGCGCTCGACTTCGCGCGCGTGGATGCCGCCGACACCGCGTCCGCGAGCGCTCTCGTGGTGGGCCGGACCGACGGCAACGTGCGCTATCTGACCGCGCCCTGGGTGCGTGAGGCCTCCGTACGCGATCTGCTCACCCCGGGCGCCGGGGCGCGGCCGCTGCGCCGGGACAAGGACGGGGTGACGGACCCGGTCGTCTCCCCCGCGCAGGCCCGCGAGTGCACGTCGTGGGAGGCCCTTGAGTTCCATGACGACAGCGGGGTGCGGCTCGTCACCGACCTCGGCGAGCTCGCCCCGGCCCGGCTGACGTGGGGGCCGCCGTCCGACACCCGCGACGTCGGCGACCGCTCGGCGCGCGAGGGCTGGGCGCGGACCGCGTGCCTGCTGCCCACCGTCCGCTCGCACGGGGTGCGCTCGGTCAACGACTGGCGGTTCGCCCAGCAGGCGCTGCCCGAGAACAACGGCACCGCCGACTGGATCTGCACCCGGGCCGAGACCTGGCGGGGCGCGGGCAGCCGGGTGTTCGCCCAGTTCCAGGCGCCTTCCGCCAAGCTCGCGCCGGGCGCGATCGCGGCCCGCGCCGAGAACTCCGCGTCGTGCGGGATCCGCGAGGCGCGGGTCCTCGCCGGGGTGCTGTGGAAGTCGCGCGGCGGGAACTGGTTCGTGGTCGCGGCGGGCAGCGAGCAGGTGTCCTCGGTGTCCCTGTCCGGCGGGATGACCGCCAATGAGCGGGGCAACATGCTGGCCGTACGGGCCAAGGAGGGGGCGCGCGCCGAGCTCAACGGGCGGCTCGCGGACGGGGGTCGGGTCAGCACCCTGCGCTGACCCGTCCGTCCAACAATCCGGTGCGCACCCCTGTCGCTGCGGCGTACCCGTCAGTACATTGACGCCATGTCTAATACGCCGCAGCCCGCTCCGGTCGCGGAGGAGCGCATCGAGCTCAAGGCCCGGAACGTCTCGTTCGAGTGGGAGAAGACCCCGCTCCACTGGATACCCGGCGACCCGTTCACCGGCCACACCATCAATGTGCTGCACCTGTTGCTGCCGGCCGGTGAGCGATGGTTCGTGCACGTGTACAAGCAGGTGCTGCCCCACATCACGGACGACCGGCTGCGCGAGGACGTCATCGGCTTCATCGGGCAGGAGGCGATGCACTCCGCCGCGCACGACGACGTACTCCCCCATCTGAAGAAGCTCGGCCTCGACCCGACGCCGTACACCGCGCAGGTCGACTGGCTCTTCGAGAAGCTGCTCGGGGACCGGACGCTGCCACCGGGCAGGGCGCGCGAGTGGTGGCTGATGGAGCGGGTCGCCACGATCGCGGCGATCGAGCACTACACCGCGTTCCTCGGCAACTGGATCCTCAACGCCGAGACCCTGGACCGGCGCGGCGCCGACCCGATGATGCTGGACCTGCTGCGCTGGCACGGCGCCGAGGAGGTCGAGCACCGCTCGGTGGCGTTCGAGCTGTTCATGCACGTCGACGGCGGCTACCGGCGCCGGGTGCGCACCTGGGCGACCGCGTTCACCGCGCTCGCCTTCCTGTGGCAGCGCGGGGCCCGCTTCTTCATGGCGAACGACCCCACGCTGGCGGACGGCAGGGCGAGCTTCGGCGAGTTCTACCGGGCGGGCAGGCGGGGGATGCTGCCGTCCACGCCCGCCATGCTCAAGTCCATTCCGCGCTATCTGAGCCGCACCTACCACCCCTCGCAGGAGGGCAGCACGGCCCAGGCCGTCGCCTATCTCGCCGCCTCGCCCGGCGCCAACGGAGGCCGCTGACATGCGCCGTGCCACCACGTCCGCCCTCGCCGCCGGGGCCGCGCTGCTCACCCGGCGGGCGCTGCGCCGCCGCATCGCCGCCTCACCGCTGTGGCCGATGCCCGCCCTGGAGGAGCCCGTCTCGGGGCGGGGCACCCGGCGCTCCACCATCACCCGGAAGCTGACCGTCACCGAGCGCACCGAGCCCGCCGAAGGCGTCGTACGGCTGCGCCTGGAGGCCCTGGACGGCTCCGAGCTGCCCGCCTGGGAGCCCGGCGCGCACCTCGATCTGGTGCTGCCGTCCGGTCTCGTACGGCAGTACTCGCTCTGCGGCGACCCGGCGGACCGCACGTCGTACACCGTCGCCACGCGGCTCATCGAGGACGGCCGGGGCGGGTCGCGCGAGGTGCACGAGCAGCTCCAGGAGGCGGTCGAGCTGTCGGTGCGCGGGCCGCGCAACCGCTTCCCGCTGGTGCCGAGCTCCTCGTACGCGTTCGTCGCGGGTGGCATCGGCATCACGCCAATTCTCCCCATGCTCAAGGCAGTTGAGGCTTCCGGCGGCAACTGGCGGCTGTTGTACGGAGGCCGTTCGCGGGCCACCATGCCGTTCCTCGACGAGATCGAGAAGCTGGGCGGGAAGGTCACCGTCGTCCCCGAGGACGAGTCGGGGCTGCCGGATCTCGCCGGCTTCCTCGCCAACTCGCCTTCCAGCGCTGCCGTTTACTGCTGCGGGCCCGATCCGCTGATGGACGCGGTCGCCGACGCGCTCGGCCCGGGGCGCGCCCCGCACCTGGAGCGGTTCGCGCCCGGCGCGGCCACGGCGGGCGCGGGATTCGAGGTCGAGCTGCGCCGCTCGGGGCGCACGCTGGCCGTCCCGGCGGACAAGTCGCTGCTCGCCACCCTGCGCGAGGAGCTGCCGGGCCTCTCGTACTCCTGTGAGCAGGGCTTCTGCGGAACCTGCCAACAGCGGGTCCTGGAGGGCGAGATCGACCACCGCGACGAGCTGCTCACCGATGCGGAGCGCGACGACTCGATGCTGGTCTGTGTATCGAGGTGCCTCGGCAAGAAGCTGGTGCTCGATCTCTAGACGCCTCGGCCTATAGGTACTCTGTTCGTATGACGACCGGGGTACGGCGCAGGATGGGCGTCGACGAGCGCAGGCAGCAGTTGATCGGGGTCGCCCTGGAACTGTTCAGCCACCGCTCGCCCGACAACGTGTCCATCGACGAGATAGCGGCGGCCGCGGGGATCTCGCGGCCGCTGGTGTATCACTACTTCCCCGGCAAGCAGAGCCTGTACGAGGCCGCGCTGCGCCGGGCCGCGGACGAGCTCGCGGGCCGCTTCATGGAGCCGCACGAGGGGCCGCTCGGCGCCCGGCTGCTGCGGGTGATGGGCCGGTTCTTCGACTTCGTCGACGAGCACGGGCCCGGCTTCTCCGCGCTGATGCGGGGCGGCCCGGCCGTCGGATCGAGCACCACGAACGCCATGATCGACGAGGTGCGCAACGCCGCCTACCTCCAGATCCTGGCGCACCTGGGCGTCCAACAGCCGCCCGCCAGGCTTGAGTTGGTCGTACGGTCGTGGGTGTCGCTCGCCGAGTCGACGGCGCTGATCTGGCTGGACGGGCGGCGGATTCCGCGCGGCGAGCTGGAGTTGCAGCTGGTGCACGACTTCGCGGCGCTCGCCGCGGTGAGCGCGGCCTACGATCCGGAGATGGCGGCGATCGTGCTGCCCATGCTGGCGGACGAGCCCGCCGACGGGCCGTTCGGCGACCTGGTGGACCGGCTCGGCGCCCTGCTCCCGCTGGTACCCGCGCCGCGCCTGGGCTGAGACCTGCGGCATGATCGACCGCATGACGTCCACGCTCGTCCTCGATCTCGCCGACGACTCCGATCTGCCCGCGCTGACCTCGCTGTACGACGGCGCCGCGCGCTGGATGCTCGACCACGGCATCGACCAGTGGCAGCCCGGCGGCAAGGACGCCGAGCACTTCCGGCTGCGCATGAAGGAGGGCCAGGTGTGGCTCGCCCGTACCGCCGGTGGCTCGGTCGTCGGGGCGTACGAGCTGTGGTGGGAGGACGAGCCCGCCTGGGGTGTGCGGCCGCCGGTGGCCGGTTATGTGCACCGCCTGATGGTGGACCGCGCGGTCGCGCCGCCCGGCACGGGGAAGGTCCTGCTCGGGCACGCCGAGCGGCGGGTCGCCGAGAGCGGCCGGCCGCTGTGCCGCCTCGACTGCCGCTCCGACAACCCGGCGCTGCTCCGCTACTACCAGGGCGCGGGGTACACCGTGGTCGGCGAGCAGGCGGCGAAGACCGACGGCGGGGGCAGCCCCTACGCGGTCACGCTGTTGGAGAAAGATCTCGGTCTGGGCTGAGGCGCAGCGCGAGCAGGGCCACGTCGTCCTCCAGGTCGTCGCCGAAGCGGCTCAGCAGGGTGTCGCAGAGCGCCTCGGTGCCGGGCGGGGCGGCGGCCGCGGTGTGCCTGAGGTGTTCCAGCGAGTCCGCGAGGTCGGTGCCGCGGCGCTCGATGAGGCCGTCGGTGACCATCAACAGGCCGTCGCGCGGCCCGAGTTGGAGCCGGGTCGAGGGCGGGTGGCGCAGGCCGAGGCCGAGCAGCGGGCCCCGGGTCGCGATGAACGAGGCCTCGCCCCGGTGGGGCAGGAGCATCGGCGGAAGGTGCCCGGCGTTCGCGATGCGGGCCGCGCCCGTGTCCGGGTCGATGAGGGCCAGGCAGAGGGTCGCGGTGGCCTCGGGGTGGTAGAGCTGGAGCATCCGGTCCAGGCGGCGGACCAGGGCGGCCGGTTCGTGGTCGTCGGTGGCGTACGCGCGCAGGGCGTGGCGGAGTTCGACCATGACGGTGGCCGCGTCCAGGGAATGCCCGACGACGTCGCCGACGCCGACGAGGAGCCCGGCGGGGGTGGTGAGGGCGGTGTAGAAGTCGCCGCCGATCTCGGCGCGGCTGGAGGCGGGGACGTAGCGAAGCGCGATGTCGGCTCCGTGCAGCCGGGGTGCGCGCTGCGGCAGGAAGCTGTGTTGCAGGGTGAGCGCGATGTGGCGTTCCTCCGCGTAGGTGCGCAGGGATTCGGCGGCGACGGCGAGGGACTGGGCGAGGCGGGAGAGCAGCGCCTCGGTCTCCCGGCCGTACGGCAGCCGGGCCGGGACGGCGAGGCAGACGGGCGGCTGGTCGACCTGGCCGCGGGCGAGTACGAGCCGTGCCCCGTCGCTGCCGAAGAGGTCCGGCGGCCAGAGCGGGGCGGGGGCGAGCACGGACCGTACGCCGGTGCAGCCCGCCATGGCGCGGCGCAGCAGTGCGGCGAGCGCGGGGATCTCGGTGGCCTGGGCCGGGCGGACGGCGCCGCCCGTGTGGAGGAAGGCGTCGGCGGCGAACACGAAGGCGGTGACGGGCCCCGAGGTGAGCAGCGCGGCCGCGTCGGCGGCGGCGTCCGCGAGTCCCTGGGGGCAGCGCGCCCGGTGCAGGGCGGCGGTCGCCTCGGCGAGGCGGCTGAGCCGGCCGGCCAGGGCGGCCGACTCGTGGCGCAGCCGGGCGCCGCGCAGCGCGGCCCGGACGACGGCCTGGATCTCCTCGGGCTCGACCGGCACGGTGAGGTAGGCCTCGGCTCCCGCGTCCAGGCCCCGGCTGCGGTCGTGCGGGGTGATGGAGGCCGCCGAGAAGTGCACGACGGGCATGGGCGCGATACCGGGGTGGGACTTGAGGCGGCGGCACAGTTCGAAGCCGTCCATGTCGGGCAGGCCCACATCGACGAGGGCGGCGTCGGGCAGTGCTCCCGCGCGCAGCCGGGCGTCGAGTTCGATGAGCGCGGCCGAGGCGGTGGCGAGCGGGACGACCCGGTGGCCCGCGCGACTGAGGACGGCGCCCATCGCACAGCGGTTGGCGTCGACGTCGTCGACCACCAGGACGGTCGTGTCGCAGGTCATGGGCATCGTCGCGGTCACCGCCGATCGTCTCCAACAGCCCGCCACTCAAGGGCCGTTCACTCCCCGGCACGGGCTGCAACCCACCGTAGCGCCGCTTGCCGGTCGGGAGCGGTCACATGCGGCTTTCGTCAACTCACCTCCGGAAAGCCACCCTTGAGGGCCAGCGCGAGCCCGTCGTCCAGGCCGGTGGCCACGCCCCGGCCGAAGGCCGAGTCGTACGCCCCGTCACCGAGCGCGGCGCGGGCCCGGCGTTCGCACTGCTCACGCACGGCGGTCAGTTCGGGCGCGCCCATCTGGGCCTTGCCGACGGTGCGCCAGCACTCCTGGCCGACGCCGAGGAGCAGGGCGCCGTCCTCGCCGTCGCCCTGGGACGCGACCGCGCAGGCCAGCAGGTCGAGGCCGATGGCGATGCCGAAGCTGTCGTGCAGGAGGCGCTTGCCGGCCAGCATGGCGCGGGCGTGCGCGGCGGCCTCGGCGGGCCGGTCCAGGCCGAGCGCGCTGACGGCCAGCATGTAGTCGGCGTACGCCCGCATCCAGCGTTCGCCGCGCGCGGCGCACTCGTCGCGAAGGAGCACGGCTTCGGCGGACGCCTCGGTGTAGCGGGCCAGGTTGTTGAGGGCGTAGATCCGGGCGAGTGCGCACAGCGCGCGGCCCGCCGAGAAGCCGGTGTCCTGGGCGAGGGCGGGGTCGAGGATGGCGAGGGCCCGCTCGGGGTCGCCGGGCATCAGGACGCTCCCGCCGTACAAGTAGGCGGCGCGCAGCCGCTGTTCGGGGTCGATGGCGGCGCGGGAGGACTCCTCGCCGAGCCGGTGCGCGATGACGAAGTCGCCCTGGAGGAAGGCGCACATGCCGAGCGCCCACACGGCGGTGGCCCGGTACGGTCCTGGCCCCGGGCAGCCGTCCAGGGCGCGTTGCAGATAGCCGCGGCCCTCGCGGAGGCGCCCGCAGCAGAACCAGACGAACCAGAGCGAGCCCGCCATGTCGAGGGCGGCCTCGGGGTCGGTGGCCAGGAGGTGTTCGAGCGCGGTGCGCAGATCCGCGTTCTCCGCCTGTAGGCGTACGTACCAGTCGAGTTGGCCGGGGCCCATCCAGGCCGCGTCGGCCTCGTGGGCGATCCGGCGGAAGCGGCGGGCGTGCCGGTCGGCGACGTCCTGGGTCTCGCCGAGTTCGTCGAGCCAGCGCAGCCCGTACTCGCGGATGGTGTCCAGCATGCGGTGGCCGAACCGGCCGGAGCTTTCGAGCCGGGTGCGTACGACCGACTTGTCGACGAGGCCGGCCAGGACCTGTTCGACGGCGCACGCGGGCAGGGGGCCGCCCGCGCCGATGTCCTGGGCCGCGGCGAGGTCGAAGTCGCCCGCGAACACGGAGAGGCGGGCCCACAGGAGCCGTTCGAGGGGTTCGCACAGCTCGTGGCTCCAGCCGATGGCGGTGCGCATGGTCTGGTGGCGGGGCAGGGCCGCGACCCGGGTGTCGGCGAGCACCTCGAAGCGGGAGCCGAGCCGGGCGGCGAGCTGTTCGACCGACCACAACCGCAGCCGGGCGCCCGCGAGTTCGAGGGCGAGGGGGATGCCATCGAGGCGCCGGCAGACGTCGGCGGCCGCGGCCGCGCGGGCCGGGTCCTCGAAGCTGAGGTGGGGCACGGCCTCGGTGGCGCGGTCCTTGAACAGGGTCAGCGCCTCGTCCGCGACGGGCAGCGGCTCCAGGGGGAAGACACGTTCCTGCGGTCGGCCGAGGGGTTGGCGACTGGTGGCGAGGACGGTGAGCCCGGGCGAGGTCTGGAGCAGTTCGCCGATCAGGTGGCCGCAGGCGCTGATCAGGTGCTCGCAGGTGTCGAGCACCAGGAGCGGGCGTTTGTCGGCGAGCCAGGAGCAGAGCGCCTCGCAGGCGGTGCGCAGGCTCTGGTCGAAGACGTCGAAGGCGTCGGCGACGGTGGCCGCGAGTAAGTTCCGGTCCCGCAGCGGCGACAGCTCCACCCACCAGACCCCGTCGGGGTAGCGGTCCTCGGCCCGCCGGGCGGTCCGCAGCGCGAGCCGGGATTTTCCGACGCCGCCGGGTCCCGTGACGGTGACGAGCCGATGCCGCCGCAGGAGGCCGTCCAGGGCGGCCAGTTCGACCGACCGCCCGATGAAACTCGTGCTCTCCGCAGGAAGATTCCCCACCACGGGCACAGTCTGGACCACAGTGCGGCCCTTGACTCAACCCGCGGCGGGGAACAACCGAATCAGGTCACCGAACGACCCGGAATGATCGGTTCAGTGTTGTTTGAAGACCGCAACGGTACGGGCCGGGACCGTGAAGCTCCCCGAACCCTGATCGTAGGTGGCCGTCTTGACCACGGGGTCGGCCCCGGACGCCTGGCGCGGGTGCAGCGCGTACGCGGTGCCCGCGAGAGCGGCCACGCGCTGGGTCTGCGCCTGGGGCGTCGCGTTGAAGACGACGACCAGCGGGCCGAGCCGCATGGTGATCACCCCCGGGGTCTCGCTCGTGCCCGACAGCGGGAACGAGAGCGCCGACTGGACCTGGTCCGCGGTGGCGAGCCCGAACGCGCTCTCGCCGCTACGGATCGCGAGGAGGTCCTGGTAGGCGGCCGAAGTCCCGTTGATCTCCGCGCAGCCCGGGGTGAGCGACGCGTTGGTCAGCAGGGGCTTCGCGAAAGGCCACTTGGGCTGGTTGTCGGCCGCCATGGGCAGCCCGCGCCCGAACCCGTTGCCCGCCCGGCAGTCCCAGTGCAGCGCGTTGAACCAGTCGCCGCTGTTGAACGAGTTGCGGTCGAGCGACTTGGAGCGCAGCAGGTCGCTGCCCGCCTGGGACAGGGCCGGGCCCTGGGAGAGGGCGGCGGTCGCGAGCGCCAGGACCTGCATGCGGGAGCGGTCGGCGGCCGAGGTGCCCGCGGGCAGCTTGTAGGCGAGGGCGTCGTACAGCGACTCGTTGTCGTGGGCGTCCGCGTAGGCGAGCGCGTCACCCGGGGCCGCCGCGTAGCCGGCCGGGGCGCCGTTGTAGTCGACCTCGGAGCCCTTGACGCCGCGGCCGGAGCTGTCGGTGAAGGTGTACGCGGCGAGGTTGCCGGTCAGGCCCACCTTGAGGAGGTCCTGGTAGTGCAGCAGACGGGCCTTCTGTTCGGCCGGAGTGCCGTTCGCCGTCGAGGAGTTGGGGTCGGTGTAGAGGCCGGAGGCGAAGCCCTGGACGCCCGGGTCGGCGTCGAAGGGGCCACCGCCGCGCACGGCGTCGCGGGCCCGGTCGGAGAACGTGGCGATGCCGGTGCCCGCCATGTTCTTCTGGGTGGCCTGCACGAAGCGGGCGTCGTCGGCGACCTCGCCGAAGTTCCAGCCCTCGCCGTACATGATGATCTTCTTGCCGTCGACGCCGTCCTTGGCGACGGTCAGGGCGTCGAGCGCCGCCCGCACGGCCAGGATGTTGGCCTTCGGGTGGTGGCCCATCAGGTCGAAGCGGAACCCGTCGACCTTGTACTGCTTGGCCCAGGTCACCACCGAGTCGACGACGAGCTTGCCCATCATGGCGTTCTCGGGCGCGGTGTTGGCGCAGCAGGTGGAGTTGGCGACGCTGCCGTCGGCCATCAGACGCTGGTAGTAGCCCGGCACGATCTTGTCGAGGACCGAGTCGTCGGCCTGCCCGCTCGCGGCGGTGTGGTTGTAGACGACGTCCATGACGGTACGCAGCCCGGCGTTGCCGAGACCCTGCACCATCCGCCGGAACTCGACCGTACGGCGGGTCCCGTCGGGGTCGCTGGCGTAGGAGCCCTCGGGGACGGTGTAGTGCAGCGGGTCGTAGCCCCAGTTGTACGCGTCCTTCGCGGCCGACCTGGCGATGCAGGCCTGCTGCTCCTGCGAATCGGGCGCGTATGCCTTCAAGTCACAGGCGGGCGTGGCCTGTTCGGACTTCCTCTCCGGGATTCCCGCGATGTCGAAGGCGGGCAGCAGATGGACGTACGAGGTGCCCGACTTCGCGAGCTGGGCGAGGTGCTTCATGCCGTCGGAGCCGGTGTCGGTGAAGGCCAGGTACTGGCCGGGGTGATGCGAGGTGGGGTCCGCGATGGAGAAGTCGCGGATGTGCAGCTCCTGGATCCGGGCGTCGCGCAGCGGCACGGCGGCCGGCTTCTTGAGCGTGGCCCAGCCCTTGGGGGCCAGCTTCGGATCGGCGAGGTCGACGACCAGGCTGCGGGCCGAGTCGGCGGTCAGGGCCGTCGAGTACGGGTCGGTGACCAGGTTGGTCACGACCTTCTGCACGCTCGGCGCCCACACCTTCACGGCGTACCGGTACGGCTTGCCCGACCAGGATGCGGGCCCGGTCACCGACCAGACGCCCGAGGTGTCGTCCCGCCGCATCGCGACCGTACGCCCGTCGAGTTCGAGGGAGACCTGCTGTGCGGTGGGCGCCCATACGGACAGGGTGGGGCGGCCGTGGGCGTAGACCGGGCCGAGCGAGGCCTTCACGGCGGCGCCGCCGTACAGGTCGTCGAGGACGCCCTGGGTCTGGACGCCGGTCGCGGCGAGCAGCGCCCCGTTGGCGGCCCGCTGGGTCGCGATGAGCTGCCCCTTGAGGGACTCGCGGACACGGGACCTGTCACGGGCGTCCACGGTGAACGCCGGATAGTCCTTGAGCTGCGGGAACCTGGCTTTCTGCGCGTCGCTCAGCGCGGCGGGCGTGAGCCGCAGCCACTGGCCCTCGTCGGACAGCGCGCCGTCCTTGACGGTGATGCCGCCGCCCGGCGCGTACACCAGCTGCTCGCTGGTCGCATCGGTCGCCTTGACCTTCCACACGACCGTGTTCCGGTCGATCCACTGCGCCTCGGACTTGCCGAGGTCGAGTGAGACGCCCGAACTGGCCTGCGGAAGAAGATACTTGGGCTGTCCGGCGAGCAGCCAGACCTCGTTGCCGTAGGTGGCGAGGCCGAGGGACTGGTCGTCGGGCAGGTCCTTCTGGTCGCCCTTGTGCAGGATGTAGCTCAGCGAGGTCGCGCCCTGGGCGAGCGGCACCTCGAAGGTCACACCGTACGCGTCGCGGCCGGTCGGCATGAGCGGCCTGGACCAGTCGGTGGGCGAGGCGGCGCCGGTCCAGGTATGCAGCCCCCAGCCGTCGTAGTCGCCGTCGGGCCGGGAGTAGTGCAGGACCACTTTGGACTTGTCCTGCGGGGGGTGGGCGCCGGTCGGCGCCTGTTCGGACTGGCCGTCCTTGCCCTGCGCGATCCACACCTCGCCGGTCCGGGCAAGGTCGATGGTGCGCTGCGGTCCGTCGGCGCTGTCGCCCTTGGCGACGGTGTAGGCGAGCGATCCGGCGCCCTGCGGGAGCTTGATCCAGGCGAAGGCGCCGTACGCGTCGCGCCCGGTGAACGCGGCGCTCCGGCCGTCGGCCTTCAGCTGCCAGCCGTCGTAGTCGCCGGCGGGGCGCTGGTAGTGCACGACGGCGTAGTCCCGCTCGACGGCCGTCGGCTTGGCGGGCGGCGGGTTCTGCCCCGCCGTCGTCGAGGCGAGCGCGCTCGCGGTACGTCCTGTGCTGTCGACCACAACTGCCTTGTAGCGCACGGGAGTTCCGGCGGCCAGGTCCAGGTGCTGGGTGACTTTGTAGGGGGCGTGGTCGGCGGAGCCGAGCGTCTGCCACTTTCCGTTGCCGCTCTGCGCGGCGAAGACGACCCGGTCGAGCTGTCCGCCGTTCACGTCGGCGGAGATCTCGACGGTTCCGGTGGCGCCGGCCGCGGGGGCCTTCAGGGTGATCGTCGGCTTCGCGGCGGGCGCGGGCAGCGGGGCGGCCGCCTTCAGGACAAGGGAGGACAGCGCGGGCACGGTCACCTTGACGGCGGCGTCCGAGCCGCTGCGTACCGAGCCCGAACCGCCGTACAGCACACCGAAGTCGGCGCCGGCCGAGCCGGTCGGTATGGACACCTCCTTCGGCTCGGTGGCGTTGTTCACGACCACGACGTACTCGGTGCGCGTCTTGGCGTCCGTACGCGAGAAGGCGTAGACGGAGTCCTTGGCGTAGCGCTCGGTCTGGACGCCGTCGCGCAGCGCCGGGTTGGCCTTGGTGAGGCGGGAGAGGTCGGCGATGGTGCGGTAGAGGGGGTGCGTCGGGTCGTAGGCGTCCGAGGCGTGGGTGCGGTCGGTGCCCAGCTCGTCGTCGTCCAGGTAGTCGGGGACCTTCGAGGCGAACATGGTCTGGCGGGCGTCCTTGTCGCCGCCCGCGCCGGTGAAGCCCTGCTCGTCGCCGTAGTAGACCACCGGGTTGCCCCGACTGAAGAACATCAGCTCATTGGCGAGCCGGTCGCGCTGGAGCAGTTCGGCGTCACCGGCCCCCGGGTGGTCCTGCTTGAGGAAGGTGCCGATGCGGCCCATGTCGTGGTTGCCGAGGAAGGTGACCTGCTCGTAGGCGTTGGCCTTGTCGGTGGTGTAGCGGTAGTCGTCGGCGAAGAGGGAGGCGAGCTTGGTGGCGGGGGCGCCCTGGGAGGCGTACTGGCGGGCAGCGTCCTGGAAGGGGAAGTCGAGCGTCGCGTCCAGGCGGCCCCGGGTGACGTACGGGGAGGTGATCGCGGGGTCGGCGGAGTACACCTCGCCGAACATGAAGAAGTCCGGCCGCCCCCGCTTCTTCGCGTACGCGTCGAGGGCGGTCGCCCACTGGGTCCAGAAGTCCAGGTCCACGTGCTTGACGGTGTCGATACGGAAGCCGTCCACGGCGAAGTCGCGCACCCACTTCTCGTAGATCCGCTCCATGCCGGAGACGACCTCGGGCCGCTCGGTCCACAGGTCGTCGAGCCCGGAGAAGTCGCCGTACTCGGCGCTCTCGCCCGCGAAGGTCGAATCGCCCCGGTTGTGGTACATGGTGGGGTCGTTGAGCCAGTCCGGCACCTTCTTCTCACCGGCCCGCACGACGGGCGTGTACGGGAAGGAGTTCGCGTCGACCTTCTTCACGCCCGTACGGTCGTCGAAGGGGCGGCCGCTGGTGTCGAGGTAGGGGTAGGCGCCCTTGGGGCGGTAGCCGTACTGCTTCTCGGCGTAGTCGACGGTGTCGGCGGTGTGGTTGGTGATGACGTCGAAGAAGACCTTCATGCCCTTGGCGTGGGCGCCCGCGATGAGCCGGGTGAGGTCGGCGTTGGTGCCGAAGTGCGGGTCGACCTGCGTGAAGTCGGTGATCCAGTAGCCGTGGTACCCGGCCGACGCGTCCTTGCCGGTGCCCTGCACGGGCTTGTTCTTGAAGATCGGGGCCAGCCAGATGGCGGTGGTGCCGAGCCCCTTGATGTAGTCGAGCTTCCGGGTCAGGCCCTTGAGGTCACCGCCCTGGTAGAAGCCCTTGTCGGCGGGGTCGTACCCGGTCTCAAGGCGCGAACCGGTGAGGCCGCCCCGGTCGTTGGAGGTGTCCCCGTTGGCGAACCGGTCCGGCAGCACGAAGTAGAACTGCTCGCGCGTCGCGTCGTGCCGGGCCGGCTCGGCCGCGAGCCGCGCGTCACCGGGCGGCGCGGGCGGCTTCGGCGCGGCCGTGGCGGGCAGCGCGGGGACGAGCGCCGCACACAGGGCGGCCGCGAGCGCGACGGCCGTTCTTCGCAGGGGGATCACCGGGTGCTCCTCAGTCGTACGGGGTTCTCGGCATTCGGGGTGGAGCGGCGGGGCCGCCCGGTGCCCGGCGGGGCGGAAGGGGCGCCGGGCGGCCCGGTTCAGGGGCAGGTGCGGACGCGAGAGCTCAACTACCGCCGCACGTCCGGGCGTTGACGTGAAGGGCGAGTGCGGTGTTCGCGCCGAGCGTGGCGGTGAACTGCCCGCCGGAGTCGACCGTCACGCCCTTCCCGCTCTGCACGTCGCAGTACGCACCGGCCGGCAGCGAGGTCTGGAAGGTGCGGGTCAGCGCGGACGGCTCGTGGTTGATGGCGACGTACGCCTTGGAGCCGCGGCCGAAGGCGATCTGGTTGGCGCCGTTGTCCCACCAGTTGGTGACCAACTGGCCGCGCGCGGTGTTGTGGAAGCCGACCATGCTCTTGATCTCGGGCCACTTGTGCTGGCACTTCCAGCCGTCCGTCCAGCACGCGTTGACCGTTCCGCCGCCGGGCGGGCCCGCGTCGTTGTCGGTGAACTCGTACCCGGAGTGCACGTCGGGCGAGCCGTAGGGCCAGGCCAGCATGAAGACGTTGGCGAGGGTGTAGTTCGCGCCGTCCTTGTAGGTGAGGGTCGAGCCGTTGCGCTCGGTGTCCCAGTTGTCGACGAACACCCCGGCCTGACTGCTGGGCAGGTAACCCCAGGCCTCGCCGAAGTTCTTCAGCTCGGCGAGCTTCTCGCCGGTGAAGACCCGCTTGAGGTCGCGCCCGTACCGGAACTCCTGGACGTCGCCGTTCGGCAGGTACTCGGTGGGCTGGACGGCCTCACCCGCGGCGTAGATGACTTCCTGCTTCAAGTAGGCGGAGGGTTTGGCCAGTTGGGCCTTGATGGCGGCGATGTCCTCGGTGGCGATGTGCTTGGCGGCGTCGATGCGCAGCCCGTCGACGCCGAGCGAGAGCAGGTCGTTGAGGTATTGGGCGATGCGGGTGCGCACGTACGGCTCGTTGGTGTCGAGGTCGGCGAGCCCGACCAGCTCGCAGTGCTGCACGTTCCAGCGGTCGCTGTAGTTGCCGACCTGGCTGGTGCAGTCGTCCATGTCCTGGGACTTGTAGATCCCGGGGTAGTCGTACTTGGTGTACGAGGACCCGCCTGTGCCGGTACCGGAACCGGCCGCCATGTGGTTGATGACGGCATCCGCGACGACCTTCACTCCGGCCGCGTGACAGGCGTCGACCATGTTCTTGAAGGACGCGCGGTCCCCGAGCCGACCGGCGATCTTGTAGCTGACGGGCTGGTACGAGGTCCACCACTGGGGGCCCTGGGCGTGCTCGGTGGCGGGTGACACCTCGACGTAGCCGTAGCCGGCCGGGCCCAGGGTGTCCTTGCACTCCTTGGCGACCGAGTCGTACTTCCACTCGAAGAGCTCGGCGGTGACGTCCCGGTCACCGGGGGCCGAGGCGGCGGCGGTGGGGGCGCCGGGCGCGGCCAGGATGGCTGATGCGGCCGTGACGAGGGCGAGGGCTGCTGCGGCTCTCGGTATCCGGCGGGGCGGATTCGGGGGCTTCATGGGGGGAGGGTCCTCCTGCGGCTCGGGGAGGCGATTCAGCGTGGCTTGAATGTTCTTGCTGCAAGACTGAAAGCGCTTCTGAGCAGGTGACCGTAGGAGGAGGTAAGGATCAGGTCAATGGTTTGGGCAGAATCCGGAGCGTGAGATTGCTCGTCTGCAAGGAGTTGCGCCGCATGTGAGCGCGGCGCGATCGGGGTGCGAGCGGGGTGCGAGCGGGGGTTCAGGCGGGCGCGTAGCCGCGGGCTCGGACGAGGTCGTGGGTGAGCCGGGTGAACTCCCGGGCGGCGGCGCTGTGGTAGGCGCTCTCGCGGCGCAGCAGGGCGACGGTGCGGGCGGGCAGGGGCGGATCGAGCGCGACGGGTGCCAGGTGCGGGTGGTCGTGCGTGACGGCGTCGGGCAGCACGGTGGCCAGCGGGGTGCGGCGGACGATCTCGGCCAGCGCCTGGATGGAGTTGGCCTCCACCGCGATGCGCGGGGTGACGCGGTGGTGCCCGAGGTAGGCGTCGATGTGACCCCGGGTCGCGAAGTCGCCGCTCAGCAGGGCGAGTTGGCGGTCCGCCAGCTCACGTACGGTGAGCGCGCTCTCCTGGGCCGGGGCGCCGAGGGCAGGCGGGGCGGCATCCGGGGCCGGGGCGCCGACGACCAGACCAAGGGTCTCGGTGAACAGGGCCGTCGCTTCGATGCCGGGCAGGTGCGGTCCGTCGAAGGCGATGCCGAGGTCGAGTTCGTCGGCGAGCAGCGCCGCCTCGATGCGGTCCTGCGCCAACTCCCGTACATCCAGGGTGATATGAGGGTGGCGGGTGTGCAGCTCGGCGACGAGGGGGCCGATCAGGTACGCCGTGAAAGTGGGGGTCACCGCGAGGCGCAGGCTGCCGCGCGAGAGGTCGGCGACGTCCAGGACGGCGCGTTCGGCGGCGGCCAGGTCCCGCAGGGCGCGCCGCGCGTAGTGGGCGTAGGTCTGGCCCGCGTCCGTGAGCCGGACCGAGCGGCCGGTGCGGTCCAGGAGCTGGACGCCGACCGTGCGCTCCAGCTGCTTGACCTGCTGGGACAGGGTCGGCTGGGAGATCCGCAGCTCTTCGGCGGCGCGGGTGAAGTTGCCGTGCTCGGCGACGGCGAGCAGATAGCGCAGGTGACGCAGTTCGGGGGCCATGAATCCACCGTACATCCGGCTATAGATGTGACCAATAACAGCCATCGAAATTGCGTCTTGGACGCTATAGATGCAGGTCATGCATGGTGGATCTCGTCAGCCCCTCGGGGCCGGCCACCACCGAAGGGAGTGACCATGCAAGACCTCGCCGAGGGCGTCGCACAGTTCCAGCGCGGCGTCTTCCCCGCCAAGGCGGACCTCTTCGCCCACCTCGCCGCCACCCACCGCCCCAAGACGCTGTTCATCAGCTGCTCGGACGCCCGGGTGGTCCCCGAGCTGATCACCCAGAGCGAGCCGGGCGAGCTGTTCGTGATCCGCACGGCGGGGAACCTGGTGCCCGCCCACACCCCGGGTCCGGACGGCGTCGCGGCCAGCATCGAGTACGCCGTCGCCGTGCTCGGCGTGAGCGACATCGTGGTCTGCGGCCACTCCGCGTGCGGCGCGATGACCGCGCTTGCCGAGCACCACGACCTCTCCGGCACGCCCGCGATCGCCGACTGGCTGCGGCACGCGGACGCGGCCCCGGCCCACGCGGACGCCGCGGAACTGGGCGCCCTGGTGCGCGGCAACGTACGGGCCCAGCTGGCGAACCTGGCGACGCATCCCTCGGTGGCCCGCGCCCTGACCGAGCGCCGGCTCACACTGCGCGGCTGGGTGTACGACATCCGCACGGGCACGGTCGAGGAACTCGACGCCTGACCCGCACCATCAACTCACCTAATCTTCAAAGGAGTTACAACATGACCCACGCCACGTTCGACACCACCGCCCGCCAGGCCCTCGCCACCGCCGCCGTCGAGGCGAAGGTCCGCAAGGACCTGTCGTGGCAGCAGATCGCCGACGCGGCGGGCCTCTCGGTCGCCTTCGTCACCGCGGCCGTGCTCGGCCAGCACCCGCTGCCCACCGAGTCCGCGCGGGCCGTCGCCGACCTGCTCGGCCTCGACGACGACGCGGCCCTGCTCCTGACGACCATCCCGAGCCGCGGCTCGATCCCGGGCGGCATCCCCACCGACCCGACGATCTACCGCTTCTACGAGATGCTCCAGGTGTACGGCACGACGCTGAAGGCCCTGGTGCACGAGCAGTTCGGGGACGGCATCATCAGCGCGATCAACTTCAAGCTGGATGTGAAGAAGGTCGCGGACCCGGAGGGTGGGGAGCGCGCCGTGATCACCCTGGACGGCAAGTACCTGCCGACGAAGCCGTTCTGATCCCGGCCGGGGTTCGGAGCTATAGCTGCACCCGCCGCCCCTTCCGGAAGGGGCGGCGGGTGCGGGCGCTTTCGGCGTTTCTCCGTGACGGCCGGGCGTAGCGTAGGCGTATGGCTTCTGAGCACCTGGGCGACCGGCTGGGTCGGCTGCGTCGCCTCGCTGATCTGACGCAAGAGGGGTTGGCGGACAGGTCCGGCGTATCGGTGGACGTCGTGCGCAAGCTGGAGCAGAAACGGAAGCACAGTGCCCGCCTGCCTACGCTCCACGCGCTGTCGAAGGGGCTGGGCGTAGAGCTGACAAGCCTGTTGGGTGATCCTCCCGGGGTCCCGTCGAACGGTGAGGCCGACCCTCCGGCGCTGGTCGCCGTCCGGCGCGCGATCATGCCGCCGCTGTTCGCCCCGCCTCCGGAACCGACCGGAGCCGAGCGGCTGTCGCTGCCGCTCCTGCGTGCGGAGTTGTCCGAGGGCTGGACGCTGTATCACGATGCCGAGTTCGGGCGCCTCATGGAGGTGCTGCCCGGGATCATCGCCGATGCCCGGCTCGCGGCGGCCGTGGGTTCGCCGGAGCAACGGGCGGCCGGGCAGGGCGCGTTGGGCAAGGCGCTGCAACTCGGCGGCCATCTGGCCATCCGTCTGGGAAAGTCGGACCTTGCGCTCTCAGCTCTGGAGCGAGCGATAGACGCAGCCGGGCAGTCGGCCGACCCCTTGCTGCCGGCCATGGTGTCCAACTCCGTTGCATGGGCTTACCAGCGCCAGAACCGTCTCGATGACGCGCAACACCTGGCCGTCTACGCGGCGGACGGGGTCGAGAAGGAGCACGTCCATACGGCGGAGGGCGTTCGAGTATGGGGTGGCCTGCTGATGTCGGCGGCGACCAGCTATGCCCGGAACGATGACTACGCCACCGCCGACACGATGATGAAGACCGCGGAAAGAGCGGCCGACCGCCTCGCCGCTCTCCCTCCGCCGGCGGACAGCAAGCTGGTATCGGTGTTCAGCCGGTCGTCGGTCCGCATCGAGCGGGTCCGTCTCGCCGTGCAGCACGAACGCCCGGAGGAAGCTCTTGCTCTGGCGAAGGGCATGCGCCTCAGCAAGGACACGCCACCGTCCTGGCGTACGTGGCTTCTGCTGGACGTGGCCCGCGCCCACACGGACGTCGGGGATGCCGAAGGCGCCGTACGGGCCCTGGAGTCATTGCGGCGAGTGGCCCCGGCGTGGATGCGGCACCACACGCTCGCGGTGGCCATCGTGAACGACCTGTGGGAGTCATCGCCCCGGACGCCCGGTCTCCGCAGGCTCGCCGAGTTCCTTGGTGTCGCCAATTAGCGTGCCAAGACTAGGACGTTGCGTCCCTGGGGAATGCCGCTGCGCAACGCGAGGATCGCCGTACGACGTGAGGGGCGGCGAGGCGGTATGGCGAGTGGATATCTGCCGGACAGCTGCCTCTGGACCGCGCAGGCGCAGAATGCAGTACTCGTGTCTGCTGACTGCATGCACAGCAAGTGCACAGAAGGTTTGGTCCAACTGTTCTCGACACAGAGCCGAGGCGTTGGCGCTTTACCGCTGGTCATGCGCGCCAGTTGAATGATTTCCGACGGGGGCAACGGAGCTCGTTGGTACAGGTGCCGGTCAAGTCAGCTTGTCCTGAAGGAGCTCCGTTGCTCCAGCCGTTACCGCAGCTGCGCGCCGGAGTGCCGGCAGCGGGGAGCCAGCAGGACCGTCGTAAGGATCGCAGACGGGTGACGACGGGCAGCCCGGGACGAGGCAGCAGCTATGCACCGTTGCATCACGTCGCCACAAGCGTCCCTCACTCTGGCCCCTGGACCTCTTGCCGCTGTTGCCTCAGCGGCACGACGTACGGATCCAGACTCTTCCTCACGTCCGCGTCCGACACGTCCCGGTTCCCTCCCACGCCATTCCATCCCTCAAGTTCCCTGATCGCATGGACCGGAACTCCCAATCCATGGAAGAAGCAGCTGGCAAAAGCGAAAAATGTGGTTTCGCTCCCCAGCTCCTCCTTCACCCACAGCGCAATGTCTACCGTATCGGCACCACGCATCGCACGTTCACGAACGCCGAGCGCAATCACCCTTGGGTCTTTCATTTCCAAAACACCACCTGAACCTTGGTGTAATTTCCGGGAGTTCCTTCCAGTTTCCTGATTTCGACTTTCCCGGTGAATCCGTACTTGGTGGCCATCTTACCGGTGAAGGTCAGTCGGGCGGCTTCCTCGGGGCTCAACTTGAGGCTCTGTATGCCCGCGTTGAAACTGTCCAGGTTGTCTGCCATGTCACCGCCGCCCAGCCAGGTACCTCCCATCCCCCTTGCATTTCCGCCGATCTTCCCCATGACTTCGTCAAGCATTTCGCTGCCGGTCGGAGTCACGCCTTCTTTCGCGAGAATGATGAGATCCAGGACTCCCTCATCATTGATGGAACCCATCACTCCGGATGTTTTGCTGCCGTAATCATTTATCCATTCGGTGCAAGGGGAGTCATTGACTTGGTTAGCCTTCGCGGGAGTCCGGAGCAAGGTCCTTCCAGCGGGGAGTTTTCCCTTGACGCAGAGTTCGCGCAGTTTCTGGAAAGATTTGCTGGTGATGCCTGCGATGGCCGTGTCCGTCAGACCGGCCTTGAGCAGGCCTCTATACGCGTCCACGAAGCCGATGCCGCTCTTGGCGGCCGCATCGACTGCCGTGACGGCGCGCGCGATCGGGGCGATGAGGCCGTCGATCGGGACATACATGGCGATACTCAGGGCACAGGCGGTCTTGCTCCCGTGCCAGCAGTCCATGAGGTCTTCGGCGAAGAAGGAGAAGAGGATCGATCCGGGCACTTCACCGAAGAGGGTTTGCCATCCGGCGCGGACGATGTCCTTGCCGGAGAAGTGGTGTGTCCAGCCGTCGATCTTGACATTCTTCAGCGTCTCCCGCTGGAGGAACTGCCATGACGACTTGGGGCACCCGTCGGGCGTGGCCTGTGCATGGCCGTCGGTGCACAGGTAGAAGTCGGCCTGGTAGGTGACGACCAGGTCGTACGTCGCATCACAGCCCTGGAACGCGGCATCCGGCATTCCTGGGCACTTGCCGATTTGCTTGGAGCTGACGATTTCGACGGTTGACTCGTCCGGAACGGCGAACACGCCGGGAATTCCGGTCCCGGCCCCTTCAGTTACTCCCTTATTGGCATTCTCCTGTTCAGTCCGATCTGCGGCGTCCTGGGCGTCCTTGGCGAACTTGTCGGCGTCTTTCGCAGCCTGTTCGGCTTCGGTTGCGGCGGTGTTGGCGCGGTCGGCTGCGGCGCGGGCATCCTTGGCGTCCTTGGTGGCCCGATCCGCCGCCGCATGGGCCGCAGTGGCGTCGAGCGCTGCCTGGTCGGCCGCGGCGCGGGCCTCCTTGGCGTAGCCCTCGGCGTTTCCGGCCGCGGTGTTGGCGGCCGCCGCGTCTTCGGTGGCCTGGCGGTCGTACTCGACGGTGCGCGCCAGTGAGTCGGCGGCCTTGGACGCGGCGTTGGCGGCGTCGGATGCGTAGCCGAGGGCTTCGGTGGCATAGCCGCGTGCGTCGGCGGCGTAGCGGGCGGCGTTGGCCGCGTGCTGGTAGGCCTCCTTGGTGTCGGCCTGTGCCTGGTCGGCCAGCGCCTGGGCTGCGGCGGCTTCTTCCTTGGCGTTCTTGGCGTGGGCGTCAGCGACGGCCTTCTGCTGTTCGGCGATCGTCTTGGATGCCTGTCCGGTCAGGACGACGAGGCCGGCTGCCGAGTCGGTGGTGACGTAGGGGGAGCCGAGCTGGATGGCGTCGTTGGCCGGCTTGGCGACCTGGGCTGCGGAGTTGCCGGCGTCTTCGGCGGCCTGCGCGGTGACGTGGGCGAAGCCGGCGGCCTTCGCCGCTGCTTCGAGGGCCTTGGGGACTTCTTTGCTCGCCGCGTCCGCCTCGTTCTTGGCGGTCTTGGCCTTTGCTTCGGCCTCGTCGGCGAGTTGCACGGCAAGGTTCGCTTCGGCGGAGGCGTGCTGGGACGCGGCGATCGCGTCCGCTTCGGCACTGGTCGCGGTCCTTACCGCGGCATCAGCAACGAGCTTCGCGGCCTGGGCGCCGTCCGCATCCGAGCGGGCTCGCTTGGCGGCCGCCTCGGCGCGCGTGGCAGCGGCGTACGCGTCCGCGGCAGCCTGGCTTGCGGCGTCCGCCTCGGTATGAGCCTTGCCTGCGGCCGTTTCGGCATCGTCCGCATGCCTGGACGCCTCATCGGCCGCGGCCCTGGACGCCTTTGCCTGCTCGTCGGACTTATGGGCCTGCGCGTACGCCTCCAGCGCGTCGGCCTTCGCCCGGGCCGCGTCCGACCTCTGCTGGGCATCCCAGGCGTCGTCCCGCTTGGCTTTGGCGTTGTCGCGTGACGCGACCGCGGCGTTCTTCTTCTCGACCGCGGTTGCTTCGGAGGCTTCGGCCTTTTCCTTGGCGTCCTTGGCCCTGCCCGCCTCGGTCTCCGCGTTCTGCCTGTGCTGAGCGGCTTCTCCCTGCTTGACGACGGCGGTTTCCTTCTCCGCCTTCGCCGTGGCCGCCTCGGCCTCTGCGGCCAGCCGCTTGGCGTGCGCGTCGGCAGCGGCCGCCTTCGCGTTCGCCTCGGCCTTCAAGGTGTCGGCGAGCTTGGCCTCCGCCGTCTCCTTGTCCTTCTTCGCGTTGTCGCGGTGGATCTTCGCGGCGTCGGCGGCGGCCTTGGCCTGCAACTCGGCCGTCTCCGCTGCCTTCTTGCGGAACTCGGTCTGCACCTGCGCCGCCTGCGCGAGCGCACGTTGCGCGATGGTCTGGCTGTCCCCCACGGAAGCGCGGGTGGCGGCCTCGGCGGTCTCGCCGGCCTTCACCATCGCCTGCAGGGCGGCCAGCGTGCCCTTGGTGACCTGGTCCTTCTGCTGCCCGACCAGCAGGCCGCGGCCGCGCGGTGCACCGGCGGCATCCGCACTGGTGTAGGAGGTCTGCAGCGCGGTGTCCGAGGCAGCGGCGGCCTTCTGCGCGGCGGTGAGCTGCCCCCTCAGAATGTCGAGCTGCTGCTTCGCCCCGGCCTGCGCGCCAGTGGTCAGCGACTTCGCCTTGTCGAAATCGGCCTGGACTGGTTGGTCAGTGGCGTGATGGCCTGTGGGTTTGATGTCGAACTGCTGGGCGGGGGTGCCGTTGCACGGCCACAGCCACGTGTCATAGCCGTTGTCGAAGGTGTGCAGGTCCAGGCACTTGCCCGCGCCCACGTTCTTCAGCGGGGTGGTGGCCCGGGGGTTGTACTCCCACGTCTGTGCCGCGGTCTCGTTGCACTGATAGATCTGGACCTTCGTGCCGTCGGCCGTCTTTCCGCCCGCTGCGTCCAGGCACTTGTAGGAGTCGACGCTCCGGAGGTGAGGCCCGCTGTCATCGTTGTAGAGGAACCATTGCTGGGCAGCGGTGCCGTTGCACGTGTACAGCTGAACAGGGGTTCCGTTGTCCCTCCGGCCGCCCTCCACGTCCAGGCACTTGCCCTTCGCGCCGTGCACCTCGACCACGGCCGGCGCGTCACCGACCCATCCGACACCGCCCGGTGCCCAGTAGTCCTGCCAGCGGGCCATATGGTCGGCGACCTCGGAGTGACCGAGCAGCGTCCCTAGCGCCTTCGAACCGGCGACCAGGGCTGCGGTCGCGTCCTTGCTCGCGTTCAGGATCTGGTTGCGCTGCGGGGCCTGGGCCGCGATCTCTTGCTGCCACTCCGACGCGGCTGTAGCCGTGATGCCGGTGAGTACCTGGTTCGGATCCAGCGGATTCCGCCACGCGCACGATGCGAAGCGCGACTTCACGTCTTCCACCGCTATGCGGTACTCCGCCGTTCCTGGTTGCGGCGCAGTGCGCGGGAAGCCTCCGGAGGCAAGGAAGATCCGCCCGTCGTCTGCTCCGAAGTCGCCGTTGAACTTCGAGACCGAACCCATCCAGTAGAACGCTTTGCGCTCGTCGTAGTTCCCGTCACCCTCTGTGCTCCACATCGGGTAACGCGGTCCGCCCAGAGCCTCGACGGCCTGACGTGTCGGCACGTCCATCGTGGGGGTGGGATCGTTGTAGAAGTCTGATTCGCTCTTCCACCACTGGTCGTGGATCCACTTCGTCAGACCGAGCTGGTCATAGAAGGTTCTGCTGCCCTCGCCGATGTCGTGAGTTCCGGGCGGGTTTTGCAGCCCGCCCATCTGCACCGTCTGCCGCGCCGTGGTGTCGAGGTCCTTCAGTTGCTGATCCCCCGTGGCGCGGTCCTTTTCGTACGCAGCTCCCAGAGGCGTCTGCTGCCAATACTGCCGATCGGCCAAGGCGTGAAGCTTGTCTGCAGGCAAGTTGAGGCCGTCCTGCGCGGTCTGAGCCATCGATGGACCGCCCAATCGCAGTACATCCGCCATCAGGCACTGGTCCATCCGAAGTTGTCCAGCGCTACCGCTGTCCGCCCAGGGATCGGCGTCGACGACCGGCCTAGTCCCCGCGCCGAGGTCCAGGGCCTGCGGCAGAATGGCCAAACCAGCAGCAACCGCCATCGCCGTGACGGAGGTTATGACCGAGGTCAATAGCGGGGATCTTCGTGATCCGGGCATACGGAACCAAGGACTGGATCGCTTCACTGCATCCTTCTTGTCGTCGTTCAAACAGGCGAGATCGACGGCCGGGAACTGGTCAGGACGCGAGAAGACAGTGCCTTTGACCTCACGTCAGGGACGCGTCGCGCAGAGCGGGATCGTGTGAAAGACGCGGGACACACACATGGCGGCGCCCCTCCCCCTTGGTGGGCCCCCGGCCACCGGATGACACGCATCCAGATTCTGTGAAGAACCTGTAAGTGCAGCGCTCACCATAGCCACACGATGCCTGAAGAGGGCAAGGAAAATCTTGGGACCGTACGAACCAAGCCACCGCCATAGCAGTGCGCTGGCGTACTCCGGGCGCGCGAAGAGACCAAGCGCAGCCGATGGTCCAGCTGTGACGCAGAGGAAATTCCCTTTCGTGGCGGGCAGCCAAGACTGTCTCAGTGGCTCAATCCGGAAGGTCAGGCCTTCACTTGGAGGCATGAGCACGTACTGAATGGGCCGCCACTCAAGATGCCCTGCCAGGGAACCCTCCGAGCGGAGCTGAGCCTGGTCATCGGCGTGCCTCGCCGTGCGGCGAGCCGATCACTCCGCCTCAGCCCCCGCCGTGCCCGGGGCCGCAACCGTGGAGAGGCCGGGCCACACAGCTTCCGTACAGGCCACGGGAAGCACTGACCCGTACCTACCCGGCACCCCGACGGATGGGCGACGTTCTGAACGCCCGGAGAGGCTTCGAGGGCGGCCCAGTACCGCCCTCGGTCACCCCCGCGCCCCCGCCGTAGACCCCCTCACCACCAGCTCAGGCTGGAACACGAACTCCGTTCGCTGGACCGGGGTTCCGCCGATCTCCTCCAGGAGGGCCGACACCGCGGCCGCCGCCATCGCCGCCACCGGCTGGCGCACCGTCGTCAGGGGCGGGTCGGTGAAGGCGATGAGCTGGGAGTCGTCGAAGCCCACCACAGAGACGTCGCCCGGCACGTCGAGGCCGCGTTCGCGGGCGGCGCGCACCACGCCGAGCGCCATCATGTCGCTGCCGCAGACGATCCCCGTGCAGCCCTGGTCGAGCAGCGCGCCCGCCGCGACCTGGCCGCCCTCCACGCTGTACAGGGTGGGTTTGATGTAGGCCGCCGCCTCCGGATCGCGCAGGCCGAGGCGTTCGCCAAGGGCTGCCGTGAAGCCCTCCGTCTTGCGGCGCGACGGCGAGTAGCGCAACGGTCCGACCGCAAGGCCGATCCGGGTGTGCCCGAGGTCGGTCAGGTGCCCCACCGCCATCCGGATCGCCGCGTGGTCGTCAAGGGAGACGAAGGGGCCTCGGATCGCCTCGTTGTAGCCGTTGACCAGCACGTACGGGACGCCGCGTTCGGCCAGCGCCAGATAGCGGGCCGGGTCCGTCGAGGTGTCCGCGTGCAAGCCGGACAGGAACACGATGCCGTTGACGCCGCGCTCCTCCAGCTGCTCGACCAGCTCGTCCTCCGTCGCCCCGCCCGGCAGTTGGGTGCACAGGACGGGGGTGTAGCCGTGGCCCGCGAGGACCTGCTCCACCGCCTGCGCGAAGGCGGGGAAGATCGGGTTGGTCAGCTCCGGGGTGACCAGGCCGATCAGCCCCTCGCTGCGCCGGCGCAGCCGGGCCGGGCGCTCCCAGCCGAGCACGTCGAGGGCCGCGAGCACCCGCTGCCGGGTGGCGTCGGCGACCCCCGGCCGGCCGTTGAGCACGCGGCTGACGGTGGCCTCGCTGACGGCGGCCTGGGCCGCTATCTCGGCGAGGCGCGGCCCGGTCTGCTGCGCGGCATGGCTCACACCGTCCACCACACCGTCGTGTCGGCCGGAAGGTCGAACTGCCCGTCGTCCAGGGTCAGTTGAGCGCTTGCCAGGACGACTCGGCCCGGCGTCGCGAGGCGTACGGGCGAGCCCGTCAGGTTTACCGTGCACACGAAGCCCTCGCGGGCGAACGCGAGCACGCCCTCGGGTGCGTCCAGCCACTGGACGTCGTCCCCGGCGCCGAGGCCCGGGTGGGCGCGGCGGGCCGCGATGGCCCGGCGATAGAGCTCAAGGGTGGAGTCCGCGTCGCCGGTCTGCGCCTCGACGCTGAGCCCGCCCCACGAATCGGGCTGCGGGAGCCAACTGCCGCCACTGCCGAACCCGTACGAGCTGCCCTCGACGGTCCACGGGATCGGGACGCGGCAGCCGTCGCGGAAGCCGTCCTGGCCGGCGGCGCGGAAGAACGACGGGTCCTGGCGCACCTCGTCGGGCAGGTCGGTGACGTCGGGCAGGCCCAGCTCCTCGCCCTGGTACACGTACGCCGAGCCCGGCAGGGCCAGCATCAGGAGGGTGGCCGCGCGGGCCCGGCGCAGGCCGAGTTCGCGGTCGCCCGGGGTGCGCAGCTGGGTGCCGAGGCCCTGCGGGTTGGCGAAGCGGGTGGCGTGCCGGGTGACGTCGTGGTTGGACAGGACCCAGGTGGCGGGGGCGCCGACCGGCCGCATCGCGGCGAGCGAGGTGTCGATGACCTCGCGCAGTGCCGCCGCGTCCCAAGGGGCGCCCAGATACTGGAAGTTGAAGGCCTGGTGCAGTTCGTCGGGGCGGACGTAGGCGGCAGTCCGCTCGACGGTCGGGGTCCAGGCCTCGGCCACCGCGATGCGCTCGCCGTCGTACTCGTCCAGGATGGTCCGCCACGAGCGGTAGATCGCGTGGACGCCGTCCTGGTCGAAGAACGGCATGACGTCGTTGCCGAGCAGCTTGAGCTGGTCGTGGCCGCCGATGTCCGGCAGGCCCGGCGCCTTGACGAGGCCGTGGGCGACGTCGATGCGGAAACCGTCGACGCCCATGTCGAGCCAGAAGCGCAGGATGGAGCGGAACTCGTCGGCGACCGCCGGGTGGTCCCAGTTGAGGTCGGGCTGCTCGGGGGCGAACAGGTGCAGGTACCACTCTCCCCCAGCCTCCGGCTGGGAGGTGCCCCCATCGCCTGACGGCGCCTCGGTGCGGGTCCAGGCGGGCCCGCCGAAGATGGACTCCCAGTCGTTGGGCGGGAGTTCACCGTCCGCGCCCTTTCCGGGGCGGAAGTGGTAGCGGGCCCGCAGCGGCGAGCCGGGGCCCTCGGCCAGGGCGCGCTTGAACCACTCGTGCTGGTCGGAGGAGTGGTTCGGTACGAGGTCGACGATGATGCGCAGGCCCAGCTCGTGCGCGTCGCGGATCAGCGCGTCCGCGTCGTGCAGGGTGCCGAACATCGGGTCGATGGCCCGGTAGTCGGCGACGTCGTACCCGGCGTCGGCCTGCGGGGAGGCGTAGAAGGGGGAGAGCCAGACGGCATCGACACCGAGGTCGCGCAGGTACGGCAGCCTGGCGCGCACGCCTTCGAGGTCGCCCATGCCGTCGCCGTTGCCGTCGGCGAAGCTGCGCGGATAGACCTGGTAGATCACGGCGTCCCGCCACCACTGTGTACCGGTCTTCCCGGTGAGGCGGTCGGGGGCGGTGAAGTGCTGGGTCATGTCGTCCTTAGAAGGGGGGTCCGGGGGTGGTCAACCCCCGGAATCCGATGGGATGGGCGGCCGGGACGGGGCCCGGCTCAGCCCTTGGTGGCGCCCGCGGTCATGCCGGTGACCAGGTGCTTCTGCACGAGGTAGAACACGGCGGAGACGGGGATGGCGATGAGTACGGCGGTGGCGGCCATGTAGTTCCACTGGGCGTCGTGCTGGCTGACGAAGCTGGACAGGCCCACGGCGAGCGTGTACTTGCCGTCGTCGAGCATGAACGTGGAGGCGAACGCCACCTCGCCCCACGCGGTGAGGCAGGTGTAGAAGGCGGCGACCGCGAGGCCCGGCCGGGCGAGCGGCAGGATGAGCCGGAAGAAGGTGCCGAACGGGGTGAGGCCGTCGACCCGGCCCGCCTCGTCGATCTCGATGGGGATCGAGTCGAAGTACCCCTTGAGCATCCAGGCGCAGTACGGCACCGCCGTGGAGCAGTACACCAGGATCAGGCCGCCGTAGGTGTCGATGAGGCCGAGGTCGCCGAGGATCTGGTACATCGGCACGATCAGTACGGCGATCGGGAACATCTGGGTGACGAGCAGCACCCACATCAGCTTGCGGTAGCCGGGGAAGCGCATCCGCGAGACCGCGTAGCCGGTGGTGGCCGCGAACATCACGCCGATGACGCAGGTCGCGAGCGCGATCAGGGCGGTGTTGCCGAGCCAGGTGAAGAACTTGGTGTGCTCGGTGACGAACGCGTAGTTGGAGAAGGACATCTTGGACCAGATGCGGCCCGGGTGCAGGTAGTCGTCCTTGTCCGGCCCGAGCGAGAGGAAGACCAGCCAGGCGATCGGGAAGAGGGCGACGAGGCTGGCGATGCTCAGCGCGAGGTGCGACAGGACGGCGGTGCGGCGCCGCGTGTGGTCCCGGGAGACGACCTTGGTGGTCATGGGGGCATCAGACCTGTTCATTGCGGGCCAGCCAGCGTCGGTAGAAGGAGGTGAAGACGATCAGGATGGAGAGCAGCAGCACGCCGTAGGTGGCGGACTGGGCGAAGTCGCGGGGCTGCTGTCCGAAGCCGAGCCGGTAGGCCCAGGTGACCAGGATCTGGGCGTCGGGGGCGCCGCCGTTGCCGAAGAGCAGGAAGATGATCACGAACTGGTTGAACGTCCAGATGATGCCGAGCAGCACGACCGTGGCGCTGACCGGGCGAAGCCCCGGCAGGGTGACGTGGCGGAAGCGCTGCCAGGCGCTCGCGCCGTCCATCTCGGCGGCCTCGTACAGCTCCGCGGGGATCGTCTGGAGCCCGCCGAGCAGGGAGATCATCATGAAGGGCACGCCGACCCAGGTGTTGACGAGGATCGCGGCGAGCTGCTGGAAGTGCGGCTGCTCCAGCCACTCGGGCTGCGGCAGGTGGAGCGTGCCGAGCACGGAGTTCACGATGCCGGAGTCGCTGAGCATCAGGCGCCAGGAGAAGACGGTCACGAAGGTGGGGACCGCCCAGGGCAGGATCAGCATCATCCGGTAGAAGGTGCGGCCGCGCAGCTTCTGGTTGAGCAGCAGCGCGAGCGCGAGCCCGATGACGTAGTGCAGGGTCACACAGGCGACGGTCCACACGACCGTCCAGACGAAGTGCGACCAGAACCGGTCCCAGGCGGTCGGCCCCCACAGGATGTCCGCGTAGTTGTGCAGCCCGATGAACTCGTAGGTGGCGTCGATGTGGTTGGCGCCAATGGTGCGCGCCGAGTTGAGGCTGTTGGCGTCGGTGAGCGTGTAGTAGACGCCCTGGACGAGCGGATAGAGCACGAGGACGCCGAGCACGACGACGATCGGCGCGACCATCGCGTACGCGTACCAGTGCTTCTGCCAGGACTGCCTGAGGCGCTCCAGCGGCCCCCGGCGCGCCTTGGCCGCGCTGTTGGGGGCCGCGCCATCGACGGCAACGGTCATCTCGACACCTTTTCCGGGGAGTTCGGCGGACGTGCGTGCCGCCGGGCCGTCCCCGTGGGGGAACGGCCCGGCGGCGGGGCTCACTTGGTGAAGTCGGGGACCAGCTTGGCCATGTCCTGCTGGAGGCTCTTGGTGGCGTCGGCGACGGACTCCTTGCCGTCGGCGACCTTCGGCAGGGTGGTGTCCATCGGTGTCCACAGCGAGCTGTACTCGGGCAGCTCGGGCCGGGGCTGGGCGGCGGGCAGCACGCTCTGGTAGCCGGCGATGCCCGGGTCGGCCTTGACCTGCGGGGTGTAGGCGTCCTCGCGGGTGGGCAGCGTGGAGTTCTTCAGGGCGATGGCCTCCTGGCTCTTGGCCGACGTCATGAAGCTGACGAACTTCATCGCGGCGGCGGCGTGCGCCTTGTCGGAGCCCGCGTACACGGACAGGTTGTGGCCGCCGGTCGGGGCGCCCGCCTTGCCTGCCGAGCCGGCCGGGACGGTGGCGATGCCGAGGTTGGCCTTGTCCTTGAACGCGGAGCCCTTGTAGAAGTTGGTGATCTCCCACGGGCCCTGGACGATGGCGGCGACCTTGCCGTTCACGAAGGCGTCCTGGATGTGGGCGTACGCGTCGGCGGTGACGTCCGCCTTGTGCAGGCCGGGGCCGTCGAACAGGCCCTTCCAGGTCTCAAGTCCCTTGACAGCGGCGGGACTTGCGATGGTGACCTTCTTGGCCGCGGCGTCGACCGTGTCGGTGCCCTCGCCGTACAGGAACGGCTGCGCGTAGTACCCGGCGGTGGAGCCCCAGTAGCCGTCGACGCCGGCCTTCTGCTTGACCAGGGCGGCGTCCGCCTTCAGCTCGTCCCAGGTGGCGGGGGCCTTGGTGATGCCGGCCTGGGCGAAGAGGGCCTTGTTGTAGACGAGGGCGAGGGTGTCGGTGACCAGCGGGACGCCGTAGGTCTTGCCCTCGAACTGGGCCTGCTTGATCAGGTTGGGCCGGAACTTGGCCTGGTCGGTCAAGGCGTCGGTGCCGTCAAGCGGCAGGAAGTAGCCCTTCTTCGCGAAGGCGGGCGTCCAGCCGACCTCGGCGCGCAGCACGTCCGGGGCGCCCTTGGCGCCGGCGGCGGTGTCGAACTTGTTCTGTGCCTGGTCGAAGGGCACGTTGACGTACTTGACCTTGATCGTCGGGTTCGCCTTCTCGAACTCCGTGACCAGCGCCTGGTAGGTGGGTGCCTCGTTCGTGGCGTTCGAGGTGTCCCACCAGGTGATGGTGACGGGGCCGTCCGCCTTGCCGCCGTCACTGTCGCTGCCACCGCAGGCCGTCGCCGCGAGCGCGAGGGTCGCCGCGATCGCGGTGGCCGCTATGCCACGTCGCATGAGAACTCCTTCACTGGGTGCCGCTCCATCACGGCGCCGGATCGCCAGGAACGTAACAAGGATGAAAGGCGACCGAAAGACCTTGCGAAGAATTTCTGCAAGGCCGGGTGATCGTTACGTCAGCGTGTCCGCACGGTTGCCGTTGTGCGCCTTGTCAAAGCCGGTGCGCCTGGTCCATATGCGCCTGTGGAGCCGCTGCAAGGGTTCCGCAAGACCTTGCAAGGCTGTTACTTTCGAGGGCCATCGGCGTTGATCCCGTAGATGCAGGGTTTTCGAGAGGGACCACACATGACGCAGGAGCTGACGACCGCCGCCGTCGCCCAGGAGCACCCCGGCCCCGGGGCCGGCTGGTGGCGCGACGCCGTGATCTACCAGGTGTACGTCCGCTCCTTCGCGGACGGTGACGGCGACGGCATCGGCGATCTGCCCGGCATCCGGGCCCGGCTCCCCCACCTCAAGGACCTGGGCGCGGACGCGGTCTGGCTCACCCCGTTCTACGCGTCCCCGCAGGCGGACGGCGGCTACGACGTGGCCGACTACCGGACGGTGGACCCGCTCTTCGGCTCGCTGTCCGACGCGGACGACCTGGTGCGCGAGGCACACCGGCTCGGGCTTCGCGTCATCGTCGACATCGTCCCCAACCACACCTCCGACCAGCACCCCTGGTTCCGCGCGGCGCTCGCCGGCGGCCCCGAGCGCGAGCGCTACCACTTCCGCCCCGGGAAGGGCCCGGACGGCCAACTCCCGCCCAACGACTGGGAGTCGGTGTTCGGCGGGCCCGCCTGGACGCGGGTCCCGGGCGGGGACTGGTACCTGCACCTGTTCGCCCCCGAGCAGCCCGACCTCGACTGGGACCACCCCGAGGTACGCGCCGAGTTCGACTCGGTGCTCCGCTTCTGGCTGGACCTCGGGGTCGACGGCTTCCGCATCGACGTCGCCCACGGCATGGTCAAGGCGGCGGGTCTGCCCGACATCGGCGCGAGCGAGCAGGCCAAGCTCATCGGCAGCCAGGTGCTCCCCTTCTTCGACCAGGACGGCGTCCACGAGATCCACCGCGCCTGGCGCGAGCTGCTCGACAGCTACGACGGCGAGCGCATCGCGGTGGCCGAGGCCTGGGCCCCCTCGCCCGAGCGCCTCGCCCTGTACGTACGCCCCGACGAGCTGCACCAGGCCTTCAACTTCCAGTTCCTGACGTGCGGTTGGGACGCGGAGCAGATGCGCGAGACGGTCGACGCCTCGCTCGCCGCGACGGGCGCGGTCGGCGCCGCCGCCACGTGGGTGCTCTCCAACCACGACGTCGTACGCCATGTGACCCGATACGGCGGCGGCGAGCAGGGCCTGCGCCGGGCCCGCGCCGCGACCCTGTTCACGCTGGCGCTGCCCGGCTCCGCCTACCTCTATCAAGGGGAGGAGCTGGGCCTGCCCGAGGTCACCGACCTGCCCGACGAGCTGCGCCAGGACCCCGCCTTCCACCGCGCGGCCGGCCAGGACGGCTTCCGCGACGGCTGCCGCGTCCCGATCCCGTGGACCGCCGAAGGCCCCAGTTACGGATTCGGCGAGGCCGCGCCCTGGCTGCCGCAGCCCGCCTCCTGGCGCGGGCTCAGCGTCGCCTCCCAGACGGGCGACCCGCACTCGACCCTGGAGCTCTACCGCGCGGCCCTCGCCCTGCGCCGCGAGCTGCCGGGCCTCGGCGACGGCACGATGGACTGGCTCCCGGCGCCCCAGGGGGTGCTCGCGTTCGCCCGCCCGGGCTTCGTGTGCACCCTCAACACCCTGGACGAAGAGGTCCAACTCCCGCTTCCCGGACGGCCGCTGCTCACCAGCGGCGCCGTCGAGTTCGACGGCGCGAGCGCCCTGCTCCCGGCCGAATCCGCGGTCTGGTGGGCAATCTGACGTGCGACCGGTACAGTCCAATCCCGTGACCGCACGGCTCGCCGACATCGCAGCCCAGGCGGGGGTCAGCGAAGCCACAGTCAGCCGCGTGCTCAACGGCAAGCCCGGTGTGGCCGCGGGCACCCGCGAATCCGTTCTCGCCGCACTCGACGTGCTGGGCTACGAGCGGCCCGTACGACTGCGCCGCCGCAGCGCGGGGCTCGTCGGCCTGATAACGCCGGAACTGGAAAACCCGATCTTTCCCGCCCTCGCCCAGGTCATCGGCCAGTCGCTGACCCGGCAGGGATACACCCCGGTGCTGGCCACCCAGACACCCGGCGGGTCCACCGAGGACGAGCTGACCGAGATGCTGGTGGACCGGGGCGTCTCCGGGATCATCTTCGTCTCCGGGCTGCACGCGGACACCACCGCCGACATGGAGCGCTACGAGCAGCTGCGCGCCCAGGGCGTCCCGTACGTCCTGGTGGACGGCTTCTCGCCGAAGGTGCAGGCGCCCTTCATCTCCCCCGACGACCGGGCCGCGATGCGGCTCGCGGTCACCCACCTCGCGGCGCTCGGCCACACCCGGATCGGCCTGGCGGTCGGCCCGAAGCGGTTCGTTCCCGTGCTGCGCAAGATCGAGGGCTTCACGGCCGGGATGCAGGACCGGCTCGGGCTCACCGTCGCCGAGGCGGAGTCCCTGATCCAGCACTCGCTGTACACCCTGGAGGGCGGCCAGGCGGCCGCGTCCGCGCTCATCGCGCAGGGCTGCACGGCGGTGGTCTGCGCCAGCGACATGATGGCGCTCGGGGCGATCAGGGCCGCGCGTCAGGCGGGCCTGGATGTGCCCCGTGATGTCTCTGTGGTGGGCTTCGACGACTCTCCGCTGATAGCGTTCACCGACCCGCCGCTGACCACCATCCGCAAGCCGGTGACCGCGATGGGTCAGGCGGCCGTCCGCGCCCTCCTCGAAGAGGTCGGGGGCACCCCCGCCCCGCACAGCGAGTTCGTGTTCATGCCCGAGCTGGTCGTACGCGGTTCAACCTCCGGAGCAAGGCCCCGAAGCCGACCCTGACGTACGCCGGGAAACGTCGTTCTCAGGGAGTAGCAGGTGCGGAGCGAACCCGACCAGAGGATGATCGGCCGGGGGTATGTGCATCTGGCAGACTCTCTTCCCATGGGTGAAATGACCGTGAAGACTCTGGAAGGCCGGACGGCCGCTCCAACCAACGAGCCGTCGGCCTCACCCATCAGCACCGAACCGGGACGAACCGGATTTTCCGCCCGGTTGAGAGGTGTGCGCTCGCCGCGCCGCCCGCGTATCTGGTTCGAAGTGCTTCTGATCGCGGTGAGTTACTGGGTGTACTCACTGATCCGCAACGCGGTGCCGGAGCAGAAGGCGCAGGCGCTCAAGAACGCCGACTGGCTCTGGAGCGTTGAGCACCACCTGGGCATCGCGGTGGAGCAGTCGGTCAACCACGCCGTGAATTCGGTGACATGGCTCATCGTCGGCATGAACTACTACTACGCGACACTGCACTTCATCATCACCATCGGTGTTCTGGTGTGGCTGTTCCGTAGTCATCCCGGCCGCTACGCGGCGTCACGGCTCGTACTCTTCGCGACGACGGGCGTGGCCCTGGTCGGCTACTACTTCTTCCCGCTGGCGCCGCCCCGCCTGATGAACGGCGGGGGCTTCATCGACACGGTCCTGGTGCACCACACGTGGGGCTCGATGGCCTCGGGCGACCTGAAGAACATGTCGAACCAGTACGCGGCGATGCCGTCCATGCACATCGGGTGGTCGACCTGGTGCGGCCTGACGATCTTCGCGCTCGCGTCCGCGCCCTGGGCGAAGATCCTGGGCCTGCTGTACCCGGTGGCCACGCTGGTGGTGATCGTCTCGACGGCGAACCACTTCTGGCTGGACGCGGTGGGCGGCCTGCTCTGCCTGACCTTCGGCTTCCTGGTCTCCCGGACCTGGTACGGCGCCCTGCCGCATCAGCTGCCGCGGCTGGTGGAGCCGAAGCCGAAGCGCCGGGTACCGGGGCAGTCCAGCCCGTCCAGGGCGTGATGTCAGGGGGCCCGCCCCGCGGTGCTACAGGTGCGCCCCGTAGAACAGCTCCTCCACCACCGCCCGCGCCCTGCGGGTGAGCCGCCGGTAGTCCTCCAGCATGTCCCCGACATGCCCCGGCTCGTACCCCAGGTAACGTCCGACCGCGGCGAGCTCCCGCCCGTCGGAGGGGAACGTGTCCCCGGCCCGGCCCCGCACCAGCATGACCCCGTTGCGCACCCGTGTGGCGAGCACCCACGCCTCGTCCAGTATCGAGGCGTCCTCGGTGTCGATGAGCCCGGCCGCGTGCGCGGCGGCCAGGGCCTGCCTGGTCCGGGTCGTCCGCAGGCCGGGCAGTTCCCAGCCGTGCCGCATCTGGAGGAGCTGGACCGTCCACTCGACGTCGGAGAGCCCGCCGCGGCCGAGCTTGGTGTGCAGGGTGGGGTCGGCGCCGCGCGGCATCCGCTCGGACTCCATGCGGGCCTTGAGCCGGCGGATCTCGCGCACCGCGTCGTCGCCGAGGCCCTCCACCGGATACCGCAGCGGGTCGATGAGCTCGATGAAGCGGGCGCCGAGGTCGGCGTCGCCCGCCATGACCTCCGCGCGCAGCAGGGCCTGGCTCTCCCAGACCAGCGACCAGCGCCGGTAGTACGCCTCGTACGACTTGAGCGAGCGGACCATCGGCCCCGACTTGCCCTCCGGCCGCAGGTCGGCGTCGATCAGCAACGGCGGGTCGGCGGTGGGGAGTTGGAGGAGTCTGCGCATCTCGGTGACGACGCGGCTCGCGGCCTTCGCGGCCTCCTGCTCGTCCACGCCCTCGCGGGGCTCGTGCACGAACAGGACGTCCGCGTCCGAGCCGTAGCCCAGCTCGTGGCCGCCGAAGCGGCCCATGCCGATGACCGCGAACCGGGTGGGCAGGGTGTCGCCCCACTCGGCCCGCACGGCGGCGCGCAGGGCGCCGGCGATGGTGGCCGCGTTCAGGTCGGTGACCGCGCCCCCGACCCGGTCGACGAGGGCTCCCGGGTCCTCCTCGGCGGGGCTGTCCTCGGTGCCGTACGAGCCGATGAGGTCGCCCGCGGTGGTGCGGAACAGTTCGCGGCGGCGCACCCCGCGGGCGGCGGCGACCGCGCCCTCGGCGGTCTCGGCGCGGCCGACGGCGGCGAGGACCTCCTGCTCCAGGTGGTCCCGGCCGCGCGGCACGAGCCCGTCCGGGTCGCCCAGGATGGCGACCGCCTCGGGGGCGCGGAGCAGCAGGTCGGGGGCGAGCCGGCCGGCCGACAGGACGCGGGCCAGGTTCTCGGCGGCGGCGCCCTCGTCGCGCAGGAGCCGCAGGTACCAGGGGGTCTTGCCGAGCGCGTCGGAGACCTTGCGGAAGCCGAGCAGTCCGGCGTCCGGGTCGGCGGAGTCCGCGAACCAGCCCAACAGGACGGGCAGCAGGGTGCGTTGGATGGCGGCCTTGCGGCTCACCCCGGAGGACAGCGCCTCCAGGTGGCGCAGGGCGGCGGCCGGGTCGGCGTACCCGAGCGCTTCGAGGCGGTGGGCGGCCGCGCGGGCGCTGAGCCGGGTCTCGCCGGGGGCGAGCTGGGCGACGGCGTCCAGGAGCGGCCGGTAGAAGAGCTTCTCGTGCAGGCGGCGCACGACGGACGCGTGCCGCTTCCACTCCTTGTTGAGGCTGGCGACGGGCTCGGTGCGCAGGCCGAGCGAGCGGCCGAGGCGGCGCAGATCGGCCTCGTCCTCGGGCACGAGGTGGGTGCGGCGCAGCCGGTAGAGCTGTATGCGGTGCTCCATGGCGCGCAGGAAGCGGTACGCCTCATCCATCTGTGCGGCGTCCGCCCGGCCCACGTAGCCGCCGGCGGCGAGCGCCGCCAGCGCGTCCAGGGTGGTGCCGCTGTGCAGGGTCGCGTCACTGCGGCCGTGCACCAACTGCAGGAGCTGGACGGCGAATTCGACGTCGCGCAGCCCGCCGGGGCCGAGCTTCAGCTCGCGCTCGACCTGGGCGGCGGGGATGTTGTCGACGACCCGGCGCCTCATCTTCTGGACGTCGGCGACGAAGTTGTCCCGCTCGGCCGCCTGCCACACCAGGGGTGAGACGGCCTCGACGTAGTCCTGGCCGAGTTCGGGGTCGCCGGCCACCGGGCGGGCCTTGAGCAGCGCCTGGAACTCCCAGGTCTTGGCCCAGCGCTGGTAGTAGGCGAGGTGGCTGGAGAGCGTCCGCACCAGCGGGCCGTTGCGGCCCTCGGGGCGCAGGTTGGCGTCGACGGGCCAGATGACGCCCTCGACGGTGGTCTCGGAGCAGATCCGCATGAGGTGGGCGGCGAGCCGGGACGCGGCCTGCATCGCCTTGCCCTCGTCGCCGCCGTCGGCCGGTTCGGCCACGAAGATCACGTCGACGTCGGAGACGTAGTTGAGCTCGTGCCCTCCGCACTTGCCCATCGCGATCACCGCGAGGCGGCACTGGGCGGCGTCGGCGGGGGCCGCGGTGCGGGCGATGGCGAGCGCGGCGCGCAGGGTGGCGGTGGCGAGGTCGGCGAGTTCGGCGGCGGTCTGCGCCATGTCGGTGGTCCCGCACACGTCACGGGCCGCTATGGCGAGCAGGCACCGCCGGTAGGCGACGCGCAGCGTCACGGGGTCGGTGGCCTCGGCGAGGCCCCGCTCGAACTCGGCGACCCCGGGGTGCAGGTCGGCGGCCTCGTAGGTGACCAGGGCGTGCCAGTCGCGCGGGTGGCGGGCCAGGTGGTCGCCGAGCGCCTCGGAGGCGCCGAGCACCCCGAGCAGCCGGTCGCGCAGCGGCTTCGCGGTGACCAGGGTGTCCAGGAGGGTGCGGCGCTCGTCGGCGTCCTGCGCCTCCACGATCCGGACGAGCCCGAGCAGCGCCAGATCGGGGTCGGCGGTGGCGCCGAGCGCGTCCAGAAGCACCGGGTCGGACCGTACGGGGGCGAGCTCGGGGGTCTCCAGGAGCCGCTCGGAGGCCGAAGGATCGGTGAAGCCATGCCGCAGCAGCCGCGTGAAGGTACTGCTCCTGCGCCCCGGCACCGTCATCTGGCCGCCTCCCACCTCGTACGTACGCCCGCACGCCCGGCCGGGGGTTCCCGGAACCGGCCCACCCGATCAAGACCCGGATTCCGAGCCTAGCCGGAATAGGGGTGCCGGGGCCCGGCGAGGTGGTGCCGGGCGGCCGGGCAGGGGTGGCTCGACGGGTCCGCTCACGAGCCCGCCCTGCGGAGCCGCAAGGGGCGCCCCGCACCGGGGCGGGGCCTTCGGCCCTGGCCGTCACACCTGCGTCCCCTCACACCTACCACCCCTCACCACAGGTGACGACCCATCCACATAGGGCAACTTTCCGGACATTCCGAAAGAGAACCACCCCTTCCTCGCGCCCACTTCATGGCGCAACATGCCGGACTTGGGGTGATATAGCGGCAATTCAAGGTGATCAAGGCCACACGATTTGCCGCCGAGTCCAAATGAACCCGATTCTTGGACCTTTCGTCTTCTATGCCGATCAGGTTCTGACCAGCGCTGACCAGTCCTGACCGAGCACTCACGGCCGGGCCTTCGGCGAGGCAGTGCTCACGCACTGACCCCGGCCGCCCAGGCCGCCCACACCGAAAGACCATGCCCATGAAGTCCAGGCTGCCGCTGCGCTCCGCGCTGCTGTCCCGCCGTGGTGCCGTCGCCGGCTCCACGCTCGCCGCCGTGCTCATCGCGGGCGGTGTCTTCGCCGAACTCGCGATGTCCGACACCGAGGGTTCGGACGCCCCCGGCGGCCACGCCTCGGGCACGCCCGCGGCGGCCTCCTCGGGACCGGTGCGGCCGGCGGCCGGCTCGGTGATGCAGGTCATCGCCCACCCGGACGACGACCTGTTCTTCATGAACCCGGACACCGGCCAGTCGCTGCGCTCGGGCCGCCCCATGACGTCGGTGTACGTCACGGCCGGCGAGGCGGACGGGGTGAACGCCCCGCCGCCGAAGAAGCCGGGCGGCCCCAAGCCCCTGGTCGACAAGGCGAAGTACTCCGAGGCCCGCCAGAACGGCATACGCGGGGCGTACGCGCAGATGGCGACGGGCGACCGGGGCAGCTCGTGGACCCGCTCCTCCATGCCCACCGCCGGCGGCGGCACCGCCGAGGTCGACACCCTGGACGCGCGCCCCGACATCCACCTGGTGTGGGTGCAGCTGCGCGAGGCAGGCACCACCAACGGCAACCAGCCGAACAGCCTGCGCGGCCTGTGGAACGGCCAGGTCGGCAGGCTCACCTCGCAGATAGCCTCCGGCAGCCCGGCCAAGCCCTTCACGTACACGAAGGACCAGGTCGTCAAGACTCTCGCCGGTCTGATGGAGCGCTTCCGCCCCACTCACGTGCGCACCCTCGACCCGACCCCGGGCAAGGAGGGCAAGCTGCACAAGATCGTGGACCACCAGGACCACATCTACAGCGCCCGCTTCGCGCAGGCCGCGCTCCAGCTGTACGCGAAGTCCGTGAACCACCCGAACTTCAGCGTGCAGACGTACTTCGGCTACAACACCAGCTACCTGCCGCACACGTTCGCCAAGCCGGCCGCCGACGCCAAGGCCGACATCGTCAAGACGTACGCCTGGATGAACCCGGACGACAACTACTGCGCCAGCGCCGCCGGTTGCGGCGACCGCAAGGTGTCGGTCCGCCCGTACGGCAACGGCTGGGCCCAGTCGGTCCGCTACTCCCGCACCAACTCGACCTCCTGGCTGCAGTCCGGCAACGACGGGAGCCTGTGGGCGTTCGGCGTGCTCGACCAGCGCCTCGCGGTGTGGCACAAGGCGCCGGGCGCCGACGCCTGGGGCGAGCCCAAGATGCTGCCCGGCGACGGCATGGACTCCGGTGTGAGCGCGACGCGCCTGCCGGACGGCCGGCTCGCGGTGTTCGGCACCCGCACCCTGTTCGGTGCCGGTCTCACCGACTACCGCCGTGAGGTGGTGGCCGCGGTGCAGACCACCCCGGGCGGGGACTTCGGGCCGTGGCGTTCGCTCGGCTCGCCCGACCGCAGCGGCACCGACGGCGTCTTCGACATGTCCACCCCGACCGCGGCGGTGGACGGCACCGGCAAGCTCTCCGTGTTCCTGCGCGGCGGCGACCGCCAGCTGTACTCGGCGAACCTGACCGAGGACGGCGCCTGGACCCCGTGGGCCGTCCTCGGCGGCGTCAACATGGCGGGCGACCCGGTCGCCACGGCCGACGGCGCCGGCCGCGTCCACGTGTTCTCCAGCACCCCGAAGACGGTGCTGACCTGGGCGCAGCCGCAGGCGGGCGCCCCCATGCCGACGCGCGCCACCGAGACGAAGCTGCCGCCGAACACGACGAGCCTCTCCGCCCGCCCGGAGGGCGACGGCGTGCGGGTGTACTTCCGCAAGGTGGACTCGGGCAACGTCCAGAGCGTGCTGTTCACCGGCGTGACCCCGTCCGCGGCCACCGACCTCGGCGACACCTCCGGCTACGGCACGGTCGGCGCGGCGGGCCCGCTGCTCACGGGCCGTACCGCGGCCGGCGCGCTCGCCGTCCTGAAGCCGGGCGCCGAGGACCCGCAGTGGAAGTCCGACGGCAGCATCCTGTTCACCGGGGCGCCCTCGGCCGTCGCGGACGGCCAGGACACGACGGCCGCCGCGATCGGCCTGGACGGCCGGCTGTACTGGACGCAGACCGCGAACGCCCAGGGCCCGACCGCTCCCTGGAAGCCCGCCGCGAACTGAGCCCGGCGGCCTCGCGGACGTCTTCCGCGGACTGAGAGCCTGTGTCTCAACCCCGCCAGGGCTGCCGCCGCTCAGCGTGCGAGCGTCTTCTCGCGCTCGGCGGCGGCCGTCGGGACGGTCGCGGGCACGGGCTCCTGCGCCTTGGGCAGCAGCCACCGCGGAAGGCGCGGCTCCACCAGGGGCCGGGCCAGCGCCCGCACCGGCGGCGTCGACAGAAGGACGACCACCCCCACCACGAGCCCGCTGAGCACCAGCTGCCCCGCGAGCCCCGACTCCCGTACGACGCGGAAGAACCCGTAGTGCTGGACGACGCGGATCAGGATCCCGTGCAGCAGATACGGGTAGAGGGTGACCGCGCCCAGGGCTGTGATCCACATCCGGCGGCCCGGCACCAGCGCCAGGAACGAACCCACCAGCAGCGCGCTCACCGCGAACAGGGCCAGCCTGAGCAGCAGGTAGCGGACGAGCGAGACGTGCAGCGCGCCGTTGCCGACGTCCATCGACAGCCACTCGTCGCTCGGGGCCGGTGACAGGCGGTAGGCGAGCGCGAGGCCGCCGATGAAGACCGGCACCGCGATGCGGCGGGCCGTACGGGTGCGCAGCCGGGCGAAGTGTTCGGGGCGCAGCCTGAGCCCGAGGACGAACCACGGCAGGAACATCAGGACCCGGGGCAGCGCCAGGTCCTCGCCGATCACGGTGGTGCCCGCGGCGAGCGAGACGACGACCGCGATGGGGACGGGGTAGCGCACGGCGTTCCAGATCGGGGTGGTCAGCCGCCAGACGAACAGCGCGATGAGGAACCACAGCAGGTACGTCGGCGAGGTCGGCGTGATCGCGAACTCCGTGCCGCGCAGCCAGTGGTACACGAGGGTGTAGACGGTCTCGAAGATGAGATAGGGCGCGAGGACCCCGGTGAGCAGCCGGCGGATCTGGTCGGGACGGCCGGTGAAGCTGCGCGAGAAGTAGCCGGAGAGCAGGATGAAGGCCGGCATGTGAAAGCCGTAGACCAGGTTGTGCACGGCTCTGAGCCCGTGCGTGTGGGGCGAGAAGACCTGCTCCCAGCTGTGGCCGAGTGCGACGAGCGCGATGAGCAGGAACTTTGCGTTGTCGAAGAAGGGCCTGCGGTCGGGGGCCGCTGAGCCGGTGGGGGAGGCAGAGCTGGTCATTGGCCCCAATCTAGGGGGACAGGAGTGATTCATGGAACCACCACCTCGTTGGGCACGGGACGTTCCCCGTGTCTTCACCCACGTTCACCTTCCAGGTTGACATGCACACCCCTAATCTCGGGATGGACCGCAACCCGCCTCGGGTGTACCCGACCCGTGGGCACCCATCCCCCCTCACTCCGGAGGTAGCCGTGTCCGGCGAGCCCAGACCGCGCCGCACCCGCACCGCCCTTTTCTCCGCCCTGGGCCTCGCGGCCGCATCCGTCGGCCTGTGGGCCGGCCTCGGCGGCACGTCCTCCGCGGCGTCCGCGGCGAGCGTTCCGACCCCCGACCACGTGGTGGTCGTGGTCATGGAGAACCACGCCTACAACCAGGTCATCGGCAGCTCCAGCGCCCCGTACATCAACTCGCTGAAGTCCGGCGGCGCGAGCCTGACGGCCTCGTACGCCGAGACCCACCCGAGTCAGCCGAACTACTACGCCATGTTCTCCGGCTCGACGCAGGGCGTCACCGACGACAGCTGCGTGGACCCGGGCTTCTCGTCCGAGCCGAACCTCGCCTCCGAGCTGATCGCGGCGGGCAAGACGTGGGCGAGCTACAACGAGTCGCTGCCCAGTCAGGGTTCCACGACCTGCTCCAGCGGCAAGTACGCGCGCAAGCACAACCCGTGGGTCGGCTTCTCGAACGTGCCGGCCTCCTCGGCGCACACGTTCACCCAGTTCCCCACCGACTACTCGACGCTCCCCCAGGTCTCGTACGTCGTCCCGAACCTGTGCAGCGACATGCACGACTGCTCGGTGTCCACGGGTGACACCTGGCTGAAGAACAACCTGGGCGCCTACGCGACCTGGGCCAAGACCCACAACAGCCTGCTCGTCGTCACCTTCGACGAGGACAACCGGCTCGCCGGCAACAAGATCCCGACGGTCTTCTACGGCCAGCCGGTGACCCCGGGTTCCTCGTCCTCGACGACGTACAACCACTACAACGTGCTGCGCACGATCGAGGACATGTACGGCACCTCGCACGCCGGTCAGGCCGCCAACTCCACCGACATCACGGGGATTTGGGCAAGCTGACGTGTACGTAGCGGACAGTCGCGGCACCCCTGCCGCCGCTGCCGACGCCGCCCGGGTCACGTCCGGGCGGCGTTCGGCCGTCGCCCCCACCGTGTTCGCGCTCGGCACGGTCAGTCTCATCACGGACGTCTCCTCGGAGATGGTCACCGCCGTGCTCCCGCTGTACCTGGTGACGGGCCTCGGCCTGTCCCCGCTAGGCTTCGGCCTGCTCGACGGCGTGTACAACGGCTTCAGCGCCCTTGTCCGGCTCGTCGGCGGCCACCTCGCCGACCGGGGCGGCCGGCACAAGACGGTGGCGGCGCTCGGCTACGGCCTCTCCGCGCTGTGCAAACCCCTTCTCCTGGTGGCGAGTTCACTTCCGGTGATCGGCGCGGTGCTCGCCGCGGACCGCACCGGCAAGGGCCTGCGCACCGCGCCGCGCGACGCTCTGATCTCCCTCGCGTCCGCGCCGGAATCGCGCGGCCGGGCCTTCGGGGTGCACCGGGCGATGGACACGGCGGGCGCCATGCTCGGCCCGCTGACCGCGTTCCTGATACTGCGTCAGGCGGCGGACGGCTACGACGCGGTGTTCACGGTCAGTTTCTGCGTGGCGTCCGTCGGCGTCCTGGTGCTGCTCCTCTTCGTCCCCTCCCGCGCCCCCGTGACGCCCCTGCCGGAGGGCGCCCCGCGCGCCTCCCTCAAGGCGGCCCTGGCGCTCCTGCGCGTCCGTACGGTACGTCAACTCACCCTGGCAGCACTCCTGTTGGGCCTGGCGACGGTGAGCGACTCCTTCGTCTACCTCCTGCTCCAACACCGGCTCGGCGTGCCCGACCGCTGGTTCGCGCTGCTCCCCCTCGGCACGGCGGCGGCGTTCCTGCTCCTGGCCGTACCCCTGGGACGCCTCGCCGACAAGGTGGGCCGCTGGCAGGTGTTCCTCGGCGGCCATGCGGCTCTGCTCCTTGCGTACGTCCTGCTCCTGACCGGCTGGCAGAGCCCGGCGCTCCCCTTCCTCACGCTGGCCCTGCACGGCGGGTTCTACGCGGCGACCGACGGCGTCCTGATGGCGGCGGCCGCCGGGTCGGTCCCGGCCGAACTGCGCTCCTCCGGGCTCGCGTTGATCCAGACCGGCCAGGCCCTGGCCCGCTTCGCCTGCTCGATCGCGTTCGGCGCGGCCTGGACGGCGTGGGGCGATCAGACGGCGCTGGGCACCGCGGCGGCGGTCCTGGCCGGGTGCGCGGCGGGCGCGTTCCTGCTCCGCCCCTCGAACCACCCGAAAGAAGCCCGGCCTTGACCCTGCGCAACAAGATCCTTGTCCTCGTGGCGGCCCTGGCCGTCCTCGCGGCAGTCGCCACCGCGTCCGTGCTGCACGCGGCGGGCCGGGAGGACCGGAAGAACCAGACGCAGTCGGGCGGCCCCCCGGTGGCCGCCGGAAAGGTGTCGTTGACACCCGATGCCACGCGGAAGATCGTGTTCCGCAACATGGCGTGGGGCCCGCACCGCGACGAGCTGGCCACGGTCCCGGCCACCGACCCGGCGGGCCCGCGCACGGCCTCCGGAGTGAAGTGCCTGCGCTTCCACGCGGCGGCGGGCACGGGCATCTGCCTCCAGGCCGAGCGCGGAACCGTCCAGGACTCGTACCGCGCGGTGGTCCTCGACGCCCAGCTGAAGGAGCGCGCCCACTACAGCCTCCCCGGCATCCCGACCCGCGCCCGGGTCTCGCCCAGCGGGCACTGGGTGGCGTGGACGGTGTTCGTCGGCGGCGACTCGTACGCGGGCACGAACTTCTCCACCCGCACGGCCGTCCTCGATGCCCGCTCGGGCCAACTCACCCCGTCCCTGGAAGACTTCAGGGCTTTCCTCGACGGCAAGGAGCACCACGCCGCCGACACCAACTTCTGGGGCGTCACCTTCGCCGCCGACGACCAGCACTTCTACGCGACGATGGCGACGGGCGGCCACACCTATCTCGTACGGGGCGACCTCGCGGCGCGCACGGTGACCTCCCTGCACGCGAACGTCGAGTGCCCCTCCCTCTCCCCCGACGGCACCCGGATCGTCTACAAGAAGCGGGTGCCGGGCCTGCCCGCCGACGCGCCCTGGCAGCTGTACGCCCTCGATCTGGCGACGATGCGCGAGACGGCGCTCGCGGAGCCGAGGAGCGTGGACGACCAGGCGGTCTGGCAGGACGACCACACGGTCGCCTACTCCCTGGCCGGCGACTACGGCAGCGACCTGTACACGGTCCCGGCCGACGGCACGGGAAAGCCCCGCCGCCTGCTGACGGCGGGACTGGCTCCGGCGTACCTGGGCTGACGATCGACCTTCGCGGCGGCTAGTCCTTGTGGGCGCGGTAGAAGTCCCGCTCCATCTCGCGGGTCTCGACCATGACGTGCAGCCGCCGCCCGTCGACGCCCGTCACGTGCTTGCGGGCGATCTCCAGGACGATCTCGCTCAGCTCCTCGATCGCCTCCGGGGTACGCCCGGAAAGGATCGCGACCTGGATGAACACTGCGTCGATGTCGTCCTCGGCCGCGCCGAAGTACGACTCCTCGATGCGCCTGAAGCGGGTCTTGAAGGCCTCGGTGGAGGCGTTGATCGGCGCGGGCGCGACCTCGTGGACCTCCCGGGCGAAGGCCGCCCGGTCGAAGGTGGCGGCGAGCCGCTCGGAGTATTCGACGGTGACGAATGGCATGACCAATTCCCTTGCGTAGCAGGCGAGTTGAGTGGACGGCGGATCAGAGGGACGTCTTGCGGGCGGCATAGTGGCGGGCGGCCCGCACACGGTTGCCGCACTTGGTGGTGCACCAGCGGCGGGCCGCGTGGGAGCGCAGGAACCAGCGGGTGCAGCCCTGGGCGCCGCAGGGCGCGAGCTGGCCCGCGTCGGCCCCGGTGAGCAGGTCGGCGCCGTCCTCGGCGAGCGAGCAGAGCGCCGCGCCGACCGGGTTCGCGGTGTCGGGTTCGTCGGCGCGGTGCGGCTCGCGGCCGGTCCAGACGAGGCGGGGCGTGGGGGGCGCGGCGGCCAGCGCGGCATTGAGCGCGTCCAGGCTCGGCGCGGGCGGCGCAACCCCCTCGGCCCGGGCCCCGAAAAGGTCCCGCAGCGCCTCGCGGAGCGAGCGCAGCCGCCCGGCCTGACGGCCGTTCAGAACCGTGCGGTCCGGCAGCAGTTCATGACGTACGAGCCAGAGCCGCGCGGCGTCGGCGTCCTCCAGGAGGTCCACCTGGCCGTGACTGAGCGCGAACCGGGTGTTCACCAGGGCGAGGGAGAGGAACCGTTCCTCGCCGGGAACCGGCGGCTGATGGAGGTAGTGGGGCGCGTCGTGATCCACGGGTCTCATGCTAATGCTTGCCGTTAGCCGTGAGAAGTCTTACCGTCACCTAACGGAAAACGAATCCATTGAGCGTGAGACAAGGGCGGCCGGAGCATGGGTACGACGAGGCATGGCCAGATGGCGGGTATCGACGTGGAGCGGGTCAGGGAGGACTTCCCGATCCTCGGCCGCACGCTCGACAGCGGGGCGCGGCTGATCTACCTGGACTCGGGCGCCACCACCCAGAAGCCGCTCCAAGTCCTGGACGCGGAACGGGACTTCTACCTCAACCACAACGCGGCCGTGCACCGCGGCGCGCACCAGCTCTCGGTCGAGGCGACCGACGCGTACGAGGGCGCGCGCCGCAGGATCGCCGCCTTCGTCGGCGCGGCGGACGACGAGATCGTCTTCACGAAGAACACCACCGAGGGCATCAACCTGGTGGCGTACGCCCTGGGGAACGCGGGCCGGCTAGGGCCCGGCGACAAGATCGTGGTGACCGAGATGGAACACCACGCGAACCTGGTGCCCTGGCAGCAGCTCGCCGAACGGACCGGGGCTCGCCTGGCGTGGTTCGGCCTGACCGACGACGGCCGGCTCGACCTGGACGGCCTCGACGAGCTGGTGGACGAGTCGACGAAGGTGGTCGCCCTGACCCATCAGTCGAACGTCCTGGGCACGCTGAACCCCGTCCGTACGATCGCGGACCGGGCTCATGCGGTGGGCGCGCTGGTGGTGGTGGACGGAGCGCAGTCGGTCCCCCACCGCCCGGTGGACGTAAGGGAGTTGGGCGCGGACTTCCTCGCGTTCTCCGGCCACAAGATGCTGGGTCCGAGCGGCGTGGGCGTCCTGTGGGGCCGCGCGGCGCTGCTGAACGAGCTGCCCCCGTTCCTGACGGGCGGCTCGATGATCGAGGTGGTCGAGATGGAGCGCTCGACGTTCCTGCCGCCCCCGCAGCGCTTCGAGGCGGGCGTCCCGATGACCGCCCAGGCGGTGGGCCTGGCGGCGGCGGTGGACTACCTGGAGGCCCTGGGAATGCGGGAGGTCGCGGCCCACGAGGACACGCTGACCGCCCTGGCCCTGAACCTCCTGGGCGAGATCCCGGGGGTCCGGATCATCGGCCCCGAGGACCTGACCGACCGGGGCTCAGCGGTGTCCTTCGTGGTGGACGGAATCCACCCCCACGACGTGGGCCAGATCCTGGACGACCGAGGAGTGGCCGTCCGCACGGGCCACCACTGCGCCCGCCCCCTGGCCCGCCGCTACGGCCTGCCGGCGACGACGAGGGCGAGCTTCTACGTGTACAACACCGCGAAGGAGGTGAAGGCCCTGGCGGAGGGGGTGCGGGCGGCGCAGAGGTATTTCGCCTGACCGCCCCCGGTCCTACCACCGGGGGAGGCACCCGGACGAGCCCCTCCCCCGCCAACTCCCTTACAGCACCGGCAGGTTCTTCCGCAGCTCGAACGCGGTGACCTCGGAGCGGTACTCCTCCCACTCCTGCTTCTTGTTGCGCAGGAAGAAGTCGAAGACATGCTCGCCCAGTGTCTCGGCGACCAGTTCGCTGCGTTCCATCAGGGCGATGGCCTCGCCCAGGTTCTGCGGGAGGGGTTCGATGCCCATGGCGCGGCGTTCGGCGTCGGTGAGGGCCCAGACGTCGTCGTCGGCGCCTGCCGGGAGTTCGTAGCCCTCTTCGATGCCCTTCAGGCCCGCCGCGAGGAGGAGGGCGTAGGCCAGGTACGGGTTGCAGCCCGAGTCCAGGGAGCGGACCTCGATGCGGGAGGAGCCGGTCTTGCCGGGCTTGTACATCGGGACGCGGATGAGGGCCGAGCGGTTGTTGTGGCCCCAGCAGATGTACGAGGGGGCCTCGCCGCCGGCGCCCGCCGTGCGCTCCGAGCCGCCCCAGATGCGCTTGTAGGAGTTGACCCACTGGTTGGTGACCGCGGCGATCTCGGCGGCGTGCTTCAGGAGGCCGGCGATGAAGGAGCGGCCGACCTTCGAGAGCTGGTACTCGGCGCCCGACTCGTAGAACGCGTTCCGGTCGCCCTCGAAGAGGGAGAGGTGGGTGTGCATGCCCGAGCCCGGGTACTCCGAGAACGGCTTCGGCATGAAGGTGGCCTGGACGCCCTGTTCGAGGGCGACCTGCTTCATGACCAGGCGGAACGTCATGATGTTGTCCGCCGTGGAGAGGGCGTCCGCGTAGCGCAGGTCGATCTCCTGCTGGCCCGGTGCGCCCTCGTGGTGGCTGAACTCGACCGAGATGCCCATCGATTCGAGCATGGTGATCGCCTGGCGGCGGAAGTCCATGCCGACGTTCTGCGGGGTGTGGTCGAAGTAGCCCGAGTTGTCGGCCGGGACCGGGCGGGTGCCGTCGAGCGGCTTGTCCTTCAGGAGGAAGAACTCGATCTCGGGGTGGGTGTAGAAGGTGAACCCCAGGTCGGACGTCTTGGCCAGGATGCGCTTGAGGACGAAGCGCGGGTCGGCGAAGGACGGGGAGCCGTCGGGCATCCGGATGTCGCAGAACATCCGGGCCGTTCCGGGGGCCTCCGCGCGCCACGGCAGGATCTGGAAGGTGGAGGGGTCCGGACGGGCGATCATGTCGGACTCGTAGACGCGGGCGAAGCCCTCGATGGCCGAGCCGTCGAAGCCGATTCCCTCGTCGAAGGCCTGCTCCAGCTCGGCCGGGGCGACCGCCACCGACTTGAGGAAGCCCAGCACATCGGTGAACCACAGGCGCACGAACCGGATGTCGCGCTCTTCGAGAGTCCGGAGCACGAACTCCTGCTGCTTGTCCATAGCCACATCCTTGCAGTTCAGACGGCCTGTGCACCGCTACCCCGTCAGGAACGGGGACGGCGGGGGAATCCTCAGTATCGAGGCGCGGGATTACCTCCACATTACGCACCCGGTATGACCTACGGCACGTCCCCTCCCCGTGGATGCCCCTGCGGGCTTCGCGCGTGACGATGTGGTGGATACTCGCTCCTCGTTGCCCGCGCAACACCCGGCGCAACGGCTCAGCAGAACCGCTCGGCAGAACGGCATAGGAGAACCTCGCATGACCGGCACCCAGGTGGATCCTCCGGATACCGCCGTCGCATCCCCGGACCGGCGCCGCTGGCGCGGCTGGCTGCTCGACGGGCTCAGCGAGCGTTCCGCCCGCCACCCCGGGCCCCACGGCACCCCGCCGGCCGAGCACAAGGGCCACCGCTGGTGGCGGGTCATGTGCCTGACCGGCGTCGACTACTTCTCCACGCTCGGCTACCAGCCCGGCATCGCGGCGCTCGCCGCCGGGCTGCTCTCGCCGCTGGCGACACTGGTGCTGATCGCGCTGACGCTCGGCGGCGCGCTGCCGGTGTACCGGCGGGTCGCGAAGGAGTCGCCGAACGGCGAGGGCTCGATCGCCATGCTGGAGCGGCTGCTGCCCTGGTGGGCGGGGAAGATCTTCGTCCTGGTGCTGCTCGGCTTCGCCGCCACCGACTTCATGATCACGATCACCCTTTCGGCCGCGGACGCCTCCGCGCACGTCGTGGAGAATCCTTTCGCCCCCGGCTTTCTGCACGGCTCCAACCTCTGGATCACCCTCGCGCTCGTCGCGGCGCTCGGTGCGGTCTTCCTCAAGGGGTTCAAGGAGGCCATCGGCATCGCGGTGGCGCTCGTCGGCGTCTATCTCGCGCTGAACCTGGTGGTTCTCTCCACCGCCGTCTGGAAGATCGCCACCGAGCCGGTCGTCATCGGCAACTGGTGGGACGCGATGACCGCCGAGCACTCCTCCCCGCTCGCCATGATCGGGGTGTCCCTGCTCGTCTTCCCGAAGCTCGCGCTCGGCATGTCCGGGTTCGAGACGGGCGTGGCGGTCATGCCGCAGATCCAGGGCGACGCCTCGGACACGTACGACAAGCCCGTCGGCCGCATCCGTGACACCCGCAAGCTGCTGACCACGGCCGCGCTCATCATGAGCGGCTTCCTGCTCGTCTCCAGCCTCGCGACGACCATCCTGATCCCCGAGTCCGAGTTCAAGGCCGGGGGCGACGCCAACGGCCGCGCCCTCGCCTTCCTCGCCCACCAGCACCTGGGCGAGGCCTTCGGGACGGTGTACGACATCTCGACCATCGCCATCCTCTGGTTCGCCGGCGCCTCGGCGACCGCGGGCCTGCTCAACCTCGTACCGCGCTATCTGCCGCGCTACGGCATGGCGCCCGAGTGGACGCGTGCGGTGCGGCCGCTGGTCCTGATCTTCATGGCGATCGCCTTCTTCATCACCTGGTGGTTCGACGCGGACGTCGACGCGCAGAGCGGCGCGTACGCCACCGGTGTTCTGGTTCTGATGCTGTCGGCCTCGTTCGCCTCGACGGTCGCCGTGCACCGGCGCGGCAAGCGGGCCGCCGCCCTCGGCTTCGGGGTGGTCACCGCGGTCTTCGCGTACACGCTGGTCACGAACGTGATCGAGCGGCCGGACGGCATCAAGATCGCGCTCCTTTTCATCGTGGGCATCGTGGTGTCGTCGTTCGCCTCGCGGGTGCACCGCGCCTTCGAGCTGCGGGCGACGGCGGTCACCTTCGACGAGTGCGCCGCCCGGTTCGTGGACGAGGCGGCGCGGAGCGGGCCGCTGCGGATCATCGCCAACGAGCCGCAGGAGCACTCGACGCGGGAGTACCGCGCCAAGGAGTACAGCCAGCGCGAGGAGACCCACATCCCGGACGGCCGGCCCGTGCTGTTCCTGGAGGTGTTCATCCAGAACTCCTCCGACTTCACCACCGAGCTCACCGTCCACGGCGACGAGAAGCACGGGGTGCGGCGGCTGCGCGTCGAGGGCGCGGTCGTGCCCAACACCATCGCGGCCGTGATGATGGAGCTGCGCGACCGGACCGGCGAGGTCCCGCACGCCTACTTCAACTGGACCGAGGGCCACCCGCTCAGCCATCTGCTGCGCTTCCTGGTGTTCGGCGACGGCGAGGTCGCGCCGGTCACCCGCGAGGTGCTGCGCCGGGCCGAGCCCGATCTGCGCCGCCGGCCCCGGGTCCACGTGGGCTGAACATCCCGCATCTCCTTCTGAGAGCCTGTGTCTGAGCCAGCTGTTTTCGGCCGCTACGGCACCCGGCCTGCCGTGAGCCGCACTCCCTCCCCTACCATCTGCGCCCATGGGGGGAGTGCGGCTCACGCGCATCACGCGTCCCGTGGCGCTCCTGAGCGCCATGGCGACGCTGCTCGCCGCGCTCTTCATCTGCCTCGCGGCGGGCGGCGGCGAACACCCGGCCCGCCACCACGGCCCGCTCGCCGACGGGCCCGCGCAGTACACCTGCCCCTACGACCAGGGCGACTGCGGGCTCTTCCCGCACACCGTCCCCGCCGTGCTCACCACGCCCCCGATGGACACGCCGGCCCCGGCCGCGGTCCATGACGTACGCCCGGTGACGCCCCGCGCGGGCGCCGCCCCCGTACGGTTCGGGGCCCGGCCGCGCGCGCCCGACCTGCACGTCCTTCAGGTGCTGCGGACCTAGTCCTACCTGTCTGCCCAGCCCTCAACTCCCCCTCACCAGAAGGACGTTACGGACACATGGCCATTCAGGGCGACCCCAGCACCTCCCGCAAGGCGCATATGGACGAGCTGCGCCGGGTCGAGCAGGCCCGGCAGCGGCGCGGCAGGATCGTGGTGATCTCCTCGGTCACCGCCGCGGTCGTCGCCGTCGCGGGTCTGGTCGGATTCGGCGTGTACGAGTTCGGCAGGTCGAGCGACAGCGGCAGCCAGGCCGGCAAAGCCGATGAGTCACAGACGGAAGCCCAGGCGCAGGGCAGCACCGATGCGAAGGCGCCGATCGCGGGCGAGAAGGACTGGGACGCCACGAAGCTGACCCGCAACCACGTGACCACCAAGGTCAGTTACCCGATGAAGCCGCCGGTGGGCGGCGACCACGACCAGGTGTGGATGAACTGCGGCGGCGACGTATACGCGAAGCAGGTCCCGGACATGAACGCCGTGCACTCGCTGGAGCACGGCGCGGTCTGGGTGACGTACACCGACAAGGCGTCCGCCGCCGATGTGAAGAAGCTCGCCGACAAGGTGTCGAGGACGCAGTACGCGCTGATGAGCCCGTACAAGGACCAGGCCGGGGCGATCACGCTGAGCGCCTGGGGCAAGCAGGTCACCGTGAACGGGGCGGACGATCCCCGGGTGAACCAGTTCTTCACCAAGTACGTGCAGGGCCCCCAGACGCCCGAGCCGGGTGCCCCGTGCACGGGCGGGCTGGGAGAGTGATCCGCCGGTACTGGGGGCTCGCCGCGGCGCTCGCGCTCGCGATGGTGTTCGCGGCGGCCGCGGTGCTCGTCTCCTCCGGCGGCGACCGCGCCACCGCCGAGGCCAAGTCCCCCGCGCCCACGGCGGCTTCGGCGGACGCGGGCTTCGCGCGCGACATGTCGGTGCACCACCAGCAGGCGGTGCAGATGTCGTTCATCGTGCGCGACCGCACCTCGGACGAGGAGGTGCGGCGCCTCGCCTACGACATCGCCAACACCCAGGCCAACCAGCGCGGCATGATGCTCGGCTGGCTGGACCTGTGGGGGCTGCCGAAGAACGAGGCGTCCCGGCTGCCGATGGCGTGGATGGGCATGGGCATGCAACCGGGCGCCGACGGCGCGCTGATGCCGGGCATGGCCACCAACACCGACCTGGACAAGCTGCGAAGGCTCAGCGGCAAGGACGCCGAGGTGCTCTACCTCCAGCTGATGACCGAGCACCACAAGGGCGGCATCCACATGGCTCAGGGCTGCGTCGAGCGCTGCACGGTGGGACCGGAGAAGCGGTTGGCGCAGGGCATGGTCGACGCGCAGCGGTCGGAAATCGACTTGATGGCACAAATGCTGCAGAAAAGGGGTACTACGGCACGTACCGACTGACGACCCAACTGGCCGTCAGTAAACGCTCTTTGGCGTTTCTTGGCGATCACATGCCCCCCGCATGAACTGTTCCTGACAAGAGTGACGCATTACGTGCGCGCATCAGACAGCGCACGTACAGCATGCGAAGACCTCACGCAGGGGGTTACATGAGAACCAGCCGCGCCAGGCGGCGCGCCGGTGTGAGCATGGCAGCGACACTGCCTTTGCTCGCCGGCGCGCTCGCCCTCGGCATACCGTCCGCCCAGGCGGCCGACCCGGTCCCGAGCGGACGGGCGGCCCTCGCGGGCACCCAGCCCGTCTGGGCCACCGGCTCCGCCGACCAGGGCGCCACCGCCGCATCGACCAGCGTCAACGCCCGGGTCTACCTCGCCGGGCGGGACGCGAAGGGCCTCGACGCGTACGCCGCAGCCGTGTCCGACCCGCAGAACGCGTCGTACGGCAAGTACCTCAGCGCCGACCAGGCGCAGCAGCGCTTCGGCGCGACCCAGGAGCAGATCGACGCGGTCACCAAGTGGCTGAAGTCGTCCGGACTGACCATCACGGGCTCCACCCAGCACTACATATCGGTGTCCGGTGACGTTGCCGCAGCGCAGAAGGCGTTCGCCACGCAGCTGCACAACTACCGCAAGGGCAACCGGACTTACCACGCCCCGTCCAAGGCCGCGTCCGCGCCGAACGCGCTCGCGGGCGCCGTTCTGACGGTCACCGGACTGGACAACGCGCCGCACCAGTCGACGCACGAGGACACCCTGCCGGGCCCGGGTGACGGCTTCCGCAACGCGGGTCCGTTCTCCACGTACTACGGCCAGAACATCGCCAAGACGCTGCCGGACGCGTACGGCACGAAGGTTCCGTACGCCGTGCACGGCTACACCGGCCAGCAGCTGCGGGCCGCGTACGGCGCGGGCAAGTACACCGGCAAGGGCGTGACCGTCGCGATCACCGACGCGTACGCCTCGCCGACCATGGCGTCGGACGCGGCGACATACGCGAAGCGCAACGGTGACAAGGCCTACAAGAAGGGCCAGTACACCGAGGTCCTCCCGGCGGCGTACAACAGTGTGGACTCCTGCAAGGCGTCCGGCTGGTACGGCGAGGAGTCCCTGGACGTCGAGGCCGTGCACGCGGTCGCGCCCGACGCGAACATCGTGTACGTGGGCGGCGCGTCCTGCAACGACCCGGATCTGCTCGACGCCCTCAACAAGGTCGTCGACAAGCGGCTCGCCGACATCGTCTCCAACTCGTGGGGCGACATCGAGGCCAACGAGACCCCGGACATCGCGGCGGCGTACGACCAGACGTTCAAGCTCGGCGCGATCGAGGGCATCGGCTTCTACTTCTCCTCCGGCGACAACGGCGACGAGGTCGCCAACACCGGCAAGAAGCAGGTCGACACCCCGGCCAACTCGGCCTGGGTGACGGCGGTCGGCGGCACCTCGCTGGCGGTCGGCAAGAACGACAAGTACCAGTTCGAGACCGGCTGGGGCACCGAGAAGGCCGCCCTCTCCGCGGACGGCAAGAGCTGGGTGAACTTCCCGGGCGCCTACACCGGCGGCGCGGGCGGCGGCACCAGCTCCACCGTGAAGCAGCCGTTCTACCAGCACGGCATCGTTCCGGACGCGCTGGCGAAGGCGAACGGCGCGACCCGGATGCGTACGGTTCCGGACATCGCGGCCGTGGCCGACCCCAACACCGGCTTCCTGGTCGGCCAGACGCAGACCTGGCCCGACAAGTCGGTGAAGTACGACGAGTACCGCATCGGCGGTACGTCCCTGGCCGCCCCGGTCATCGCGGGCGTCCAGGCGCTGGCCCAGCAGGCGCGCCACTTCCCGATCGGGTTCGCGAACCCGTCGATCTACGCGCGCTACGACTCGCCGCTCTACCACGACGTGACGGACCACCCGCTGGGTGCGAAGCGTGACCTCGCGGTCGCGCGGGTCGACTTCGCCAACGCCGTGGACGCGTCGGGCGGTCTGCTGACGTCGGTCCGCTCGCTCGGCAAGGACAGCTCGCTGTCCGCGACGAAGGGGTACGACGACGTGACGGGCGTGGGTTCGCCCGCCCCCGGTTACGTGGCGTCGTACGGCTTCCCGTTCCGCCGCTGACCCCTTCACCGGGGTTCCGCCCCGCCCTCGGCCAGGTGCTGGCCGGGGGCGGGGTTTTGCGTTCCCCGCCCCGCCGGCCCGTCGGTCGTCCCGGGGCTCCGCCCCAGGGTGCCGACTATCCCGGGCGTACCGCGGCGGCCACCGCCTCGGGCGCGTCCAGCATCACCAAGTGGCCCGCGCCCTTCGCCAGTTGGAAGCTCGCGCCCAGCGTCGCCGCCAAGGCGCGCTGGCGGTGGATCCAGGCCGCACCCCCGGCACCCCCCGCCAGCACGACAGCCGGAACCCCCAAAAGCCCCAACCGGCCCCGCAGCACGAGGAGTTCCGCCGCCACCGCCCCGTACGCCGCGTTCTCCAGGACCATCCCCCGCAGCACCCGCGAGGTGCCGTAGCAGCGCCGTACCGCGTCGCGCGGGGCCGGATCGCCGCCGCCCGTCCGGGACGCGCGGACCGTGGCCCGGCGGATCGCGGGGCCGAGCGCGGCGGGGGCGCCCGCGCCGCACAGCACCGCGGCCACCGCCCGCGCGAAGGCGAGCCGCAGCCCCGGGGCGGCCGGAGGGCGCGCGGCCTCCTCGATGCTGGAGTCGACCAGGACAAGGCCCGCCGTACGGGCCGGGTACAGCCGCGCGAAAGCCTCCGCGTGGAACCCCGCGATGGAGTGGCCGACCACCGTCACGGGACCGGGCGCGCCCAGCGCGTCAAGCAGCCCCGCGATCCGGTGCGCCTCCCCCGCGGCGGTCGGCGCCGCCACGGCCGGCCCGGACAGACCGTGCCCGGGCCGGTCGAAGCGTACGACCGTGTGGTCCGGGGTGAGCAGCGGTACCACCGGGTCCCAGTCGAACCAGCTCATGCCGAGCCCCGCACTGAGCACCACCAGCGGCCCGGCCCCCTCGACCACGACGTGGTGTGCCACCCCGCCGACCCTCAGGAAGGTCATTCCCGCCCCTCTCTCCCCACCGAAACCGCCAGCACCCCCACCCAGACCGCCACCACCAGGACCTGAAGACGCTGGCCCGCGCCCAGGGCCCAGGTGCCCCGGCCCGCCTGGAAGGCCGCCACCGACACCAACGTCCATGCCGTGGCGGCCAGTTCGAGCGCCACCAGCGCCGGGCCGAGGCGGGCCGCGAGCAGGGGCCACCAGCCGTAGCGGCGGGCGGCCGCCGTCAGGGCCACCACGCCCGCCAGCGCTCCCAGCATCGCCAGGCTGCTGCTCACCGCGTGCGCTGTGTGCGTCGCCGGGACGAGGCCCGCCGTTTCGCGGGCCGCGCACACCGGGTCGGCGGTCGGGGTGCAGCTCAGCGGGAGGCGGGAGTCGACCGCCGTGGCCGCGCCGAAGAGCGCGAGGCCCGACCAGCCCGCCAGCGACCAGCGGCGCCGGTCGCAGCGCCAGAGCGCGCACACCGCGGCGGCCAGGACGAGGAGGCCCGCCGTCAGGTCGGTGGCGCGGAAGAGGCCACCCAACGGCTGGTCGGCCGCGGCGAGTTCACTCACGTACGCCTGGATCGGGTCGAGGCCGGTCTGGAAGACGAGCTCAAGGACCCAGGCGGTGTACGCCAGGGCGCCGAGCGCGAGCAGGACGGCCACGGGCCGGGTTCGCACACCGCTGCGGGACATAGTGGTGCCAATGTTACGGGGGCGTCCGTGGTTACTGATGGTCCGGATGCACCCACCCCGGCTTGCGGAACTTCAGGAAGGCGAGCGGCGCGAGGACGCCGAGCGCGAGCAGGCCGCCGCCGACGATCAGCAGATAGCGCCAGAGCGGCTGGTTGCCGAACTGGTCCGGCGGTACGAACCCGATGAACAGCGCGGCCACCGACGCCGCGAACCCGATGCCCGCGACCCACGCGACCGCGGGCACCCGGAACCCCCGCTCCACCTCGGGCCGGGTTGTGCGCAGCCTGACCACCGCCACGAACATCAGCAGGTAGGCGATGAGATAGATCTGGACGGTGATGACGGAGAACATCCAGTACGCGCTCGACACGTCGCCGCTGAAGGCGTACAGGATGCCGATCAGGGTGGTGATGACGCCCTGCGCGACCATGATGTTCCGCGGGGTGCCGTACTTGTTCAACCGCTGGAACACCGGCGGCAGATAGCCCTCCTGGCGCGACAGCATCACAAGGCCCTTGGCCGGTCCCGCGAGCCAGGTCAGCATGCCGCCGAGCGCGGCCGCCACCAGCATCACGCCGACCACCTTGGTCATCCAGCCGATGTGGAAGTGGTCGAAGAATGCCTGGAAGGCCTGCATCAGACCGGCCGTCAGGCTCAGCTCCGACGACGGGATGACCCAGGAGATCGCCAGGGCCGGGAGGACGAAGATCAGCAGCACCAGTCCGGTCGCCAGGAACATCGACTTCGGGTACTCGCGTTTGGGGTCGCGCAGCGAGGACACGTGGACGCCGTTCATCTCCATGCCCGCGTACGACAGGAAGTTGTTGACGATCAGGACCAGGCTGGCGAGCCCCGTCCACGGCGGCAGCCAGTGCGTGGCGCTCATGGGCGCCGCCGACGAGTTGCCCTGGCCGAGGAAGACGAAGCCGAGGGCGACCAGGACCACGCCGGGGATGAGCGTGCCGATGACGAGCCCCATGGAGCTCAGCCCGGCGACCGTCTTCGTGCCGCGCGAGGAGATCCACACGCCGGTCCAGTAGATGACGACGATGACGACGGCGACGTACGGCCCGTTCTCGGCCAGCCTCGGGTTGATGACGTACGCGAAGGTCGAGGCGACGTACGCGAGCAGGCTCGGGTAGTACGCGATCGTCATGGCGAACTGGCACCAGACCGCGAGGAAGCCGAGCGGTTTGCCCAGCGCCTCGCTCACCCAGCGGTAGATGCCGCCGGTCCAGCCGGAGGCCAGTTCCGCGCCGACCAGCGCGGTCGGGAGCAGGAAGACGACGGCCGGCAGGAGATAGAGGAAGATCGCGGCCAGGCCGTAGATGGCCATGGATGGGGAGGGGCGCAGGCTCGCGACGGATGCCGTCGTCATCAGGCCCAGCGTCACCCAGGAGACGAACTGCCGTTTTGTCCCTTCGTCCGCGACGAGTTCTTCATCGGAGGCATCCGTGGTCGTCATGCGCCCATCCTCGGCTCGGCGGCGGACTCCCGCACGTCGGGCCGTAGGGTGATCCGAAAAAATGAATCACCGAAGGACTCTCCATGACCGTGCCCGTCAACTCCCCCGGCCAGCCGCAGTGGGGGCCGCCGCCCCCCGGCCGTCCGGACCCGCCGCAGGCCCCCGCGCAGCAGGCCCGTAACGGTCTCGGCGCCGCCTCGCTGGTCCTCGGCGTCGTCGGGGTGGCCTTCGGCCTCGTGCCCTTCCTGTTCTGGCTGTCGGGCGTGCTCGGAGTTCTCGCCGTGATCCTCGGGCTCGTGGGGCACGGGCGGGCGCGCAAGGGGCGGGCCACCAACAAGGGCGTGCCGCTGGCGGGGGCCGTCCTCGGGGGCATCGCGACCGTGCTGGGGATCGTCGGGCTGCTGCTCACCGTCGTGTTCGTGAAGGACGCCGCCAAGGGCCCGGGCGGCAACATAGCCACCGCGCCGTCGGGTGCCGCTTCCTCCCCCGCTTCCTCCCCCGCTTCGTCCTCCGCGCCGGGCTCGAAGCCGTCGCCGAGCGCCTCGCCCGCCCAGAAGCCGCAGCCGTTCGGGGCGACGCACACCTACCCGGACGGCGTGAAGGTCACCGTCTCCAAGCCGGCCCCGTACGCGCCGGACGCGTCCGCCGCGGGCCACCGCAAGGGCAACCGGGCGATCCGGTTCACCGTCACCATCGTCAACGACAGCGACCAGTCCATCGACGTCACCTCCGCCGTTCCGACGGCGCGGAGCGCGGACGGGATCGAGGCCGAGGCGATATACGACGGCGAGCACGCGACGAGCATGTTCGCGGGCGCCCTGGCGCCGGGCAGCCACGCCACCGGCGAGTTCGCCTTCTCGATGCCGCCGGAGTCCAAGACCGTGGACTTCCAGATCGGCCCGCAGACGCTGAAGTACGACGAGACGGTGTGGAGCGGGCCGGTCGTCACCGGAACCGGCTCAGGGACGGGAACCGGCTCAGGTACCGGAAGCGGCACCGACACCGACCCTAGCCCGGTCACCGACTGACCCTGCCGCGGAAGAGCCACGGGCTGGCCCTCCGCCCGGCCCATGGGCGCCCCGAACGGGCGCCCCGTATCGCCGCTCCCCACCCCATCGCGTCGCATTGACGATTACACTGGGCCGCGTGCCTCAACTACGTCTCGCCCTGAATCAGATCGACTCGACCGTCGGAGACATCTCCGGCAACACCGAGGCGATCGTGCACTGGACACGGCACGCCGCCGAGCAGGGGGCGCACCTCGTCGCGTTCCCCGAGATGATGCTGACCGGCTACCCCGTCGAGGACCTGGCCCTCAGATCGTCCTTCGTCGAGGCGTCCCGGCAGGCGCTCGGCGCGCTCGCGGCGCGCCTGGAGCGGGAGGGCTTCGGGGAGATCCCGGTGGTCGTCGGGTACCTGGACCGGTCCCCCGTCGCGAGCCCCCGGCTCGGCCAGCCCGCGGGCGCCCCGCAGAACGCGGCCGCGGTGCTGCACGGCGGCCGGGTCGTGCTGGCCTTCGCCAAGCACCACCTGCCCAACTACGGGGTGTTCGACGAGTTCCGCTACTTCGTGCCGGGCGACACCCTGCCCGTCGTGCGGGTGCACGGCATCGACGTAGCCCTCGCCATCTGCGAGGACCTGTGGCAGGACGGCGGCCGCGTCCCGGCCACCCGCTCCGCCGGCGCCGGCCTGTTGATCTCCATCAACGCCTCGCCGTACGAGCAGAACAAGGACGACTCCCGGCTCGACCTGGTCCGCAAGCGCGCCCAGGAGGCCGGCTGCACGCTCGCGTACGTGGCGACCATCGGCGGCCAGGACGAGCTGGTCTTCGACGGCGACTCGATCGTGGTGGACGCGAGCGGCGAAGTCGTGGCGCGCGCCCCGCAGTTCAGCGAGGGCTCGGTCATCCTCGACCTGGAGCTTCCGGCTGCGGGCCCGGCCCCGTCCGGCGTGGTCGACGACGGTCTGCGCATCGACCACGTGGTGGTCTCCGAGGAGCCGGTCGCGGCGTACGAGCCGGAGCTCACCGGCGGTTACGCCGAGCGGCTCGACGACGACGAGGAGGTCTACTCGGCGCTGGTCGTGGGCCTGCGCGCGTACGCCGCGAAGAACGGCTTCCGGTCCGTCCTGATCGGCCTGTCCGGCGGCATCGACTCGGCGCTCGTCGCCGCGATCGCCTGCGACGCGCTGGGCGCGGCCAACGTCTACGGCGTGTCCATGCCGTCGAAGTACTCCTCGGACCACTCCCGGGGCGACGCGGCCGAACTGGCCCGGCGTACGGGGCTGAACTTCCGTACCGTCCCCATTGAGCCGATGTTCGACGCGTACATGGGCTCGCTCGGCCTGACCGGGCTCGCCGAGGAGAACCTCCAGTCGCGGCTGCGCGGCACCATGCTGATGGCGCTCTCCAACCAGGAGGGCCACATCGTGCTCGCCCCGGGCAACAAGTCCGAGCTGGCGGTGGGGTATTCGACGCTGTACGGCGACTCGGCGGGCGCGTACGGGCCGATCAAGGACCTCTACAAGAGCGCGGTCTTCCGGCTCGCCGAGTGGCGCAACCGGGCGGCGGCCGAGCGTGGCCAGACCCCGCCGATCCCCGAGAACTCCATCACCAAGCCCCCGAGCGCCGAGCTCCGCCCGGGCCAGGTCGACACCGACTCGCTGCCCGACTACCCGGTCCTGGACGCCATCCTGGCCATGTACGTCGACCGGGACCAGGGCGCGGACGCGATCGTGGCGGCCGGGTACGACCCGGAGCTGGTGGGGAAGACGCTGCGGATGGTGGACACGGCGGAGTACAAGCGGCGGCAGTACCCGCCGGGTACGAAGATCTCGGCGAAGGGGTTCGGGAAGGATCGGCGCCTTCCCATTACCAACCGCTGGCGCGAGTCGGGGTGAGGCATGCGGAAGGGGCGCCCTCCTTGAGGAGAGCGCCCCTTCGCGCACATCGGACGGGCTACACCTGGAGCCTTGCCGCGATCGGCAGATGGTCGCTCTTCGTCTCCGGCAGGGTCCACGACGACTTCGGCTCGATGCCCTTGACCATGATCTGGTCGATGCGGGCCATCGGGAACGCGGCCGGCCAGCTGAAGCCGAAGCCGTTGCCCGCGGCGCCCTGGGTGGAGCGCATCTGGGCGGTGATGTTGTTCAGGGAGCGATCGTTCATCGTGCCGTTGAGGTCGCCGAGCAGGACCACCTTCTTGATCGGCTCGGCGGAGATCGCCTCGCCCAGCGTGTAGGCGCTGTTGTCGCGCTGGTTGGCGGTGAACCCGGCGTTCAGCTTGACCCGTACCGAAGGCATGTGGGCGACGTACACCGCGACGTCGCCGGTCGGGGTCTTCACCGTCGAGCGCATCGCGCGCGTCCAGCCCATCTTGATGTCGACGGGCCTGCTGTCGCTCAGCTCGTACTTGGACCACAGGCCCACCGTGCCCTGCACCGAGTAGTACGGGTAGAGGCCGGCCAGCGCCTTCTTGTACGTCTCGACCTTGTCGCCCGGGATCTCCTCCAGGGCCAGCACCTGCGCGCCGGAGGCCGCGACCTGGCGGGCGGTGCCGGCCGGGTCGGGGTTGTCGGCGTTCACGTTGTGGGTGGCCACGACCAGGTTGCCGCCCGAGCCCTGCTTGTCGGTGAGGAGCCCGCCGAACACGTTGAGCCAGACGATCACCGGGAGCAGCAGCGCGATCAGCGCGGTCGCCGAGCGGCGCCACAGCGCGAGCCCGAGCAGCACCGGGAGGAACACGCCGAGCCACGGCAGGAACGTTTCCGAGAGCGAGCCGAGGTTGCCGACCGAGTTGGGGATCCGCGCGTGCAGGAGCATCACCAGGGCGATCAGTACGGAGAGCCCCGCGAGGACCAGGCCGCGGCGCCAGATGCCGGGATCGTCGCGCCAGCCGTCGACCAGGCGCCGGAACCAGGACCCGGTGCGCTCGCCCTCCGCGCTGCCGTCGCCCGTCTCCGTCAAGTACGCCCGCGCCATACCGCTGTCCTCACTGCTGTTTCCGCACACCGTCCCCGCTGTTCGACCCTAGGCGAAAACGGGTGGGATTCCCTGCCGTCGTAGCTCTCGTACGACATCCGTACGCCCCGCAGGACGACCGGGCGCGGCAGCGGGTTCCAGGCCAAAGCCCCGACCCGGGGCCCTGTGACACAACGCGCATATTCAACTGGGCGGGCGCAGCCCTTCGAGTACGGCGTCCACGATGCGCTCGGCGAGGTCGGGTCCGGGCAGTTCGGTGCCGGGCCGCAGCATCGTGCGTACCAGCATCGGGGCGACGAAGAGGTCGGCGGCCATTTCGAGGTCGATCCCGGCGCGGAGCTCGCCGTTCTCGACGGCCCGCCGCAGGACCTCGTCGAGGAGCCGGCGGCGGGGGTCGATGACCAGGCTGTGGTACTTGGACCAGAGCTTGGGATAGCTCTGCATCTGCGCGAAGACGTTGTGCAGAAGGGCGGAGGACTGCTTGGCGACGCTGCGCTCGCGCACGTTGTCGACCATGGCGATCAGGTCGTCGCGCAGGGAGTGGCCGGCCAGCGGCGGAGCCGGCGACTGCATCGACTGGACGACCTCGACGAACAGCTCCTCCTTTCCGGCCCAGCGCCGGTAGATGGTGGCCTTGCCGACGCCCGCGGTGCGGGCGATGCGTTCGATGGAGAGGTCGGCGAGCGGGACGCCTTCCTCAAGCAGCTTGATGACGGCTTCCAGGATCTGCCGCTCCGCGGCCTCGGAGCGGGGCCGTCCGCGCCGCGGTTCGCCGTCCTTGTGCTGCTGGTCCATCAGGGTCACGCCCGCTCCGCTTCTTCTCGCCGACCCCCCGATTGTCCCGGAGGCCCGCCCCCTAACTACGGGCGGCCTCGGTGGGCCGGTCCTCGGCCTTGGGTGCCGGGGCCGCGGGCGGCTTCGCGGGCAGGAACAGGGCGACGACGACCGCGCCGAGCAGGGCCACGCCGGCCGAGGCGAACGCGGTGACGTGCATGGCGTGGATGAAGGCGTCGTTGGCCGGGGCGATCAGGGCCTTGCCCGCGGGGCCCATGTGCTCGGCGATGCCGAGGGTCGCCTCGATGGATTCGCCCGCCGCCTTGCGCGCCCCTTCGGGGACCGCCCCGAGGTGGCTCTCGATGTCACCGCGGTAGACGGTGGAGAGCAGCGAGCCGAGCACGGCGACGCCGAGCGCGCCGCCGACCTGCCGGAAGGTGTTGTTGACGGCCGAGCCCGAACCGGCCTTCTCGCGCGGCAGCGACTGCATGATCGAGACGGTGACGGGCGGCATGATGTGCGCCATTCCGGTGCCCTGGACGAAGAAGACGACCTCCATGACCCAGATCGGCGTGTTCACGTCGAACAGGCCGAAGGCCGCGAGGCCGATGGCCACCAGGATGAGTCCGGCGGTGCAGACGGCCCGCGCGCCGAACCGGTCGACGACGAGCCGGGCCCGCGGCGCGAAGATCATCTGGGCGGCGGCGAGCGGCAGGATGAGCAGGCCGGACTGCAGGGCGCTGTAGCCGCGCACGCTCTGCATGTAGAAGACCGAGAAGAAGGTGACGCCCATCAGCGCGAAGAAGGTCAGCGCGATGGCGACGACGGCCGCCGAGAAGGCGGGCTTCTTGAAGTAGCCGATGTCGATGGCGGGGTGGTCGACGCGCTTCTCGTAGAGGACGAAGCCGACCAGGACCGCGACACCGGCGAGGATCGTGGCGAGCACCGTCGTATCGGTGAAGTCCGCCAGCTCGCCGCCGTGGATGATGCCGTACACGAGCAGGACGAGGCCCACGACGGACAGCAGCACGCCCACCGGGTCGAGCTTGCCCGGGTTGGGGTCCTTGGAGTCCGGTACGAGGACGACCATCGCGATCAGGGCGATGATCACGACCGGCACGTTGACCAGGAAGACCGAGCCCCACCAGAAGTGCTGGAGCAGGACGCCGCCGGTGATCGGGCCGATCGCGATGGCGAGGCCGACGCCGCCGGCCCAGATGCCGATCGCCTTGGGCTGCTCCTCGCGCTCGAAGACGTTCATCAGGACGGCGAGGGTGGCGGGCATCACGAAGGCGCCGCCGAGGCCCATCAGGGCGCGGAACGCGATGAGCTGGTCCGGCGAGTTCGAGAACGCGGCCAGCACCGAGCCGAGGCCGAAGACCGTGATGCCGAAGAGCAGGATCTTCTTGCGCCCGAGCCGGTCGCCGAGCAGGCCGGAGGTGAAGAGCAGCCCGGCGAAGACGAGCGTGTAGGCGTTGATCGCCCACTCCAGCTCGCTCTGGGTGGCGCCGAGGCCGGTGGGGGCGGGGCTGGCGATCGTCTTGACGGCGACGTTCAGGATCGAGTTGTCCAGGACGACGATCAGCAGGCTGAGCATCAGGACGGCGAGGATCGCCCAGCGTCGGCGGTGGACGGCTTCGGGTATCCGAGGTGCGGCCGGGACGCCGGACGCGACAGACGTGGTTGACATGCCGTCCAGCCTAAAGCCATTTCGATACGAGACCGTCTCGTATAGCAATGTCTTTACTTTTCGGACACCGGTTCGTGTTCCTGGCCGGATGCGGCTTCCCGGGACACCCACTTCCCGGCAGAGGGCACGGGATGCCACCATGGATGTGGTCCGGAGACGCCGTAAGGGCGCTTCGAGATGACGAACAGGAGCCGTTGCGATGACGCAACAACTTCAGGCTGCCCAGAAGGCACCCGACAGCAGCAATCCCAAGGCGCTGTACGGAGGCAAGGGCACCCGGCGCATCACCGTGCACGACATCGCCGCCGCCAAGGCGCGCGGCGAGAAGTGGCCCATGCTCACCGCCTACGACGCGATGACCGCGTCCGTCTTCGACGAGGCCGGGATCCCGGTACTCCTGGTCGGCGACTCCATGGGCAACTGCCACCTCGGTTACGAGACGACCGTCCCGGTCACCATGGACGAGATCACCCTGCTCTCCGCCGCCGTCGTACGGGGCACCTCGCGTGCCCTCGTCGTCGCCGACCTGCCGTTCGGCTCGTACCAGGAGGGCCCGGTGCAGGCGCTGCGCAGCGCCATGCGCCTGGTCAAGGACGCGGGCGTCGGGGCGGTCAAGCTGGAGGGCGGTGAGCGCAGCCACGAGCAGATCCGGCTGCTCGTCGACTCCGGCATCCCGGTCATGGGTCACATCGGCCTCACCCCGCAGTCCGTGAACACGCTGGGCTACCGGGTGCAGGGCCGGGGCGACGAGGCGGCGCACCAGCTGCTGCGCGACGCCAAGGCGGTGCAGGACGCGGGCGCGTTCGCGATCGTCCTGGAGCTGGTCCCGGCCGAGCTCGCCGCCGAGGTCACGCGCACGCTGCACATCCCGACGGTCGGCATCGGCGCGGGCGCGGAATGCGACGCGCAGGTGCTCGTCTACACCGACATGGTGGGCCTGACCCCCGGGAAGACCCCCCGCTTCACCAAGCAGTACATGAACCTGCGCGAGTCCCTCGGGGACGCCGCGAAGGCCTTCGCGGGCGAGGTCGTCGGCGGGGCGTTCCCGGCCGAGGAGCACACCTTCCACTGAGCCACTGCGGTCACGACGACAGTCCGCCGACTTCCCCCATCGGCGGGCTGTCCGTCGTCTGCGGGCCCGGTCGTCCCCAGGGCTGTAGGCGGCTGTAGGCCGGTTGTCCACAGGCTGTCGGTGCTCTGTCGGTGGGTTGTCGGTGGCGGCTGGCACCTTGGTGGACATGACGCGAATCGACAAGAACCCCATCGGCGGCGGGGCCGGTACTGCCGCCGGCATCGCCGTCTCCGTACGGGGGCTGGTGAAGCACTTCGGCGACACCAAGGCGCTGGACGGCGTCGACCTGGACGTCCGCGAAGGCACCGTGCTCGGTGTCCTCGGACCGAACGGCGCCGGCAAGACCACACTCGTACGCTGCCTGTCCACCCTGCTCGTGCCGGACTCCGGCAGCGCCACCGTCGCCGGCTTCGACGTGGTGAAGCAGCCCCGCCAGCTGCGCCGCACCATCGGCCTGACCGGGCAGTACGCCTCGGTCGACGAGAAGCTGTCCGGCCGCGAGAACCTGTACATGATCGGCCGGCTGCTCGACCTGTCCCGCAAGGACTCGCGGACCCGCGCGGACGAGCTCCTGGAGCGCTTCTCGCTCACGGACGCCGCCAAGCGGCCCGCGATGACCTACTCGGGCGGCATGCGCCGCCGGCTCGACCTGGCCGCCTCCATGATCGGCCATCCGGCCGTGCTGTACCTGGACGAGCCGACCACGGGCCTCGACCCGCGCACCCGCAACGAGGTGTGGGACGAGGTGCGCCGGATGGTCGCCGAGGGCGCCACCGTGCTGCTCACCACTCAGTACATGGAGGAGGCCGAGCAGCTGGCGAGCGAGCTGACGGTCATCGACCACGGCAAGGTCATCGCCAACGGCGGAGTCAACGAGCTGAAGGCGAAGGTCGGCGGCCGCACCCTGCAGATCCGGCCCACCGACCCGGAGCAGCTGGGCGCGATGGCGCGGGCCGTCACCGAGGCGGGCCTCGACGGCGTCTCCGGCACGCAGGTCGTGCCCGACGAGGGCGTGCTCAACGTGCCGATCCTCAGCGACGAGCAACTGACCGCCGTGGTCGGCCTGTTGGGGGCGCGCGGCTACGGCATCGCCCACATAGGCACCCACCTTCCCAGCCTGGACGAGGTGTTCCTGGCCATCACCGGCCACAAGACCACCGCCGCCCAGGACGCCACCCGTGAGACCGAGGAGGTCGCGGCATGAGCACCACCGCCACTGTCAACGCGCCTGCCCAGCAGACCCCTTCGCGTCCGCGGCAGGCCACCGGGTCCGACGACGTACGGATCGGGATGCGCGCGAACCTGCGCCACATCGGCGCCCTGGCGCGTCGCAACATGCTCCAGATCAAGGCCGACCCGGAGTCGATGTTCGACGCCGTGCTGATGCCGATCATCTTCATCCTGCTGTTCGTGTACGTCTTCGGCGGCGCGATGTTCGGCAGCGGCAACCAGGACGCGTACGTCAACTACCTGGTGCCCGGCCTGATGGCGATGATGGGCCTCAACATCGCGATGGCGGTCGGGACCGGCGTCAACGACGACTTCAAGAAGGGCGTGATGGACCGGTTCCGGACGATGCCCATTGCCCGGTCGTCCGTCCTCATAGCCAAGATGGTGGTCGAGGTCGGCCGCATGATGGTCGCCACCACGATCCTGCTGATCATGGGCTTCATCCTGGGCCTCAGCATCAGCACCTCGGTGTGGGGCCTGCTCGCGGCGGTCGGTCTGTCGCTGGCGTTCGGCGCGTCCCTCATGTGGATCTTCATCCTGCTCGGACTCACCATGAAGACGGCCCAGGCCGTCCAGGGAGTGGCCATGCTCGTGCTGATGCCGCTGCAGTTCGGTTCGTCCATCTTCGCCAAGCCGACCACGATGCCGGGCTGGTTGCAGTCCTTCACGGACTACAACCCGCTGTCCAACCTGGCGGACGCGGCCCGCGGCCTGATGACCGGCGGTCCGGTCGCCCATTCCGCGCTGATGACGCTTGCCTGGTCGGCGGGCATCACGCTGGTGATGGCACCGCTGGCGGTCGCCAAGTTCCGCAAGCGCACCTGAGCCTGACGAGGCATCAGTTCTCGCGATCGCGTCGCGCCAGGGCGGCGGCCTCCTCCACGGAGAGGCCGCTGCCCTCGGCGTACGCGGCCTCGTACGCCGCGTCGTCGAGCAGGGCGCGCGCGGCCCGCTCGACGTCGGCCCGCTGTTCCAGCTGCACGGGCGCCAAGAAGTGGCCCGTCGGGAGCAACGCGTCGTGCGCGCCGACGAGCCGGGCCGCGTCCTCGCCACTGCCGGCGCCACCGAGTCCGGCGATCGCGGAGGCCGCGGTGAGCATGTGGATGGCGATCATCTCGGGCGCGACCATCCGCGAGAGCGGCCCCTGAGCCCGGTCGAGCGCGACCAGCACGCCCGCGAGCCCGTCGGCGAACCGGCCCTGCATGTTGTCCAGCCAGGCCCGCACGCCCAGGACGAACCCCTCGAACAGAACGAGGTTGGCGGAGCTGAACTCCTTCAGCATCACATCGGACTGCTCGCGCGCCTCGTCGATCCGGCCGGTGCGGCCCAGCCACAGGGTGAGGAAGAGCCGGGCCGCGGGCCGCGCCTCGACGCCCGCCCGGTTCCCGTCGGCGAGGATCTCGCGCAGCATGGCCTCGCCGCGCTCGCCCTCGCCCATCTCCAGGAGGACGGAGGCGAGCCTCGCCCTGAGGAGGGTGACCTGGGCCTGGGCGCCGAGTTGCTCGGCGTAGCGCAGGGCGGCGGTGAAGTCCTCGGCGGCCAGGCCGAATTCGCCCCGCTTCTCACGCGCCTCGCCCCTGGCACCCAGTGCCTCGGCCGAGCCCCAGGCGTCGCCGAGGCGCCGGAAGATGAGGAGGGCGGCGTCGGCGTCGGCGGTCGCGTCACCAGCCCACTCGGTCCGGTTGGCCAGGACGTTGGCGCGCATCTGGAGCGCCGCGGCCAGCTCCCACTCGTACCCGAGCTCCTCGCTGGTCCGCACGGTCACGTCGAGGACCTCCCTCAGCCGGGCCGTGTCGCCGGTGAGCACCACGGGGAAGAACCAGAGCGAGCCCGGCATCCGGCAGGTCTGCGGCAGTCCGGCCCGGTAGGCGGAGGCGATCTCACGGAGCCGTTCGAGGGCCTGCGGGGTGGTCCACTGGTCCATCTCGTGGTCCATGGAGGCCAGTTGGGCCAGCCGCACGCCGCGCCGGGCTTCCTGGAGGACCTCGGGGTCGAGCGGCGGCGGAGCGTCCGTGCAGCGGACGAAGACCGGCGGCGCGGGCGTCACGGGCGGCGCGAACGGGTCGGGCCCGAGGGCCGCCGCCTCCTTGGCCCAGTGGCGCGACTCGGCACGCAGGTCGCGCATCTGCCAGTACCAGAGCAGGGCGTGCACCAGGCAGAGCGCCTCCTCCTCGTCGCGCAGCGCGACGGAGCGGCGCAGCGCGGTGCGCAGGTTCTCGTACTCGCGCTCGAAGGCGTCGATCGCTCCCCGCTGCCCGGGGCCGCGCAGCCCGGCGTCGGTGCGGCGGGCGAATTCGCGGTAGTGCGTGAGGTGGCGGCGCTCGGCGGCATCGCGGTCCCCGGCGTCGTCCAGGCGTTCCGTCGCGTACTCGGCGACGGTTTCGAGCAGCCGGTAGCGCATCTCGCCGCTGTCGTCGGGCGCGGCCACGACGAGCGACTTGTCGACGAGCGAGCCGAGCACGGCGGGCACGTCCGGGGCGTCGAGGCCGCCGTGCCCGGCGCACACCGCCTCGGCCGCCGCCAGGTCGCAGCCGCCCGCGAAGACGGCGAGGCGGCCGAGCACCGCGCGTTCGGGCGCCTCCAGGAGGTCCCAGGACCAGTCGACGACGGCCCGCAGGGTCTGCTGCCTCGGCAGTACGGTGCGACTGCCGCTGGTGAGCAGGCGAAACCGGTCGTCCAGGCGGTCCGCGATCTGACGAGGCGTCAGCATACGGAGGCGGGCCGCGGCCAGTTCGATGGCGAGCGGGAGCCCGTCCAGGCGGCGGCAGATCTCGGCGGCGGCGTCCGGATCGTCCTCGACGCGGAAGCCGGGCCGGGCCGCGGCGCCCCGCTCGGCGAGCAGCCGCAGCGCGAAGGGAGCGGGCAGCGGCTCGACGGGGCGCACCAACTCCCCCGGTACGCCCAGCGGTTCGCGGCTGGTGGCGAGGACGACCAGGCCCGGGCAGCGGGCCAGCAGGTACTCGGCGAGTTCGGCGGCGGCGCCGATCACGTGCTCGCAGTTGTCCAGGAGCAGCAGCATACGGCGCGGCCCGCAGTGTTCGGCGAGCCGGACCACCGGGTCGTCGGCGTGCCGGTCGGCGGCCCGCAGTTCCTCGGCGCCCGCCGAGTGCAGCACCGTCTTGCGGGCGCCGACGGCGGTGAGCACGGCGGCGGGCACCCCGGCCGGGTCGTCCACGGGCGCGAGTTCGGCCAGCCACACCCCGTCCGGCCAGCAGGCCGCGGCGCCGTCGGCGGCCTCCTGCGAGAGCCGGGTCTTGCCGGCACCGCCGGGCCCGAGCAGCGTGACGAGCCGCGCGGTTTCGAGGTCGCCGCGAATGTCCGCGAGCTCGGCCTCACGCCCGACGAAGGAGGTGAGCCGGGCCCGCAGATTGCCGTGCACCGGGGCGGCGGGCGCGGGGGCGACTGTCGGGCTCAGCAACTCGGCGTGGAGGGCCCGGAGTTCGGGCCCGGGGTCGGCGCCAAGTTCCTCGGCGAGCGTGGCGCGCACGCTCTCGTACGCGGCGAGCGCCTCGGCGGGGCGGCCCGCGGCCCGCAGCGCCCGGATGCGCAGGGCGTGCAGCGGCTCGTCGAGCGGGTGGCCCGCGCACAGGGCGGCGAGCTCGCCCAGCGTGTCCTGCGCCCGGCCGAGCGCGAGGGCGGCGGCCAGCCGCAGCCGCCGCGCGTCGAGCCTGCGGGCCTCGGCGCGGGCGGCGAGGGGGCCGGGGTCGGGCAGGTCGACGAGCGCGGGCCCCGACCAGAGCGCGAGCGCGTCGTCGAGCAGGGTCGCCGCCTTCGCCGCATCGCCCTCCTCCAGGGCGCGGGCGCCGTCGGCGGTGAGCCGCTCGAAGCGGTGCAGGTCGACGGCGTCGGGCTCGGCGGCGAGCCCGTATCCGCCGCTCTCCGCGGAGAAGACCGCGTCGTGGCCGAGGATCCGGCGCAGCCGGCCGACCAGTGCCTGGAGCGCGGCCGGGGCGTCGGCGGGCGGTTCGTCTCCCCAGACCTCGTCGACGAGGGCGCCCACCGGGGCGGCCCGGCCCGGCCGCAGCGCGAGCGCCGTCAGGAGGGCGCGCAGCCGCGCACCGCCGAGGGCGACGGGGCTGCCGTCGAGGTGGTGGGCCTGGGTGTTGCCGAGAATCCGGTAGCGCACGCCCCCATTCTCATCGACGCGGCAAGACCCGGGGCCCGGGGTGCGGAACTCCCGCCCGTTCCGGACACGTTCGACGACCGGAACTTCCGCCCCTCCCCGACACGTTCGACGATCAGAGCCTGTGTGTGATCCCAGAGCGCCGGTGTCCGATCCGGACCGAGTTCAGGACACGGGGTCTCTGCCCCTGTACGGTCGGGCGCGTCCCGCTCGACCCTCCCACCAGCCACTGGAGCCCACGGCATGGCCACCGCAACCTCCCGCCACCACGACCGGCGGATCAGCCCGGTCTTCCTCGGGATCGTCGCCGTCATGGCGGTCTCCGGGTGGGCGGTGTGGACGAGTTACGCCTCGTCCCGCGGCCTGGCCGTGTTCCTGTTCGTGACGTCCGCCTGGGTCGTCTCGCTGTGCCTGCACGAGTACGCGCACGCCCGCACCGCGTTGCACGGCGGGGACATCACGGTCGGCGCCAAGGGCTATCTCACGCTGAACCCGCTGAAGTACACGCACGCGCTGCTGTCGATCGTGCTGCCCGTCATCTTCGTGATCATGGGCGGCATCGGTCTGCCCGGCGGCGCCGTGTTCATCGAGCGGGGCCGGATCCGGGGCCGCTGGCGGCACAGCCTGATCTCGGCGGCGGGCCCGCTCACCAACGTCCTGTTCGCGATCGTGTGCACGGCCCCGTTCTGGCTGCACGCCCTGGACGGGGTGCCCGCCGACTTCCGCGACGCGCTGGCCTTCCTGGCGCTGCTCCAGGTGACCGCGGCGCTGCTGAACTTCCTGCCGGTGCCGGGCCTGGACGGGTACGGGATCATCGAGCCGTGGCTGTCGCACTCGGCCAGGCGCCAGGTCGAGCCGTTCGCGCCGTTCGGGCTGCTCGCGGTGTTCGGGCTGCTCTGGATCCCCGAGATCAACCAGGAGTTCTTCCGGCTCGTCTACGTGATCATGGACGGGCTCGGGGTGTCCGACGTGGACGCGGCGACGGGCCGCAGCCTCTACCAGTTCTGGCCGGACCTCTCGCTCACTCCGCAGCGCTAGCCGAGCGCCCCCGGCGCAGGTAGTACCACGTCATGTTGGACGAGAGTCCGACGAGCAGCACCCAGATGATTCCGAGCCAGCTGCCCCGGGCGAAGGAGACCACGGCCGCGGCGACGGCGAGGACACAGACGACGAGGGCGTACAGAGCGAGGCGGGGCATGGAGGTCGGCTCCTGTCGGGTACTTCGGCACTCATGTCGAACGGGGTGAAGACGGCGGACGGGCAGGTGCCCTCGGCACCCACCCGTCCAGTGTCCACCATGCCCGGCCGTCCTCAGACGTCGGTGACGCGCAGCCCCGCGTGAGCCTTGTAGCGGCGGTTCACCGAGATCAGGTTGGCGACGAGCGACTCCACCTGGTGGGCGTTGCGCAACCGCCCGGCGAAGACCCCGCGCATGCCGGGGATGCGTCCTGCCAGGGCCTGTACGAGGTCGGTGTCGGCGCGCACCTCGCCGAGCACCATCACGTCCGTGTCGATCTCCTCGACGGACGTGTCCTGGAGCAGCACGGCGGAGAGGTGGTGGAAGGCCGCGGTCACCCGGGAGTCCGGCAGCAGGGCGGCGGCCTGCTGGGCGGCGCTGCCCTCCTCGGGCTTGAGGGCGTACGCGCCCTGCTTGTCGAAGCCGAGCGGATTGACGCAGTCGACGACGAGCTTGCCGGTCAGTTCCTCGCGCAGCGATTCCAGCGTCTTGGCGTGGCCGTCCCACGGCACCGCCACGATCACGATGTCGCTGCGCCGCGCGCACTCGGCGTTGTCGGCGCCCTCGATGCCGAGGCCCAGTTCATCGGCGGCGGCCCGCGCCCGCTCGGCCGCCCGCGAGCCGATGATCACCTTCTGGCCGGCCCGGGCGAGGCGGTAGGCGAGGCCGCGGCCCTGGTCGCCGGTGCCGCCGAGCACGCCGACGACGAGGCCGGAGACGTCCGGAAGCTCCCAGGGGTCCTTCGCGGCGGGCTTCGAAGCGTTACCGGCGTTGTCAGTGGAAGTCATGAGAGCGACCCTACTCGGCCGTAGCGGGACCCTCCGTCCGGATGACGAAGCCCGGTTCGGCCCCGCGGGCGCGCCGGATGCGGCAGGCTGCCGGCCATGGATGCCGTACGGGTCGCAGTGCTGCGGGAAGTGCTCGCCGGGACCGAGTGGCTGCGGGCCACCCGCCGCTTCGGGGGCGTGCTCCGCTCGTCCGTCGTACCGCACGGCGGCGGGCTGCTCCTTGTCGGCACCGAGCGGTACGAGCCCTGGCACCTGGCCGCCCACCTCACCGACGAGGCGGCCTGGTCGGGCCTTCTGGAGCTGAGCCCGACGCTGGTGCGCCACCGCGTCGAGCCGGGCGGGCCGCCCCATCTGTCCGTCGGGCTCGGCCGTCTTGAGGCGGCCCGGCGGGGCGAGACGCTGCTGGTGGTGGCGCCCGAGCGGCCCGCCGAAGGGCTGCTCGAACGCGTCCACGACGCGCGCCGGGCGGGCGCGACCGTGCTCGCCCTGGACGGCGGCGACCGCGAGGTGCGGGGCCTGGTCCACGAGTCGCTGACGGTGACCCCGGACGCGGAACTCGACCTGGACACCGTGCAGCACCTGGTCAGCGCCGCCGCGGGCGAGAACACCCTGCCCCCGCAGCGCGGCCCGCGCCGCTTCCGCGACCGGCTCAGCCGGCTCGCCGACCAGCTGACGGCCCCGCCGCCGGGACGCTGGTAGCCGTAGCGGTCAGAGCCTGTGTTCAGACCTGGACACAGGCTCTGAGCCGCGGCTCACGCGTCGCCGTCCTGCGGCGCCGACTTGTCGTGCCACTTGGGGTCGTTCTCCCACTCCAGGTTCCGCTCCTGCGCGCTCTGCATCGCGTGCTCGGCCTCCTCGCGGGTCGCGTACGGGCCGAAGCGGTCCTTGGCCGGGCACTCGGGGCCCTCCTCGACCTTGTGGTGGACCAGGCAGTAGAACCACTCGCCGGGTTTGCCGACGGTGCGCTTCTTGAACAGAGCCATGGGTGCCTCTTCCCTGGGACGGTGGCCGGGGGCCTCAGGGCCATGCTGCCCCACACCCGCTCGATAGACTCGGCGGCATGTCTGGCCAGCCGAAGTCGCAGTCCCTGCTCGTGCCCGGGGAGATCTCTCCGGCCCGTTCCGTCCCGGGTCGTATCCGGCGTCCCGAGTACGTCGGGAAGCCCATGCCCACGCCGTACACCGGCCCCGAAGTGCAGACCGCCGAAACGATCGAGCTGATGCGGACCGCGGGCCGGATCGCGGCGCAGGCGATGGAGGAGGCGGCCAAGCACATCGCGCCGGGGGTGACGACGGACGAGCTCGACCGGGTCGCGCACGAGTTCATGTGCGACCACGGCGCCTACCCCTCGACGCTCGGCTACCGCGGCTTCCCCAAGTCGCTGTGCTCCTCGGTCAACGAGGTCATCTGCCACGGCATCCCCGACTCGACCGTCCTGAAGGACGGCGACATCGTGAACCTGGACGTGACCGCGTACATCGGCGGCGTGCACGGCGACAACAACGCCACCTACTTCTGCGGCAACGTCGACGAGGAGTCGAAGCTGCTCGTCGAGCGGACCCGGGAGTCCCTCAACCGCGCGATCAAGGCGGTCCGGCCCGGCCGTCAGATCAACATCATCGGCCGTGTCATCGAGTCGTACGCCAAGCGCTTCGGCTACGGCGTCGTACGGGACTTCACGGGCCACGGGATCAGCACCGCCTTCCACTCCGGTCTGATCGTGCCGCACTACGACGCCCCGCACGCCACCACCGTGATCAAGCCGGGCATGACCTTCACCATCGAGCCGATGCTGACCCTGGGCACCCACGAGTACGACATGTGGGAGGACGGCTGGACGGTCGTCACCAAGGACCGCAGGCGCACGGCCCAGTTCGAGCACACGCTGGTGGTCACGGAGACGGGCGCGGAGATCCTCACGCTGCCGTAGTCCCACGCCGTGATCGTGCCGGGCGGGATTTTTCGATCGAGTGTTGCGCCCCGGCCCCACCGGGTACGTTTTTACCGACAGGACGTCGGGAACCAGTTGACTTAGGTAAGCCTAACTTGAGACGATCCATCCAGCTGGTTCCCGCACCCCTCGGTCTCCGGAGGCCCTCCTTGACCACCCCCGCGGCCACGCCCTTCTCCACGCTCATCCGTACCGCCTCACACGAGCAGCACACGGAGGCGGAGACGTCGACGTTCATGGGCGACCTGCTCGGCGGCCGGCTCGGCGTCGACGCGTACGCCCGCTACACCGAGCAGCTCTGGTTCGTGTACCGGGCCCTGGAGGAGGGCGCCTCCGCGCTCGCCGCCGACCCGGTGGCGGGCCCGTTCCTACGGCCCGAGCTGATGCGCACGGCCTCACTGGAGCGGGACCTGGCCCATCTGCGCGGCACCGACTGGCAGCGTGCGGCCTCCCCGCTGCCCGCGACGGCCGCGTACGCCGCGCGCGTCTCCGAGTGCGCGCGGACCTGGCCCGCCGGGTATGTGGCGCACCACTACACGCGCTATCTCGGCGACCTGTCGGGCGGGCAGATCATCCGCGACAAGGCGGAGCGGACGTGGGGCTTCGCCCGTAAGGGCGACGGCGTACGGTTCTACGTCTTCGAGGGGATCCCCAACCCGGCGGCGTTCAAGCGGAGTTATCGCGTGCTGCTCGACGCGTTGCGCGCGGATGAGCTGGAGAAGCGGCGGGTCGTGGAGGAGTGCAAGCGGGCGTTCTCCCTGAACACGGCTGTATTCAGAGAGCTGGCGGAGGAGTTCCCGCTCAGCGCGTAGCGCTCCGCGGGGGGGGGCGGATTTTTGGGTGCGGGGCGGTTGGGGGTGCTTGCGCCCGCGCGGCGGAGCCGCACATGTCACGGCCCCGCGCCCCTCAACCCGATGTCCCCCGCGGGCCGTGCGTGGTTGCTCGCGCCCGCGCGGCGGAGCCGCACATGTCACGGCCCCGCGCCCCCAAAACCTGATGCCCTCCGCGGGCCGTGCGTGGTTGCTTGCGCCCGCGCGGCGGAGCCGCACATGTCACGGCCCCGCACCCCTGCAGGGCACCCAGTACCGCTGGTCGCGCTCCCTTACGGGGCGCTGGTCATGGTGCGTTCCAGCAGCACGCGTCCGCCCAGCTCGATCGTGTCGTTCGGGCCCGGGGCCGTCAGGAGTTGGGCACCCCGGCCCTGGGTGATGTTCAGGGCTCGGCCCAGGTGATGGGTCAGCAGGAGGGCGGCTGCTCCAGTCGCCTCGTCCTCGTCGATGCCGTCGCCCCGGCCCGGGAAGGCCCTCGCCCTCACTCGGCCCGCCGCCTCGTCCTCCCAGGACCAGGCGTAGATCCACTCCCCCGGCTCGGGGACCGCCAGCGCGTCCACCTCGGCGGCCGAGGCGTACTGGCGCAGAGTTCGCGGCGGGGCCCAGTCGGCGCGGGCCGTGATCCAGGTGAACTCGCCGTCCTGGCGGGCGAAGACGTCGCCCACCGGCAGTTCGAGGACGTCCAGGTCGAGCAGCCACGCGGCGCCGACCACGGGGTGCCCGGCGAACGGAAGGCGCAGCCCCGGGGTGTAGATCTCGACGGCGCCGCGCTCGGGGTCGTCCACGAACACGGTCTCGCTGAAGCCGAGTTGGCGTGCCAGCTCCTGCCGGGCCGCCTCGCCGGGCACGTCCGCGCCCTCGCGCACCACTCCGAGGGCGTTGCCGTGCCGGCCGTCGGGACCGCAGAAGACCCGGAGCACGTCGATCAGTACGTCTCGTTCACTCACGGACGCATTGAAGCAGCAGGCGGGGCCGCACCCAGCGGTCGGGGACGGCCCTGTTCGTCGAGAGGGTCCGCGATACGTGACCGGTCCGTGACCGTTGAGACGCGATACGTGACCCCTCCGTGACCGGTGAGAGCTGAATCACGCACCCAGTGGGTATCGGTGAGGTAAGGCTCGGTTAAGTTAGGTCCGCCTCAGTCGACCTGGTCGACCCTGAACCCAGCGTGGAGCCCGCATGCGACCCGTCCGTACCTCCGTAGTCACCGCCGCCGCTGCCGTCGCGGCCCTGACCGCCGTCACGGGCTGTGCCGACAAGAGCGACGCCAAGTCCGGCGGCTCCGCCGACGCGATCCAGGTGACCGCCACCGACACCTCCTGCAAGCTCTCGAAGACCGACTTCCCGGCCGGCCACGTCAAGTTCGACATCGAGAACAAGGGCTCCAAGGTCACCGAGGTCTACCTGCTCTTCCCGGACGACCGCATCGTCGCCGAGCGCGAGAACATCGGCCCGGGTCTCAAGCAGCAGCTCACCGCCGAGGTCAAGGCCGGCTCCTACGAGGTCGCCTGCAAGCCCGGCATGAAGGGCGACGGCATCCGCCAGAAGGTCAACGTCACCGGCGGCACCACCGCCAAGCGCAACCCCCAGCTGGACACCGCCGTCGCCGAGTACCGCAAGTACGCGCAGGAGCAGGCCGACGAGACGCTGCCCAAGGTCAAGGTCTTCACGGACGCGGTGCGGGCCGGCGACCTGGACGCCGCGAAGAAGGCGTTCGCCCCCTCGCGCCTGGGCTGGGAGCGTACCGAGCCGGTCGCGGAGTCCTTCGGCGACATCGACCCGAAGACGGACACCCGCGAGGACGGCCTGGAGAAGGGCCAGAAGTGGACCGGCTGGCACCGCCTGGAGAAGTCCCTCTGGGCCGACGGCAAGATAGGCCAGGACGAGAAGGATCTCGCCACCGAGCTGGACAAGGACCTTGCGGACTGGCAGAAGCGGGTCGGCACCGCCGAGATCACCCCGACCTCGATGGCCAATGGCGCCAAGGAACTCCTCGACGAGGTCGCCACCGGCAAGATCACCGGTGAGGAGGACCGCTACAGCCACACCGACCTGTCCGACTTCAAGGGCAACGTCGAGGGCGCGCAGAAGGCGTACGAGCTGCTCAAGCCGGTCGCCTCGAAGAACGACGCGGCGCTCACCACCGAGCTGGACAAGCAGTTCGCGGCCCTGAACACGCTGCTCGACAAGTACCGCACGGACAAGAACTCCTACGACTTCACCGCGTACGACAAGGTCGGCGCGGGCGACCGCAAGCAGCTCTCGGACACGGTGAACGCGCTCGCCGAGCCGCTGTCGAAGCTCGCCGCCGCCGTCACCAAGTAACGCCCGAAGCCAGGAGGAGATCCGTCATGAGCGAAACGACCGAGGCCACCGGCCCCGGCAGGTCCCCCTCCCGCCGGGCGCTGCTCGGCTGGGGCGGCGCGGGGCTCGCCCTTGGCGCGGCCGCGGCCGGCGGCGCGGTGGCCGTCGTCAAGGGCGGCGGCGACGCGGTGCCGGCCGCCGACACGGGGGCCGCGGTGCCGTTCCACGGCGACCATCAGGCCGGCATAGCCACCGCCGTCCAGGACCGGCTGCACTTCGCCTCGTTCGACGTGACGACGAAGGACCGCGCCGAACTCGTCCAGCTCCTCAAGGACTGGACGGCGGCGGCCGCGGCGATGACCGAGGGCAAGCCCGTCGGCGAGGGCGCGTACGGCGGTCTCGCCGAGGCGCCGCCGGACGACACGGGCGAGGCGCTCGGCCTCAAGCCGTCCCGGCTGACCCTGACCTTCGGCGTCGGCCCCTCCCTCTTCGCCAAGGACCGCTTCGGCCTCGATGCCAAGCGGCCCGAGGCGCTGGTCGACATCGAGCAGTTCCCCGGCGACAACCTGGACGCGGCCCGCAGCGGCGGCGACCTGTGTGTGCAGGCCTGCGCGGACGACCCCCAGGTCGCGGTGCACGCGATCCGCAACCTGGCCCGCATCGGCATGGGCAAGGTCGCCATCCGCTGGTCGCAGCTCGGCTTCGGCAAGACGTCCTCGACGACGCCGGACGCGCAGACCCCGCGCAACATGATGGGCTTCAAGGACGGCACCCGGAACGTCTCGGGCACCGACGCCAAGGCCCTCGACGACCACGTCTGGGTCGGCGCGAAGGACGGCAGCGACTGGATGACCGGCGGTTCCTACCTGGTGGCCCGCCGCATCCGGATGCACATCGAGACCTGGGACCGCACCTCGCTCCAGGAGCAGGAGGACGTCTTCGGCCGCGACAAGGGCGAGGGCGCCCCGGTCGGCAAGGCCAAGGAGCGCGACGAGCCGTTCCTGAAGGCGATGAAGCCGACCGCGCACGTGCGCCTGGCGCACCCCGACTCCAATGACGGCGTACGGATCCTGCGCCGCGGCTACTCCTTCACGGACGGCACGGACGGCCTCGGCCGCCTGGACGCGGGCCTGTTCTTCCTGGCCTACCAGCGCGACGTGCGCAAGGGCTTCCTGCCGATCCAGCGGAGCCTCGCGCGCCATGACGCGCTCAACGAATACATCCAGCACGTGGGTTCGGCGATTTTCGCGATCCCGCCGGGCGTCCGCGACAAGGGCGACTGGTGGGGCCGGGGACTCTTCGGCTGAGACGAAGACATGGCTGAGAGGGAGACATGTTCGCCAACTATCTGATCGGCCTGCGCGAGGGGCTTGAGGCCAGCCTGGTCGTCTGCATCCTGGTCGCGTACCTGGTGAAGACCGGCCGCCGCGACGCCCTGAAGCCGGTGTGGATCGGCGTGGCCGTGGCCGTCGTCGTGGCGTTCGCGTTCGGCGCCGGGCTCGAATTCGGCTCGCAGGAGATGACGTTCAAGGCCCAGGAGGCGCTCGGCGGTTCGCTGTCGATCATCGCCGTCGGCCTGGTCACCTGGATGGTGTTCTGGATGCGGCGCACCGCGCGGCACCTGAAGACCGAGCTCCAGGGCAAGCTCGACTCGGCGCTGCGCATGGGCACCGGCGCGCTGGTGGCGACCGCGTTCCTGGCGGTCGGCCGGGAGGGCCTGGAGACCGCGCTGTTCGTGTGGACGTCGGTGCACGCCGCCGGTTCCGAGAACGGCACCTTCCAGCCGATGATCGGCGCCCTCCTCGGCCTGGCCACCGCGGTGTTCCTGGGCTGGCTGTTCTACCGCGGCGCCCTGAAGATCAACTTGGCGAAGTTCTTCACGTGGACCGGCGGCATGCTGGTGGTCGTCGCGGCCGGCGTCCTCGCGTACGGAGTGCACGACCTCCAGGAGGCGGACTTCCTGCCGGGCATCAACTCCCTTGCCTTCGACATCAGTTCGACGATCGAGCCGGACAGCTGGTACGGCACCCTGCTCAAGGGCGTCTTCAACTTCCAGCCCGACCCGACCGTCGTCCAGGTGGTGGTCTGGGCGCTGTACCTGATCCCCACGCTCGTGTTCTTCTTCGCCCCGGTAGGGTTCCGGAAGTCCGAGGGGACTACGAGGGTCGAGGGGCAGAAGGCGGTTCATGAGACGGGTGAGTCGGCTGGTGGCGGGGCTCGCGACGGCGACCGTACTGACGGTGACCGCGAGCGGCTGCGTGACGGTGCACGGGGAGCGGGAAGTCGTACCGTCGGCGACGAAGGCTGAGGCCGCCGAGGCGCTCACCGCGTTCACCGACGCCTACAACAAGGCGGACAAGGCGTACGACCCGGCCCTGGACGCGGGCCGGGTCACCGGCGCGTTCGGGGCCACCACGCAGGCGGGCTTCACGGCCCGCCATGTGACGAGCCCCGGCGGCAACGCCCAGCACTCGGAACTGCGACTGACCGACGCCAGGTACACGATCCCCAAGCAGGCCGGCTGGCCGCGCTGGTTCGTCGCCGACACGGACTCCAACCGCGACCAGGACGACAAGGGGCCGACCGACACCCGCTGGCTGCTGCTCTTCACACGCAGCGGCCCGGAACAGGTCTGGAAGCTGGCGTATCTGTCGATCCTGGGCGTCAAGGACGTCCCCACGTTCAAGACGGACAAGGACGGCTGGGCCGAGCCGGTGCGCCCGGACGACCCCTCGCTCGCGGTCGCCCCGAAGGACCTGAGCGCGGACTACGCCTCCTACCTCCAGGACGGCAAGCCGCCCGTGTTCGCGGACGGGGAGCACACCAGCGGCTGGCGCGACGCCCGCCAGAAGAACTCGGTACGGTCCGGCCGGATCAGCCAGTTCCTCGATCAGCCCCTGAGCGAGGGCGACTTCGCCCCGCTGGGCCTGCGCACCACGGACGACCGCGCCCTGGTCTTCTTCGCCGCCCGCCACTTCGAGCGCCAGACCGCCGCGAAGGGCGTCCGCCTGGACATCTCCCCCGACGAGAAGGCCCTGCTGACGGGCGAGGTGAAGTCCTCCCTGACGAGAGAGTGGATCTCCAACGAACTGGCCCTGGTCCCGACGCAGGGCAGGGTCGTCGTGGCGAACCGGGTGCAGGGGCTGGTGGCGGTCAAGGGGGAGTAGGGGGTGTTTGCGCAGTTCCCCGCGCCCCTGAACCCGATGTCCAGCCACGGGCCGCACCCGGGGATCGCACCCCCGGCGGGGCGGGGCCTAGCGGCCCAGCGGCCAAGCCACCGCGTGGGACCCCGCGCCCCCCGCATACCGCGCACACGCATCCGTCAACGCCTCAAGCAACGTCAGCGGATCCACCAGCGCATGCTCCGGCCCCCGAACCCACCCCACCTCAAGCTCCCCCGGGAGCCGCGCGGGCGGCACGAGAACGTAGCTCCCCCGGCAGTGCCACCGCAGCCCTGGGTGCTCGTCCATCGTCTCGGGGTGGCAGTCGAGCTCGCAGGGCCACCACTCGTCCTCGTCCTCGGGCGTACCCCGGGTCGCGGTGAAGAAGAGCATGCGCCCGTGGTCGCCGTCACCGGCGGCCTCGGCGACGGGCCCGACGTCGATTCCCTCGGAGAGGAGCCGGGCGAGCGCCTCGCGCCCCGCTTCGAGCGGCACGTCGAGCACGTCGTGGACCATGCCGGTGGCGGTGATGAAGTTGGCCTCGGGCTGGCCGAGCGCCCAGCGCTCGATCTGCGCGCGGTCGGTGGTGGACTGCGTCTGCCAGGCGAAGGAGACGGGGTGGCGGGCGGGCGTGGGACACCCCATCCGCTCACAGGAACATCGGTAACCGACGGGGTGGGCGGCGGGCGCCAGGGGCAGGTCGGCGGCGGCCACGGCCAGCAGCAGGCCGAGCCGGCCCTGGTCCGCGCCCGGAGCGTCCTTGGGCCGCCTGCGCAGCCAGCGGGACAGCTTGCTCTCCTCGCCGCGGGAACGGCCGAACTCAGCGCCCATCTATCCCCTCACCTCACCGTCGACCCCGAGGGACTTTCATCCACTTGGGACTCTTGTCCACGAGGAACATCGTCCCACCATCCTGCTCCCCGGGTGACCGCACCTGACATCCGGGGTGTGTGACATGACCCGCCCATGGCCGACGGACGACGTCCGCGTGATCAGCGCACGGCGATTCCGCGCAGCGCGTACTCGACGAGGCTGTCCGCATACGCGTGGGTGAGCGGGAGCGTGCGCAGCAGCCAGCGGTGGGTGAGCGGGCCGACGAGCAGTTCGACGGCGGTGCGGGCGTCGATGTCCGGGTCGACCTGGCCGGCGTCCTGCGCCGCACGGAGACGGTGGACGTAGAGCTGGAGTCCGGGTTCGAGCAGTTTGCGTGCGAACTGGGCGCCCAGGTCGGGGTCGATGACTCCCTCGGCCGCGAGTGCGCGGTACGGCGCCTCGAAGCCGGGGTCGGTGAGCTCGTCGACGGTGGCGCGCAGCACCTGCTTGAGGTCCGCTTCGAGGTCGCCGGTGTCGGGGAGGGCGGGGTCGCTCGCGGCGGCTCGGTCGCCGCGTTCGAGGAAGGCTTCGAGGAGGACTTCGGCCTTGGAGGGCCACCAGCGGTAGATCGTCTGCTTGCCCACGCCGGCCCGCGCCGCGATGCCCTCGATGGTCGTCCTGCCGTACCCCGCCTCCCCCACGAGCGCGAGGGCCGCGTCATAGATGGCGCGGCGCGAACGCTCGCTGCGGCGGCTGGAGTCGGGCGCCTTGGCCTCCGACTGCTCCGGCCTCTCCACGTTCCGCGACTTCTGTGCCTTGCCTGAGTTCTCCGCCTTCTCTGCCATGGGCCGATTCTAGCCGCACAACGAGGCGAGACGTATCGTCTCTTGACAAGACGAAGCGTCTCGTTCAGACTCGTAGCACGAGGCGAGACGAACCGTCTCGGTCCGGGGCTTGTGCGAACGAGCCCGGGGCATCGAAGAGTTCCGGCGCGGCCCGCGAGCCGCGTCACCTGCACAAGGAGGTACGTCATGACCCGAGGCGGAGCGGGAAACATGCTGGGCATCGGTGGCACCCGGAGCCGGCTCTCACGCAAGGCGCTGCGCGGCGCGGCCGGCGGCGGCCACGGCCCGGGCGGCGGGGTGGACCCGCTGGCCCAGAAGCGCGAGCTGCTACGGAAGTTGAAGGAGGGGCGCACGGCACCGAAAGAGCCGTGAACGCGCGGATGAACCGGGCGGGCCAGGTGAAAAACACCCGGACGGTTCACTGCGCGGACGCCCGTCACGGCGGACCATGGGCTGCACGCGGTTGCGCGCCCGTGCAGCCCAAGTCGCCCGTGAGGAGCCCTCATTGCCTCGTGAAGCCCGTGACTTCCCCACGCAGAGAACCGCCCGACCCCGGCGCTATCTGATGTGCCCACCGGCACACTTCAAGGTCACGTACTCCATCAACCCCTGGATGGACCCCGACAAGCCGGTCGACCTGCCGCTGGCCCTGGCCCAGTGGGAGGACCTGCGCGATCGCTACCGTTCGCTCGGCCACACCGTCGAGCTGCTCGACCCCCGGCCCGACCTGCCCGACATGGTCTTCGCCGCCAACGGAGCCACCGTGATCGACAACCGGGTGCTCGGCGCCCGCTTCGCGCATCCGGAGCGCGCGGCGGAGGCCGAGGTGCACCTCGACTGGTTCCGTACGCACGGCTTCACCACCGTCCACGAGCCGTCCCACATCAACGAGGGCGAGGGCGACTTCGCCGTCACGGACTCGTATCTGCTGGCCGGGCGCGGCTTCCGCTCCAGCCCGCTCTCGCACGACGAGGCCCAGGAGTTCTTCGGCCGCCCGGTCATCGGCCTCGACCTCGTCGACCCCCGCTACTACCACCTGGACACGGCCCTGTGCGTCCTGGACGACTCGGCCGACGAGATCATGTACTACCCGCCGGCCTTCTCCCCCGGCAGCCGGGCCGTGCTGTCCCGGCTGTTCCCGCACGCGCTGATCGCCGAGGAGCCGGACGCGGCCGCCCTCGGGCTCAACGCGGTGAGCGACGGACACCACGTCCTGCTCCCCCAGGGTGCCATCGGCCTCTTCGACCCGCTGCGCGCACGCGGGTACGAGCCGATCGGCATGGACCTGGGCGAGTTGCTCAAGGGAGGCGGCAGTGTGAAGTGCTGCACCCAGGAACTGCGTTCCTGATCAGGAGGCCGGCTCCGCGGGATGGGGCGGCCAGGGGTCGCCCCACTCGGCGTCCCGGGCCGCCCGGTACAGCGAACCGTGCCGCTTGCTGACCGTCTCGCGGCGCAGTTGCTCCTCGGCCGTGCACAGGTCGAGCAGCACCTGCCCCTTGCGGATCTGCGGCCGCCGGGTGACCCGGGCCGATGCCGGGTCGGGGGCGAACCGTGTGGCGGCGACGTAGCTGAACTTCTCGTCCTCGTACGCCAGTGAGCCGCCCTTGACCTGGCGGTGCAGCGAGGAGCGGCTGACCCGGGCCGAGAAGTGGCACCAGTCGGTGCCGGGCTCGATGGGGCAGGCGACGCTGTGCGGGCACGGCGCGGCTACGTGCAGCCCGGCCGCGATGAGCCGGTCGCGCGCCTCGATGACGCGGGCGTAGCCGTCGGGGGTGCCCGGCTCGACGATGACGACGGCACCGGTCGCCGCGCCGGCTGCCGCGTCGACCAGGGTGCGGCGGTCGTCGGGGGTGAGCTCGTTCAGGACGTACGAGACGGTGACGAGGTCGGCGCTGTGCAGGGTGAGGGCCGAGCCGATGCGGGCGCGCTCCCAGCGTGCGGCGCGCAGGCCGGGCAGACCGGAGGCCTCGGCGAGTTCGCGGCCGATGGCGAGCGCGGGCTCCGCCCAGTCCAGGACGGTGGTGGCCACGGGGGTGCCCGCGTCCTCCCATGCCTCGGCGACCGCCCAGCTCGCGGCGCCGGTGCCGCCGCCGATGTCGGTGTGCGTGGCGGGCGTCCACTCCCCGGTCGCGTCCCGGAACGCGTCGAGCGCGGAGCGTACCGCCTCGAAGGTGGCGGGCATCCGGTACGCGGCGTAGGCGGCGACGTCGGAGCGGTCGCGCAGTACCGGGGCGTGGGTGGGGACGACGCCGCGGTAGTGGGTGATCAGCCGGTCGACGGCTCCCGCGGCCTGCGAGGGAGGAAGGCCGTCGAGCAGTCCGGCCAGGGCCGAGCGCAGGACGTCCGGGATGGGGAGGGAGTGGTTCACCGGGGGAGTCTACTTTTGCCGCGCATGGTGCCGCGCCGGGTCTTCGGCCGCCGCGGTGAGGGGCTCGTTCCTGCGCTGCCAGGGGCGGCACAGGAGCAGGAAGCAGAGCAGGGCGGCGACGGCCGAGGCGAGCTGGACGACCGCCATGGGCACGGCCGTCGCCTCACCCGCGATGCCGACCAGCGGGGATGCGACCGCGCCGACCAGGAACGAGGAGGTGCCGAGCAGGGCGGACGCGGAACCGGCCGCGTTCGGGGTGCGCATCAGGGCCTGGGCGTTGGTGTTCGGCATGGCGAGCCCCATCGCCGACATCAGCACGAAGAGACCGGCCGCGATCGGCGCGAGGCCCACCTCGCCGAACACCCCGGAGGTCATGAGGAGCAGCGCCGTTGCCGCCAGCGTGATGACGACGAGCCCGAAGCCGAGCGCCTTGTCCAGGCTGACCCGGCCGATGAGCAGCTTGCCGTTGATCTGGCCGACGACGACCAGGCCGACGGAGTTCAGGCCGAACAGCAGGGAGAAGGTCTGCGGGGAGGCGCCGTAGATCTCCTGCACCACGAAAGGGGAGGCCGAGATGTAGGCGAACAGCGCGGCGAAGGCGAGGCCGCCCGCGAGCATGTAGCCGGTGAAGACCCGGTCCCTGAGCAGGCCGCCCATGGTGCGCAGGGCCTGGCCGACGCCGCCGGAGTGGCGCCGGTCCGCGGGGAGCGTCTCGTGCAGCCACTTCCATACGACGGCGGTGAGCAGCACACCGATCACGGTCAGCACGGCGAAGACGCCACGCCAGTCGGTCAGCCGCAGCACCTGTCCGCCGATCAGCGGGGCCACCACGGGGGCCACGCCGGAGATCAGCATCAGGGTGGAGAAGAAGCGGGCCATCTCGACGCCGTCGTAGAGGTCGCGCACCACGGCGCGGGCGATCACGATGCCCGCGGCGCCGGCCAGACCCTGCAACAGCCGGAAGGTGATGAGGAGTTCGACGTTGGGCGCGAACGCGCAGACCGCGGTGGCCAGGACGTACACGACCATGCCGATGAGCAGCGGGCGGCGGCGTCCCCACTTGTCGCTCATCGGGCCGACGACGAGCTGGCCGAGCGCCATGCCGGCCAGGCACGCGGTGAGGGTGAGCTGGACGGTCGCGGCGGGCGAGCGCAGCGCGTCGGTGACCTCGGGCAGCGCCGGCAGGTACATGTCCATGGAGAGCGGCGGGAGCGCGGTGAGACCGCCGAGCACCAGCGTGACCAGGAGACTCGTGCGGCGGACGGCGGCGATCGCGACGGCGCCGGGGGTCTTCGCGTCGGCCGTGGTCGATATGTGGCTCTGGGTGTCCTGTCCGCCGCGCTCCGGCATCGGTTTCTCTCCTGAAAGTTGAATCGAATAACCATGTTCTCAGCCGGACCCGGTTGACGGGACCAGTCGGGAGGTACGGGAAAGGAGGGACGGGTCACACCCGGACGCGACTCCCCCGGGCGGCGCGCGGGCTCCCACATCGCGGACGGGCGGTCTCACGGGAGGGCCGCTCCCGTACGCTCCGGGCCCATGGACATCACCTCGCAGAAGTCTGCCGTCGTGACCGGTGCCGGGTCCGGCATCGGCCGTTCCGTGGCCCTCGCGCTGGCCGGCGCGGGCTGGTCGGTGACCCTGGCCGGGCGCCGTGCCGAGGCCCTGGAGGAGACCGCGGCGCTGGCCGGGGCCGGAGCCCGCGTCCTGTGCCTGCCCACGGATGTGACCTCCCCCGACGAGGTCGGCGCGCTGTTCGCCGCGGCGCGGGCCGCGTACGGGCGGGTGGACCTGCTGTTCAACAACGCGGGCACGTTCGGGCCCGGCGGGGTGCCGGTCGAGGACCTGTCGTACGAGGCGTGGCGCTCGGTGGTCGAGGTGAATCTGAACGGGGCGTTCCTCTGCGCGCAGGCGGCGTACCGGGCGATGAAGGAGCAGGCGCCGCAGGGCGGGCGGATCATCAACAACGGCTCGATCTCGGCGCACGCTCCGCGGCCGGACTCGGTGGCGTACACGGCGACGAAGCACGCGATGACCGGGCTCACCAAGTCGCTGTCCCTGGACGGGCGCCGGTACCGGATCGCCGTCGGACAGATCGACATCGGCAACGCGGCGACCGAGATGACGCAGCGCATGCAGACCGGAATCCCGCAGGCCAACGGGGAGTTGGCGGTGGAGCCGGTGATGGACGCGCGGGACGTGGCGCGGACGGTGCTTCACATGGCGGAGCTGCCGCTCGATGCGAACATCCAGTTCGCCACGGTGCTCGCCACGGCGATGCCGTACATCGGCCGGGGCTGACAGTCCGCGTCCGAGCCCTCCCCGGTGGCCGGAATAGGCGGCCCAGGGCGGCAGTTGAGGCGATCATGACGAACGATGCGCAGCCCGAGGTCCTCCGCTACACCGCCTTCTCCGCCGACCCCGCCGGGGGCAATCCGGCCGGGGTCGTCCTGGACGCCTCAGGGCTCGACGACGCCGGAATGCTGGCGATCGCCGCCGAGCTCGGCTACAGCGAGTCGGCGTTCCTGACGGCGCCGCCGCAGGGGCTCGGCGAGCCGGGGCGGGCGTTCACGCTGCGGTTCTTCAGCCCGAAGGCCGAGGTGCCGTTCTGCGGGCACGCCACCGTGGCGACGGCGATCGCGCTGGGCGAGCGGATCGGCACCGGGGAGCTGGTGTTCGCGACCCCCGCCGGTACGGTCCCGGTGGCCGTCGCCGAGGACGCCGCGACCGGCGGCCTGCGCGCCACGCTGACCAGCGTCGAGCCGCACTCCGAGGCCGTCGACGAGAAGGATCTCGCCGAGGCGCTGGCCGCCCTCGACTGGCCGGCCGAGGACCTCGACGCCGCGATCGTGCCCGGGATCGCCTTCGCCGGAGCCCGCCATCTCGTGCTGGGCGCGGCCACTCGCGAGCGCCTCGCCGACCTGTCGTACGACTTCGACCGGCTCACGGCGCTGATGCACCGGCTCGACCTCACCACCGTCCAACTGGTGTGGCGCGCCTCGGAGTCGGTCTTCCACGTCCGCGACCCGTTCCCGGTCGGCGGGGTCGTCGAGGACCCGGCGACGGGCGCCGCGGCGGCCGCGTTCGGGGCGTACGCGCGGGAACTCGGCCTGGTCGCCGAGGAGTCGGAGCTGACGCTCCATCAGGGCGAGGACCTCGGCCGCCCCGGCGTGCTCACCGTGACGCTGCGCGCGGGCGACGCCCGGGTGCGGGTGAGCGGCGCGGGTGCGCGTATCCCTTCTTGACCCTGGGCGGGTCGGGCCTGGCGGGCACTCGGGGCGCGTGAACCCGGGGCGGGTCAGGCCTGGCCGGTCTCGAAGCGGCTCACCTTGCCGCCGTCGACGGTGAAGCGCCAGGCGGTGCGCATCTCGCCCCAGGTGTCGTTGCGGTAGTTGGCGACCAGGCCGAGCCCGTCGTGCGTCTGCTTCTCGACGTCCATGTGGCCGCCGGAGGAGAAGATCTCGCGCTCGGTCCAGTCGGCGACGTCGCGGTCCGCACCGTCGTCGGACATGGTGGCCCCGGGTGTCAGGGCGGCGGCGAAGGCCTCGCGGTCACCGGAGTTGAGCGCGCCGACGAAGGCGCGGACAGCCGGTTCGGTCAGCTTGTCGAGGGCGATGGTCACGGTCTGGTCTCCCGGTCGGTACGGAACGATTCGTCCCCCAGGACCCCAGGACACCCCACCCCGCCCCGGTGCGCCATCGGTGCGCCGCCGGATGGCACCGTGGGCGCATGGACGACGCCACCTGGAACTCCCCCTGGCCCACGGTCACCGCGCTGCACGCCTGGCTGACCGAGCGGAGCCCCGTACCTCCCGAGCAGCAGACGCTGCTCAGGATGCTGAAGCTGTCGGAGGAGGTCGGCGAGGTCGCCGAGGCCGTCATCGGAGCGACCGGCCAGAACCCCCGCAAGGGCGTCTCGCACAGCTGGCAGGACGTGCAGGCCGAACTCTGCGACGTCATTGTCACGGCGATGGTTGCGCTGACCACGCTGACTCCCGACGCGGAGGGCGTCTTCGATGCCCATCTTGCCAAGGTGGCCCGGCGGTCGCTTGGCAGCGGCTGAGCCCTTTGCGGGGGGGGGTGCGAGTGTTCATCCGCGGGCCGGTGGGGGCTGAGCGCGCAGTTCCCCGCGCCTCTGCAGGGCGCCCAGAACTCCCGGTCGCGCCCGCGCGGCGGAGCCGCACCATGTCACAGCCCCGCGCCCCTGTAGGGCGCCCAGCACGGCTCGTCCAACTAGGCCGTAGGCAGACGCAGGGTTGTCACCGCGCCGCCCGTCGGGGCGTTGGTGAAGGTCAGGGCTATGCCCAGTACCTCCGCCTGACCCGCTGCGATCGTCAGGCCCAGGCCGTGACCCCTTCCCCGGCCGGGGTCGCCGGTGCGGAAGCGTTGGGGGCCGCTGTCGATCAGTTCGGCGGGGTAGCCGGGGCCGTGGTCGCGGATCTCGACGACCGGGCCGTTCACCGTGAGGGTCACCGGGGGCGCCCCGTGCCGGTGGGCGTTGACGACGAGGTTGGCGATGATCCGGTCGAGCCTGCGCCGATCGGTGCGTACGGTCGCATCTCGTACGACGTGGACCTCGCAGTCCAGCGCCGTGGCGCGGACCGCGCGCTCCACCAGCGGGCCCAACTCGTGCTCGGCGAGCTGGGGTTGCTCGGCGCCCGCGTCGAGGCGGGAGATCTCCAGGAGGTCCTCGGTGAGGGTGTGCAGTGCCTTGAGCCGGTCGTTGATCATCTCCTTGGGCCGCCCCTCGGGCAGCAGCCCGGCGGCGGCCAGCATCCCGGTGAGCGGTGTGCGCAGCTCGTGCGCGACGTCGGCGGTGAAGCGCTTCTCCGACTCCAGACGGCGCTGCAGGGAGGCCGCCATCGAGTCCAGGGCGACGGCGACCGCCGTCACCGCGTCGCGTTCGGCGGCCTTGCCCCCGGGCGGGATCCCGGTGCGCACGTCGAGGTCGCCCTCGGTGATCCGGCGCGCGACGGCGGCCGTGTGGCGCAGCCGCCGGCTGATCCGCCCGGCGAAATAGGTCCCGGCCAGCGTGACGCTGCCCGCCGCGAGCAGCGCGGAGCCGAGGATCGCGGTGTCCATCTGGCGCAGGTGGTCGCGGGTACTCGCGTACGGGATGGACACCGCGAGGACGTGCCCGCCGGCCGGGGCCGCCGCCCACATGACCGCTTTGCCGTCCTGCTCGCCGACCATCAGCCCGCGCTCGCCGCCCATCGCCAACTTCCGCAGCCCGTCCGGCAGTTGGACCGGGTCGAGGACGGCGGCGTGCCCGCCGGTGGTCTCGGTGCCGTACGCGTACTCCTTGAGCGCGGCGTCCAGGCTCTGCCGCGCCTCCTTGCGGACCTCGTCCACCCGCTGCCGGGTCAGCACGTTGTGCACGAGGACGCCGAGGATCGCGGCGACAGCGCAGGCCACCCCGGCCACGGTGAGCACGATCTTCCAGCGCAGGCCGTACGTCCAGCCCGGCCTCAGCCGCTCCTGCCAGGCCGTCACGAGGGGCCGCCGGGGGTGGGCGACGGCGTGACGCAGGGGATGCCGGAGGTCTGCTTGAGGGCGCGGCAGGTGTCGAGCTTGAGCTCGATGAGGGCCATCATCCTGCCGTCCCAGCCATAGTGCGAGACGTACACGAACCGGTCGTTGGAGGTGGGTTCGCGGATGGCGAGGTGCCCGGCGGCGAGTTCGACGCCTTCGAGGACCGCGCGCCGCGAGAAGACGCGGGTGACGACCCCGTCGACCACGCGGTAGACCCGCATCTCGCTCGCCCGGCCGTCGATGTCGACGGCGGTGATCAGCTCGGCCCGCCCGTCGTCGGTCAGGTCCCGCAGCACCGGTTCGCGCACCCCGCACGCGGCGGCCCGGACGCAGCCCACGATCCGCTCGGCGGCCCGGCGGTCCACGAGCCGGCCGGTGCCCTGGTCCTCGCGTTCGGTGGCGGCGAGGTCGGCCTTGACGACGGCGAGCGGGTCGGCGTCGCGCATGTCGCCGGAGGCCACCTTCGCGATGCCGGGCACGGCGAAGGGCCGGCCGCGCTGCTGCTCGGGGCCGGCCGGGGACGGCCGGGCCTGCGGCCACAGCGGTTCCGGCGGAGCCACGCTCGCCGCCGCCCCGTCGCGGTGCAGCCCCTCCATGTCCGCGCAGCCCGTCAGTACGGCGACGAGGCAGCCGGCCAGGAGGAGCCGCCGCACGCGGCGGCGGTCGGGGCCCCCGCGCTCAGCCAAGCCGTCCGAGCATGCCGGTGACGGAGTTGAGCGCGGTGTGCAGCGAGGGGGCGACGGCCGAATCGGCGAGATAGAACCCGAACCCGGCACAGACGAGCGCGTGGGAGATTTTCGTGCCGCCTTTGCGGCAGAGGAAGAAGGCGCACGCTGCGAGCGCCAGCATCACGGGAAAGCGAAAGGAAGGCACGGCGTTTCTCCTCGCGTCCCCGAGCCGAACTGTGCGGCACCCCCGCCGCCTCGACTGGCGCGCGGACTTCCGGCCGGTACCGCAGATCACGCTACGACCGCGCATCCCGTTCCGCCACACGGAGGATGAACGTCGGGTCACGTGGGGTGATGGCGGCAGGTGGGAAGGGGGCGGCGCCGCGAGGCTGCCGGGCGGAAGCCCGCGCACCCCCCGTACAACGAAATCCGTAGGTAACTTGCTGGTAGGGATAGATCAACACGCTGTCATCAGGCTAACGTCGGTTCCGCGCCGCCACACCCAGGGCATCGGGCCCTGCTGGGACTAGCGGCGCCAGGGGAAATTGACGTTGACGACTGCCATAGCTGGCGTTTTCGCCGTGCACCCGTACACCCCGCACTGCCAAGTGATCCACGACGAGGGCGATCACGCCGTCATCGGTATCTCCTCCGGCAACGGCTACTTCACGCACGAACGCGTCCTCGACCTCGCCAACTGGGGTCTGGAGCACTTCCGTCAGGTCGATCTGATCTGGACGGACCTGCATGTCGCCGAGATGTTCGAAGCTCTCGGCTATCCACCGGTGGAGGCACAGCGCAAAGCGGTGAAGAACCTCCGTGGCGTCCGCGCCAAGGTGACCGGCGCCGTGGGATTCCTCGACCCCGAGGGGAAGCGCCTGCGCGGACGCCCCATGTCCGCGCTCCTGGAGATCCCCGCCTACCAGCGCATCCGTACCCGGCTCGACGACCTGCTGACCGCGGATCCCGAGTTCCGCGAGGTCTGTGATCAGCTCGCCGCGCGCTTCCTCGCCGGCAAGCTGAACGGGCAGCCGCCCACCGACCGGCAGCGTGAGGTGTGCATCAAGTACGTCTGCGCCGAGGTGCCGCTGTTCCTCGACACCCCGGCCATCCTCGACGTCCCCAGCTCCCTCAACTGCTACCACCAGGCGCTCCCCCTCGCGGAGCTGCTCTACGCGCGGGGCTACGGGCTGCGCGCCTCCCGCAACCAGGGCCACGCCATCATCAACCCCGCCGACACCCAGGAGCAGCCCGCATGACCACCACCGTTGCCCCCACCGCGCCGGGCTGCCCCGTGGACCACGACCAGCTGACGCGGTTCCCGTTCGACGCCAACGGCACCGCCCTGCCTCCCCAGATCGCGCAGCTCCTGGCCCATGAGCCGGTCAAGAAGGTCCGCACCATCGCCGGAGCGGAAGCGTGGCTGGTGTCCTCCTATCCGCTGTGCCGTCAGGTCCTGGACGACGACCGGTATTCGCTCGCCGAGACCTCCGCGCCCGGTGCGCCCCGGCAGTACGCGCTGACGATCCCGCCCGAGGTCGTCAACAACATGGGCAACATCACCGGCGCCGGACTCCGCAAAGCGGTGATGAAGGCCCTGAACCCCAAGTCGCCGGGGCTTGAGGACTGGCTGTACGAGCGCGCCCGCCACCTCGCCGACCGCCTGATGGCCGCCGGTGCGCCCAGTGATCTGCGGTACGACTTCACCGTGCCGTACTCCACTGCGCTGCACACCTACATCCTCGGCATCCCCGAGGCGGACTCCGAGAAGCTGTACGACTCGCTGCACATCGCGTTCATGAACTCCCCGCGCGAGATCCCCGCCGCGGCGATGAACTGGGACCGCGACATCGCGCACATGGTGCGGCGCCTCAACGACCCGGAAACCGGCGGCCTGTTGGGCGAACTCGCGGCCCTGCGCGACGACCCCGACTACGCGCACCTCACGGACGAGATGCTCGCCACGGTCGGCGTCACCATGTTCGGCGCCGGAGTCATCTCCGTCATGGGGTTCCTCACCATGGCGATCGTCTCCCTCATCCAGCACCCGGAACTCAAGGCCCGGCTCGTGGCCGACCCGTCCCTGATTCCGGCGGCGGTGGACGAGCTGCTGCGCATCAACCTGTCCATCGCCGACGGGCTGCCGCGCATCGCGACGGAGACCATGCTGCTCGGCGACGTCGAGATCCAGCAGGGGGAACTGGTCCTCGTCCTGGTCGAGGCCGCCAACCACGACCCGCGGGAGTTCGAGGACCCGCACACCGTGCGCCTGGACCGCCCCAACGCGAACGCTCACCTGTCGTTCGGCGGCGGCGGCCACTACTGCCCGGCGACCGCCCTCGGCAAGCGCCACGCACAGATCGCCATCGAGGTGCTGCTCGACCGGATGCCCGGCCTCGACCTCGCCGTCCCCATCGAGCAGCTCGTGTGGCGCACCGGCTTCATGAAGCGCATCCCCGAGCGGCTGCCCGTCCTGTGGTGACCGGCCCCCGCTGACCGCCGCGCCGCCACGGCCCCCGCCCTCGCGCAGAACGCGGCTCCGAAGCCACGAAAAGGCCCCTGCCCAGGTGTTTCACCTGGGCAGGGGCCTCTGCCGAGAGTGACGACAGACGAGTCGGGCATGTACGCCGGGTTCTGTACCCCGGGACCTCGCGGTCGTCGGGGCGACGGCCATCCATCTAGGACCGGCGTTGCCGCCGGCCTCGTGCGGTCTACCCGCGGACTCGGGCAGGCTGCCCTCGATCGTCCGCGCAGAGCCGCGTTTCACGGCGGCTCCTCTTGACCTTGCTCCGGGTGGGGTTTACCTAGCCGCCTGAGTCACCTCAGGCGCTGGTGGTCTCTTACACCACCGTTTCACCCTTACCGGGGACCGAAATCCCCGGCGGTCTGTTCTCTGTGGCACTGTCCCGCGGGTTACCCCGGGTGGCCGTTAGCCACCACCCTGCCTTGTGGAGCCCGGACGTTCCTCGGGAAGATCCAGAGGATCTCCACGCGGCCGTCCGCCCGGCTCGTCTGCCGTGCCGACCATGCTACCCGGCGCGGGGCGGCACAACGGCCGCCGGTCCCGCCGAAAGGATCACTTGACCCTGCCGCAGCGTCAACGTTTCTACTGGAGCCATGCGGATCTCTGAGATCGCCGCGCTGGTAGGGGTGACCACGCGGGCCGTCCGGCACTACCACCACCTCGGCCTGCTGCCGGAACCGGCTCGGCTGGCCAACGGCTACCGGCAGTACTCGGTGCGGGACGCCGTCGCGCTCGCCCGCATCCGGCGGCTGACCGAACTGGGCCTCGGCCTCGACGAGGTGCGGGACGTGATCGCCGACGACGCCGGGCACGAACTGGTCGACGTACTGGGCGAGTTGGACGCGGACCTGGCTCGCCAGGAGGGGGAGATCCGGGTCCGCCGGGCCCGCCTCGCCACGCTGCTCGCCCGCGCGCGGGACGGCCGCCTGACGACCGACGACGAGCTATCCCCCGAACTGGCCGACCTCCTCGCGGAGTTGGGCTCCCAGGAGACCACCTCGCCGACGGCCGCCAAGGACCGCGAGCTGCTCGCCCTCATGGAGACCGCCGCGGCCCCCGAGGACCGGGACCGGCTGATGGCCGCCGTACGGTCCACTGCCGCCGTGCCGGGCGCCGCCGAGCGCGCGCACGAGGTGTACGCGCTGCTCGACGCACTGGCGGACGCCGACCCCGCGGACCCCCGGGTGGACGCGGCGGCGCGGGCGCTGGCCGACTGCCTCCCGCCCGAGCTGACGGCGGAGACCGCCACGACCGCGGCACCGGCCGACCAGGGCTTCCTCAATGCCTTCCTCGCCGACTTCGCACCCGCCCAGGCGGAGGCGGTACGTCGAGCGATGCTGCTGGTGGCGAAGACGCCGGAGAAGGGCGGGGCGGCCGAATGACACGGCAGGTCCTCCCGGAGTCCGTCCGCCGACTCGCCGCGCACGAGGCGCGGGTCCTCAAGAGCTTCGGGCTGTGGGCCGCCCGTCGCCGCCATCAAGTGGGGCCGGTGGACCGGGCGTTCGGGTACGCGAGCCCGCAGGCGGCGACGGTGTACGGGCTGGCCTTCGTGTGCGTGGTCGAAACGATCGGGGTGTCGTTCCTGGTCCGCGACTGGCCGGCGGTGCACGCGGTCCTGCTGATCCTGGACCTGTACACGGTCGTCCTGGCCCTCGGCATGCAGGCCGCGGCCGTGACCCGGCCGCACGTACTGACGCCGGACACCCTGCGCCTGCGCGCGGGCGCCCGGGTGGACCTGGCCGTTCCGCTGGCCCAAATAGCCCATATTCGCAGGGAGTTGAGGTTCCAGGGCGCGGGCGGGGCGGTGTCGGACGACGTCCTGGAGCTGTCCGTCGGCTCCCAGACCTCCCTGACGGTGGAACTGACCGAGCCCATCACCTACGTACAACTCCTGGGAAAGCGGCGCGAGGTGACGGTCATACGCTTCCACGCGGACGAGTCGGCGGAACTGGCGAAGGCGCTGACGGCGGCGGTCGCCTAGCCACCTCGCCCGGCCGCCCTGCCCAGCCACCCTGCCCAGCCGCCCGCCCGGCTGCCTCACGCGGGGGCGAACAGGACCTTGGCCGTGCCGGGGTCGGCCTGGGTCAGGCGGACTCTCAGGTGCTCGCCGAGCGGGAGCGGCCGGCCGCCGCCCTCGACGCGGGCCACCACCGCCGGATCGGCCAAGTGGATGGTGCCGACGGCCGGTTGCTGTTCCTTCACGTCGACGACCGTCGCGTCGAACACCTCGCCCACCCGGTCCTTGAGCAGCGCCGCCTCGACGATGTCCACGCATTCGCGCTCCACGGTGTTGGCCCGGCCCGCGCCCCGGGCCATCTCCTTGGGGAGCGCTTCGAGCGCGGCGGCCACCCAGTCCGGCGGGTCCTGGCCCGCCACCGCGGCGAGGCAGAGCTCACCCGCGTACCGGTCGACGAGGCGGCGCAGCGGGGCCGTGCAGTGCGTGTACGGGGCGGCCACCGCGGCGTGGACGGCGAGCTCGGGCTCGGCGTGGCGGGTGAACACGGTGTACCCGGCGCCGCGCAGCAGCGTCGTGCACTCCTGGAGGAAGGCGGCGTGGTTCGGCTCGCGCGGGTCGAGGGAGCGGACGACGGCGGCGTACGGGACGTGGTGCGGCCAGTCGATGTGCAGCGCCGTCGCCGAGCGGCGCAGCCGCGCGACCGCGCCGTCCGGGGCGCTGGGCAGGGTGCGCAGGATTCCGGTGCCGTACGCCAGCATCAGCTGGGCGCCGGCGATGCCGGTGAGCAGGGAGATCTGGGCGTTCCAGCCGTCGGCGGGCAGCGGGGCGCGGTAGGTGAGGTCGTAGCGGTGGTCGTGCTCGACGATCTCCTGCTCGGGGACGTTGAGCGAGATGCCGCCGCGGGCGACTTCCCGCTGTTCGCGCAGGGTGCCGATGTCGCGGAGCAGGGCGAGGGAATCGGGCGCGGTGCCGGTGTCGATCTGCCGCTGGACGCCCTCGTAGTCGAGCTTGGCGCGGCTGCGGACGAGAGCACGGCGGACGTCGGTGGCGGTGATCGCGCCGTCCGTATCGAGTTCGATCCGCCAGAGCAGGGCGGGGCGTGTCCGGTCCGGGAGCAGGCTCGCGGCGCCCTCGGAGAGGAGGACGGGGTGCAGCGGGGTCTTCTCGTCCGGGAAGTAGAGGGTGGTCACGCGGCGGTGCGCCTCGGCGTCCAGAGCACCTCCGGGCGTGACGAACGCGGCGACGTCGGCGATCGCGTAGTGCACCCGGTACCCGCCGCCCGGCCTCCGCTCCAGGTGCATCGCCTGGTCGAGGTCGGTGGAAGTGGGCGGGTCGATGGTGAAGAAGTCGATGCCGGTCGCGTCGTGGGCGGGGAGGCGGGGTGCGGCTGCCGCGCGCTCCGCCTCGGCGAGGACGTCGGCCGGGAAGTCGGCGGGGACGTCGAGCGTCGTACGCAGTGCGGTGAGCGCGGCACGCAGCGGGGCCTCTGCTGCGCCGGTCACGCGGAGGTGGCGCCTTGGCATGCCCCGAGCGTATGGCTGAGCGGGGCTCTGAGCACGTTTTCCCACCTCCCGCCCGTTCGGGGCCGCGCGGCCACCTGGTGCCGGGAAGACCTGGCCGGTCCAAGCGGAGCGCGGCGTTACGCTGGCGCGGGGGCCGCACCCCCTCCCCGTACGTACAAGAAGGAGAATCGCCGTGCTGGTGCTGTTGCCGCCCTCCGAAGGAAAGGCCGCTTCGGGTCGCGGGGCGCCGCTGAAGGCGGAGTCGCTGTCCCTGCCGGGGCTCGCCGAGGCGCGCGCGGCCGTCCTCGACGAGCTCGTCGAGCTGTGCGCCGGTGACGAGGGCAAGGCCCGCGAGGTGCTCGGGCTCAGCGAGGGTCTGCGAGGCGAGGTCGCCAAGAACGTCGAGCTGCGCACCGCGGGCACCCGCCCGGCCGGCGAGATCTACACCGGCGTCCTGTACGACGCCCTCGACCTCGCCACCCTCGACGCAGCGGCGAAGCGCCGGGCCGCGAAGGCGCTGCTCGTCTTCTCGGGGCTGTGGGGCGCCGTCCGCATCGGTGACCGGATTCCCTCCTACCGCTGCTCGATGGGCGTGAAGCTGCCCGGCCTGGGCGCGCTCGGGGCGTACTGGCGGACCGTGATGGACCCGGTCATGACGGAGGCCGCGGGCGAGGGCCTCGTCCTGGACCTCCGCTCCTCCGCGTACGCCGCCGCCTGGAAGCCGAAGGGCGCCGTCGCGGGCCGCACGGCCACCGTGCGGGTGCTGCACTCCCAGATCGTCGACGGCGTGGAGAAGCGTTCGGTCGTCAGCCACTTCAACAAGGCGACGAAGGGCCGGCTCGTACGCGATCTGCTCACCGCCGGTGCCGGCCCCGCCAACCCCGCCGAGCTGGTGACGGCGCTGCGGGACCTCGGTTACGTGGTCGAGGGCGAGGCCCCCGCCAAGGCGGGCCGCGCTTGGGCCCTGGACGTGGTCGTGACGCAGATTCACTGACCCACAGCGGCAGCTGTTGCAACATGCGCAACGGGCGTTGCGCGCTCCGCACACCCTCGGCAGGATGGGCTCATGACGCCCTCCGCCGCGCCCACCCCTGCGCACGCCTCCGTGCTGGATCTCGCCCCCGTCCTCCCGGTCGCGGTGATCGACGACGCCGCCGACGCCGTGCCGCTCGCGCGGGCGCTGGTGGCGGGCGGGCTCCCGGCGGTCGAGGTGACCCTGCGCACGCCGGCCGCCCTTGACTCGATCCGGGCGATCTCGGCCGAGGTGCCGGAGGCGGTGGTCGGGGCGGGCACGGTGATATCGCCGGTCCATGCCGCCGACGCGGTGGACGCGGGGGCCCGTTTCCTGGTGAGCCCGGGCTGCACCCCCGGTCTCCTGGACGCGCTGAAGGCGTCGGGGGTGCCCTTCCTGCCCGGGGTTTCCACGGCGTCGGAGGTCGTCACGCTGCTCGAACAGGGCGTGACGGAGATGAAGTTCTTCCCGGCGGAGGCGGCGGGCGGCACGGCCTACCTCAAGTCCCTCTCGGCGCCGCTCCCCCGCGCCCGGTTCTGCCCGACCGGCGGCATCTCCCTGGCCTCGGCCCCCGACTACCTGACCCTGCCGAACGTAGCCTGCGTAGGCGGAAGTTGGATGCTGCCGCAGGACGCGATCGCCACCGGCGACTGGCTCCGGGTCGAAACCCTGGCCCGCGAGGCCGCGGCATTGCGAGCCCGCTGAGGTACCGGGTGCCCACCAGGGTGCGCCGGGGCTCCGCCCCAGGCCCCGGAGGCGCCCCACCCCACCCCTTCCCGAAACCCGCCGGGGGTTGGAAAAGGGGAAGCCGAGTTCCCTGGGGCTCCGCCCCAGACCCCGTATCGCGCCTGAAGGGCGCTCGTCCTCAAACTCCCCCAAGGCCTTAAGGGCCAGGGGGGACCCCCATGACAGGCTGAAGATGCCGGTGCAGGCCGGCACCAACCCTGCCAGGGGCGCGAGGAACTGCGCGACCAGCCCCCGCCGGCCCGCGGCCGAAAGCGAGTCAGGGGCGCGAGGAACTGCGCGAGCAACCAGCCACGGTCCGCGGCCGAAAACGGGTTGAGGGGCGCGGGGAACTGCGCAAGAAGCCCCAACGGGCCCGCACCCAGATATCCGCACCCCGCGCAGCGCCCCGCACCCCACAGCAAGAGCTACCGCAGGTGCCCCGTATCGTTCAGCAGCCGCACCGACGCATTGCCATCCCCGTAATACGCCACCGCCGACAACGACGCCGCCGACAGCTCCATCCGGAACAGGGACTCCGGCGGCGCCCCCAGGGCCAGCCTGACCAGGGTCTTGATCGGGGTCACATGGGTGACCGCGAGCACCGTGCGCCGGGGGTACGCGGCGATCAGCCGGTCCCGGGCCGCCGAGACGCGCCGGGACACCGTGGCGAAGCTCTCGCCGCCGCCCGTCGGGGCCGCCTTCGCGGAGCCGAGCCAGGCGTCGAGGTCGTCCGGATACCGCTCGCGCACCTCGGCGAAGGTCAGCCCCTCCCACGCCCCGAAGTCCGTTTCGCGCAGGCCCTCTTCGATGTGGACGTCGAGTCCGAGGCGGGCCGCCACGGCCGCCGCTGTCTCGCGGCACCGCCGCAGCGGGGACGACACGATCGCCTGAATGGTGCCGCGCTCGGCGAGCGCGGCGGCGACCCGTTCGGCCTGGCCGCGCCCGACGGCCGACAGCTCGGGGTCCGTTCCGCCGCTCCCTGAGAACCGCTTCGAGGGCGTCAGCGCCGTCTCGCCATGGCGGAGGAGTACGAACGTGGCGGGCGCGCCCAGATCGGCGGACGCCCCCCAGCCGACGGTCGGCGCGGCCTCAACAGGCTTGTCCTGTACGGAAGTTGAGGCCGACATGGAGGGCCCGGAAGTCGAAGCCGAGCCACCCGACAACCCCGAGCCCGGCACGCCCACCGGAGCCGGAACACCAGCCGAAGCCGTCGCCCCCGCCAGCGCCGCCCGCGCCCTGGCCGCGCCCGCCGCCGCGTCGCCGACCACCCGGGCGGCACTCGCGTCGGCAGAAGCAGAGGCTGAGGCGGACAGGTCCGCCGTGGATGCCGACGGCTCCCTTCCCCAAGCTCTCAACTCCGTTCGAGCAGGGGAGACCCCAACCCGGCCCCGCTTGCCCGCGTCCATCGCCTCGTTGGCGAGCCGGTCGGCGTGCTTGTTCCGCTCGCGCGGGATCCACTCGTACGACACCTGTGAGGACGGCAGGATGCGCGCCGCCTCGGCCGCGAGGGGCTTCATGTCGGGGTGCTTGATCTTCCAGCGGCCCGACATCTGCTCGACGACGAGCTTGGAGTCCATGCGGACCCGTACCCGCGCCGCCGGGTCGAGTTCCCGCGCGGCGCGCAGCCCCGCGATGAGCCCCTTGTACTCGGCGACGTTGTTCGTGGCGACGCCGATGAACTCGGCCGCCTCGGCGAGCGTCTCGCCGGTCGCCGGGTCGAGGACGACCGCGCCGTAGCCGGCGGGACCCGGGTTGCCCCGGGAGCCGCCGTCGGCTTCGACGACGAACTGCCGGCCCGCGGGAGGCACGGAAGGCACTTACAGACCCGATTCCGAGGTGCGCACCAGGATGCGGCGGCAGTTCTCGCAGCGCAGGACCGTGTCGGGAGCGGCGGCCTTGACCTCGTTGACCTCGGTGATGTTGAGCTCCAGGCGGCAGCCCTCGCAGCGGCGCTGGTAAAGGCGGGCCGCGCCCACGCCGCCCTGCTGCGCACGCAGCTTGTCGTAGAGCTTGAGCAGGTCGGCCGGGACGGAACCGGCGACGATCTCGCGCTCCTTGGTCGCCGAGGCGATCTCGGCGTCGAGCTCGGCGAGCGCGGCGTCGCGGCGGGCGGTCGCGTCGTCGGTCTTGGCCTGCACGGAGGAGACCCGCTCGGTCAGTTCGGCGGCGCGCTCCTGGGCGGCCTCGCGGCGCTCCATCACTTCGAGGACGACGTCCTCCAGGTCGCCCTGGCGCTTGGCGAGGGAGGTGATCTCGTGCTGGAGGCTCTCCAGGTCCTTCGGCGAGGACACGGCGCCCGAGTCGAGGCGCTGCTGGTCACGGGCGGCGCGCTGGCGCACCTGGTCCACGTCCTGCTCGGCCTTGGTCTGCTCGCGGGCGGTGTCGCTCTCCTCGGTCTGCGAGGCGACCAGGAGGTCACGCAGCTGCGTGAGGTCCTTGTTCAGCGATTCGATCTCGGCGTGCTCGGGCAGCGACTTCCGCTTGTGGGCGAGCTGCGACAGGCGGACATCCAGCGCCTGTACGTCGAGGAGGCGGATCTGGTCGGCGGGCGCGGCGTTCAGTTGGGGGCTCCATCAATAGAAGGGGAGGTGTGGTGGGCGGACCACGGGTCCGTGACCGTCTTCGAGACGTGGACCCTCAGGTCCCAGCCGTGGCGGTCGGAAATCTCGTCGAGCTGGGCGGCGGCCTGCTCGCACCAGGGCCATTCGGTGGCCCAGTGCGCGGCGTCGACCAGGCCCAGCGGTGAGTGCTGGGTGGCTTCGGAGACCGGGTGGTGGCGCAGGTCCGCGGTGAGGAAGGCGTCGGCGCCCGAGGCCCGTACGGCGTCGAAGAGGCTGTCGCCGGAGCCGCCGCTGACCGCGACCGTACGCACCGTCGCTTCGAGGTCGCCCGCGACGCGGACGCCCTGCGAGGTGGCGGGCAGCCGGGCGGCGGCGCGGGCGGCGAACTCGCCGAGTGTCATCGGGGGGTCCAGCTCGCAGACCCGGCCGAGGCCGCGGCGGCCCGAGGGGTCGGTGGCGTCGGGCACCAGGGGCCGTACCACCCGCAGGTCCAGCGCGCCCGCGAGGGCGTCGCTGACGCCCGGGTCGGCGGTGTCGGCGTTGGTGTGCGCGACGTGCAGGGCGATGTCGTGCTTGATCAGGGTGTGCACCACGCGGCCCTTGAAGTGGCCGGCGGCGACCGTGGTGGTGCCGCGCAGATAGAGCGGGTGGTGGGTGACGATCAGGTCGGCGCCGAGCTTCAGCGCCTCGTCGACGATGTCCTGGACGGGGTCGACGGCGAACAGGACCCGGCGGACCTCGGCGTCCGGGTCGCCGCAGACCGTGCCGACGGCGTCCCACCCCTCGGCCCGCTCGGGCGGCCAGAGGGCGTCGAGCGCGGCGATGACTTCAGACAGGCGGGGCACGTAGACAGGTTACCTGCGCTCCGCACCCCGCCGGTCGGCCGCCGGCGCTCCTGTTCGCCGGGAGCCCGGCCCAGGGCTTCGGTGCGCTCCCCGGGCTACTTCTTGACGAGGAAGCCGCGCAGGTCGTCCAGGACGGAGTCGGCGGCGGTGACGCCGAGGCCGAGGTACCAGGTCTCGTCCTTGACGTCCTTGGCCTGCCCGGCCTTGACGGCCTTCAGGTTCTTCCACAGCGGGTTCGACTCGGCGCTGTCCCGCTTGGACTTCTTCGGGTCGCCGTAGACGCCGGTGAAGACCCAGTCGGCGTCCGCCTGGTCGATGGTCTCCGGGCCGACCTCCGTCGCCAGGTCGACGGCCTGCTGGTTCTTGGGGCGCGGGATGCCGGCGTCGTCCAGGATCGTGCCGACGAAGGATGCCTTCGCATACAGGCGGACCTTGCCCGGCATGTAGCGGAGCATCGTGACGGTCGGCTTGTGCGCGCCGAGGTCGGTGCCGAGCCGCTTGGCCTTCGTCTCGTACGCGGCGAGCCTGGCCTTCGCCTCGGCGCTCTTGTCGAGGGCGGCGGCGTTGAGCAGATAGTTCTGCTTCCACGGGAAGCCGGGGCGGATCGAGAAGACCGTCGGGGCGATCTTGGAGAGTTCCTTGTACTTGTCGGCGGCGCGCAGCTGGCTGCCGAGGATGAGGTCCGGCTTCAGCGCGGCGATCGCCTCCAGGTTGAGGCTGTTGATCGTGCCGACGTTCTTCGGCTCGCCCGCGCCCTTCGTCAGATAGCCGGGGATGCCCTCGTCGCCCTCGGTCGGGGCGTAGCCGACGGGCTGGACGCCGAGCGAGACGACGTTGTCGAACTCGCCGACGTCCAGGACGACGACCCGCTGGGGCCGGGCCTTGATCTCGGTGGCGCCCATGGCGTGGTTGACGGTGCGCGGGAACTGGCCGGGCTGGGCGTCGGTGCCCATCCTGGCCGTCCTGTCGGCGGCCGCCGCGAAGTCCTTGCCGCCCTGCGCGACGGACTTCTTGCCGCCCGCGTCGGCCTTGCCCGAGGCCGCGGCCGACGGCTTGCCCCCGCTGTCGCCGCTTCCGCAGGCGGCGAGGGAGAGCCCGGCGGCCACGGCGAGGGCTACGGCGGCGGTGCCGCGGCGGCGTAGGGACATCACAGGCTCCTGTACGGCGGGGGATCACTTGAGAGCCCGTGTCTGACCGAAAACATCCATCAGTGCGACTTAGGCACGCCTAACCTTACATAAATCGTTCCTGCACATCCGTCTCCCCCCGCACAGGCGAATCGCCCGACAGCCACCCTTTGGTGTGAAGCCAGTGGCCTCGTGTCGTTCGGTTGGAAGTGCGAAAACTAGCTTCGGGGGCCGGAGGTGAGCCATCTGATGACGGCTTTGGCCATCGAGACCGCTGCCGAGGGCGGCGCGGTCAGGAGTACGGGATTCGCGATCACCGCGAACGGTTCGTACGCCGCGAGGCTGGTGCGCGACGCGGGTGCGGGGGCGGCCTGGTTCCCGGAGCGCTGGACGCTCGACGGCCCCGAGCCGTACGCGGTGCCGCTCCCCGGCAACCAGCCCGAGGAGCCCGACGCCGGGGTGCTGCCCATGGCGGACGGCAGGGTGCTCATCCACCGCAGGGTCGCCGACCGGCACTCCTTCGCTCTGCTCTATCCCACGGGACCCGCGACCGGCGAGCTGCCGCTGGGCGCGGTCGACGCCGGCGAGGGCGAGCTCACCCTGCTCCCGCCCTCCCCGGACGGCAGCTGCGCCTACGCGCTCGCGGCGGGCCCGGACGGCACGGCCCTGTGGCTGGTGGCGGGCGGCGCGTTCGGCCCCGAGCTGGTCGCCCGGATCAAGGGGCGCTGCTCGGGCGGGGTCTGGCTCGACCGCACCGGCCGTATGCTCGCCCTTGACCGCGAACTGGACGGCACCACCAAGGCGGTCGCCGTCGACCTGGAGCGCGGAGGCGAGGTCACCGACCTGCTCCAGATCACCGACGACAGCAACGACCGGCTGCTGCTCGCCGACGCCGACAGCGGGCTGCTCCTGATCCGCTCGGACGCGCCGGGCCACGACCGGCTCGGCTGGGGCGTGCTCGGCTCCGCCCTCCCGGTGCGCTTCCCCGAGTGCCTGCGCCTGGCGGACGCGGCGGTCACGCCGTTCGCCATACAGCCGGGCCAGGTCCTCACACCGGAGTCCTGCGCGGTGGCCCTGCGCATCGACGCGGCGGGCGGCACCTGGGTCGGCATCTGGCGCCCGGCGGGCCGCCACCTCCACCAACGGGCGGCGCCACAAGGGTGGTTGGCGGGCGCGGGGCTCTGGACACCGGAGGGGGTGCTGCGGCTTCCGTACGTCACGGACGCGAACCCGTGCGCGCTGCTCGACCTGCCCGCGCCGCCGGACCCGCAACCGGCCCCGCCCGCCCCGCCGCCGGCGCCCGCCAAGCCCGCCGCGGCCAAGCCCGTACCGCTGGGGCAGGCACCTCTGACCGGCCGTCGGCAGTTGTCGGGAGATCGTTAGAATCGGCGCCCTGTACGACGCACAGTGAAGACGACTACGGGGTGACCACAGCTCATGTCCAACCAGACCGACACCCGTCCGCAGGAGACGGGTACCGGGACCGACAGCAACGGCAGGCACCGGGGCGGGGCGGCCTCGACCGAGGACTCGATGACGCCGGCCCACGGACGCCACCGGCGCGAGGAGAACGCGGGCAGCAACGCCTGAGCCGGGGAACGGGCGGGGCTCCCGGGGTGGTTCGCCCCGGGAGCCCCGCCCTTTTCACGCGCTTGAGCCGCGCCTGAGCCTCGCTTCAGCCCCGCTCGAACCGCACTTCAGCCGCACTTCAGCCGCACTTCAGCCGTGCTTCAGCCCGAGCACCTCGGCCGCCGCGAAGGTCTCGCCTGCGGGCCTGTCCTCGTAATAGGGGGAGATCAGCTCGTCGAGCTCCTCGTACGAGAAGACCTCCTTGGCGGTGTCGAACTTGGCGGCCACCCTGGGCCGTTCGACGATCGCGACCATGCCGCCGTGCACGACCAGGAGCTGCCCGTTGACCTTGGCGGCCGCGGGCGACGCCAGGTAGCCGACGAGCGGCGAGACATGCTCGGGCGCCAGCGGGTCGAGCTGCCCCTCCCCCGGCTCCTCGCTGCCTGAATTCGCTGGAATGGCGGCGAACACGTCCTCGGTCATGCGGGTACGGGCGCGCGGGCAGATCGCGTTGGCCGTGACCCCGTACTTGCCGAGTGCGAGGGCGGTGGAGGTGGTGAGGCCGACGATGCCGCCCTTGGCCGCCGCATAGTTGGGCTGGCCCGCCGAACCGGCGAGGAAGGCCTCGGAGGAGGTGTTGACGATGCGGCCGTGGACGGGGCCGCCCGCCGCCTTGGACCGCTCGCGCCAGTGCGCGGCGGCGAAGTGGGTGGTGTTGAAGTGGCCCTTGAGGTGCACGTGGATCACCGAGTCCCACTCGGCCTCGCTCATGGAGAAGATCATCCGGTCCCGCAGGATGCCCGCGTTGTTGACCAGGATGTCGAGCTTGCCGTACGTGTCGATCGCCAACTGGACCAGTTCGCGGGCCTGTTGGTGGTCGGCCACGTCGCCGGTGTGGGCGGTGGCCCGCCCGCCCGCGGCCCGGATCTCGGCGGCGACCTCCTCGGCCGGGCCCTTCGACGCCTGGCCCGAGCCGTCCCGCCCGGGCTGCCCGAAGTCGTTGACGACGACGGCCGCGCCGAGCCGGGCGAGTTCGAGCGCCTCGGCCCGGCCGAGCCCGCGCCCGGCTCCGGTGACGATCGCGGACAGGCCTTCAAGTGGCAGTGCTGCCATGCCGGTTGGATCCTCTCACTGTGGGGTGGTGGATCAGATCTCGATGCACGTACGGAGGGCTTCGCCGGTCCGCATCTGGTCGAGGGCGTCGTTGATCCCGGCGAGCTGCACCCGGTGGGTGATCAGGCTCTCCAGGTCGATGCGGCCGGCCCGCCACAGCGCGATGGCCCGCTCGTAGGAGCGGAGCACGTCGCCGCCGCCGTACAGGGACGGCAGGATGCGCTTCTCGTCGAAGAACAGCTCGAACATGTTGACCTGGAAGAAGTCGTCCATGGCGCCCGCGCCGACCACGCACAGGGTGCCGCCGCGCCGGGTGTTCTCGTACGCGGTGCGGGCGGTCGCGGAGCGGCCGACCACCTCGAAGACGTAGTCGAAGCCCTCGCCCGCGGTGACGCGCTGCTTGGCGTCGGCGAACTCCTCGGGCGAGACCGCCTCCGTGGCGCCGAACCCGAGCGCCGCCTCGCGCCGGGATGCGACCGGGTCGACCGCGACGATCTGGGCCGCGCCCTGCACCCGGGCACCCTGAATGGTGGAGATGCCGACCCCGCCGCAGCCGATGACCGCGACCGACGAACCCGCCTCCACCTCGGCGGTGTTGATGGCCGCGCCGAGCCCGGTGGTCACGCCGCAGCCGATCAGGGCGGCGATCTCGTACGGCACGTCGTCGGGGATGGGGACCGCGCAGCCGGCCGCGACGACGACCTCCTCGGCGAAGGTGCCGGTGCCCGCGAAGCCGAACACGTCGCCGCCGGCCCGCCTGAAGTTGGGGGTCCCGGCGTTCATGAAGCCGGCCAGGCAGAGCTGGGTCTGGCCCCGCTTGCAGGACGGGCACACCCCGCACGCGGGCAGCCAGCACATCAGGACCCGGTCGCCCTGCTTGAGACCGGTGACGCCGTCGCCGACGTCGATGACCTCCCCGGCCCCCTCGTGTCCCGGCACGAACGGCGCGGGCTGCGGCAGCACGCCGCTCATCGCCGAGAGGTCGGAGTGGCACAGGCCCGTGGCGCGGACGCGGAGCTTGACCTTCCCCGGGCCGAAGCCGGTCGCCTCCACGTCGTCGAGCACGTCGAGCTTGTCCTGGCCTATCTCGTGCAGTACGGCTGCGCGCATGGTGCGGCTCCCCTCAAGTACCGGATAAGTGAGCTCAGTTGTGTTCGACGACCGTGTCGGCGAGGACCGGCGCGTCGTTCCGCTCGACGGCCGTCACCGACACCTGGACGCGGCCGGGCCCCGACCACATCCGGATGCGCAGGGTCTCCCCCGGGAAGACGACGCCGGTGAAACGGGTGGCGTACGAGCGCACCCGGGCCACATCGCCGCCGAGCAGCGTGTCCACGACGGCCTTGAGCGTCATGCCGTACGTGCAAAGGCCGTGCAGGATCGGCCGGTCGAAGCCGGCGAGCTTGGCGAAGTCGGGATCGGCGTGCAGCGGGTTCCAGTCCCCGGAAAGGCGGTAGAGCAGCGCCTGTTCCTCGCGGACCGGGCGCTCGACGGTGTGGTCCGGGGCGCGTTCGGGCTGCGGGACGCGGGCGGACGGGCCCCGGTCCCCGCCGAAACCGCCCTCGCCGCGCACGAAGATCTGCGCGTCGCTGGTCCACAGGGGGCCGTCCGCGTCGGCGGCCTCGGTGCGCAGGACCAGGATGGCGGCCTTGCCCTTGTCGTGGACGGCGGCGACCTTGGAGGTCGAGGTGGCCTTGCCCCGTACGGGAATCGGCCGGTGCAGGGTGATGGCCTGCCCGCCGTGCAGGACCGCCGCGAGGTCCACGTCGATGCCGGGCGCGGAGAGCCCGCCGACCACGCCCATGCCGGCGCCCGCGACGGTCGCGAAGGAGGGCAGCACGTGCAGCCGGGACTCCAGGGTGTAGCGCAGCTCGTCGGGGTCGGTGGCGGGACTGTGCTTGCCTTGAAACGATCCTGCCCCGAGCCCCAGGTGGTAGAGCTGTACGTCCTTGTGGTCCCAGGAGATCTCGGTGGACCGGGGCTCGGCGGCGACCGCCTTCGCGGCATCAATGGGCATGTGGATGCTGCTCCTTGAGCGTTGTGCGGGCACGGGAAAAGACCTCGGTGCGGCCGTCCGCACCGTCGGCCGCACCGAGGTCGTACTGGACCGGACCGAGGACCCGTTGGCCGTTCTAGAACGCGTTCTAGGCCGATGGCCCCTAGGTATAGCGCACGCCCCGGCGGTTGTGAAGACTCCTGACGTAGCGTCAGATCATTCGGCCGGGCCGGGCCGTGCCACTTTCGACGGGGCCGCCCCATGCCACTTTCGGAGGGGGCGCCCCCTGCCCATCGGCGGGGGCACCCAGGACATTTGTCCTGCCCAGCTCCGTACATGCGCATCTGGGGCGGGACCCGCCCGGCTCCGTAGCGTTCAGGACATGACGCAGACGACGACACAGAGCGCGGCGCAGAGGCCGGCACAGAGCGCGACCGCGGTCCGCTTCAGCGGGGTGGTCAAGTCCTACGGGGCGGTCCGGGCCGTGAACGGGGCCGAGCTGACCATCGGGCGCGGCGAGACCGTGGCGCTCCTCGGCCGCAACGGGGCCGGCAAGTCCACCACCATCAGCCTGCTGCTCGGCCTGAACGAGCCCGACGCGGGCGAGGTGCGGATCTTCGGGCGGACCCCGGAGCAGGCCGTACGGGCCGGTCTTGTCGGGGCGATGCTCCAGGAAGGCAGCCCGATCCCCCGGGTGACCGTGCGCGAGCTGGTGTTCTTCATCGGCAGCATGTACCCGAAGCCGATGCCGGTCGCCGAGGCGCTCGCGCTCGCCGGGCTCACCGAGTTCGGTGACCGCCGGGTCGACAAGCTCTCCGGCGGCCAGACCCAGCGGGTCCGGTTCGCCATGGCCCTCGCAGGAAACCCCGAACTGCTGCTGCTCGACGAGCCGACGGCCGCGCTCGACGTCGAGGCGCGCCGCGCGTTCTGGGAGTCGATGCGCACCTATGCCGGCCGGGGCAACACGGTCATGTTCTCCACCCACTACCTCGAAGAGGCCGACGACAACGCGGACCGCATCGTCGTCATCGACCAGGGCCGCATCGTCGCCGACGGACCCGGCGAGACCATCAAGCGGGCGGCCGGGGGCAGCCTCGTCTCCTTCGACCTCGCGGGCATGCCGACCGAGGGCCTGTCCCAACTGCCCGGCGTGGCCACCGTCGAGATCCACGGCGGCCGGGCCCGGCTGCGCAGCGACGACTCGGACGCCACCGTCGTCGCGCTGGCCGCGATGGGCGCCGTCCGCCACCTGGAAGTCGCCCCCGCCAGCCTCGAAGACGCCTTCCTCTCCCTCACCGCACGCGAAAGCGAGACCGTCTGATGTTCGAGTACATCAAGCTGGAGATGCGGCGCACGCTCCGTGACGCCTCCTTCGTGACCTTCGGCATCGGGATGCCGGTGCTGATGTACCTGCTCTTCACCAACATCGGCGGCGGCCAGAGCAACGGCGCCGACTGGAAGGTCCAATCGATGATCGGCATGGCGGCGTACGGCGCGCTGGGTGCCGCCATGAACGCCGGGACCGGGGTCGCCGCCGACAAGACGATCGGCTGGCTGCGGCAGATGCGGATCGCCCCGCTCGCGCCGAACCGGGTGGTGACCGGGCGCGCGATCAGCAACTCGGTGACCGTACTGCCCGGCATCCTCGCCGTGTTCCTGGCCGGGGCGGTGATCAACGACGTACGCCTGGACGCCTGGCAGTGGGTCGTCCTCACACTGCTCCTGTGGATCGGGGCGCTGCCCTTCACCATGCTCGGCCTCGGCAACGGCTACCGGCTCTCCGCGCAGGCCACCGGCGTGGTCAACGTGGCCTGCCTGATGGGCCTCGCGATCCTCGGCGGCCTGTGGTTCCCGGTCTCGGCCTTCCCCGGCTGGCTGCGTCACATCGCCGAGTACACTCCGACCCACCGCTTCGCCGACCTCGGCTGGGCCACCTCGCAGGGCCACGCCCCGGGTGCGGCCACCATCGCGCTGATGGCAGCCTGGCTGGTGGCGTTCGGTTCGTACGCCGTGGTCTCCTACCGTCGGTCCGCACGGACCGCGTGAGCGCGGGCCGCGAGCGCACGAACCACCAGTACGGGGAGAACACGATGCCATCACTGCTGCCGAAGCTGCCGCCGCGGGGCGAGAAGGCCGACGAGTTCCCCGGCCCGCCCGCCAACGGCTACACCTTCCTGCCGTGGCTCCTGATGGGGTCCGGCGCCGCCGTCGAGGTGGCCAAGGGCAAGGTGCCCTGCCCCTGGCTCGGTGGCCTCGGCATCCTCGCCTTCGCCGTCCTGTACGCGATGGTCGCCTTCCGCGCCCTGGACAGGCAGCGGCGCGAGGAAAGGCCGACACTGATCCTGCTCGGCGCGCTCGCCGCCGTCACCTATGCCATCGGGATCGGCTACGGCGGCGTCTGGCTGCTGTTCTTCCCCCTGCTCTCACTGGCCAGTGGCGCGGCGCTGCGGGACCGGCGGCTCGGCTTCGTGATCATCACGCTCGCGGCTTCGGTGGGGGTGATCTCGGGGTTCAAGACGGGTGACCCGTGGGACAACATGACCATCGCGTACGGCACGTTCCTGTCCGGGCTCGTCATCTCCGCACTCCTCTCCCTCTCCGAGACGGTCCGCGAACTGCGCGACACGCGGCAGGAGTTGGCCCGTACCGCGGTCGAGAAGGAGCGCCTGCGCTTCTCCCGCGATCTGCACGACCTGCTCGGCCACACGCTGTCGGTGATCGTGGTGAAGTCGGAGGCCGCCCGCCGTATCGCCCGGCGCGACCTGGACGCGGCGCTCGGCCAGGTCGCCGACATCGAGTCGGTCGGCCGCCAGGCCCTGACCGAGATCCGCGAGGCCGTCACCGGCTACCGCGAGGGCAGCCTCGCCACCGAGCTCGACCGGGCCCGCTCGGCCCTGAGCGCCGCCGAAGTCGAGCCGCTGGTACGCCAGTCGGGCCCGCCGCTGCCCGCGCAGGCCGAGGCGCTGCTCGGCTGGGTGGTCCGCGAGGCGGTCACCAACGTCGTACGCCACAGTGCCGCGAGCCGCTGCGAGATCGTGGTCGAGGGCACCCCGGAGCGGGTGACCCTGACGGTCACCGACAACGGCAAGGGCGCGCCCGCCGCGCCCGCCCCGGCCCCCCGGATCGGCGGCACGGGACTGAAGGGCCTGACCGAGCGCCTCGCCGCGGCGGGCGGCTCCCTGACCGCGGGCCCCGCGCCGCGCGCCGGCTTCCAGGTGAGCGCGGAACTCCCGGTGGACCCGGAGGACGCGGCCCTGGACGCGGAGCTGACGGGGGTGCCGGGGCACGGCTGACGCCCTTGAGTGACGAACCGCAGGAACCCCGGCCGACGCACGGCCGGGGTTCCTCGACGCGGTGGGTGGCGGGTCAGCGCTGCAGGGTGAGCAGGCCCGGCCGGTACGGCAGTTTCATGTAGTCGGGTTCCTTCGTGTTGTTGGGGAGGCCCTGGTAGAGGAACTGCAGGTTGCAGGGATCGATGGTCATGGTCTGGTCGGGGTTGTTGCGGACCAGGTCACCGTGGCTGACGCCCTGGGCCCAGGTGGAACCACTGTTGGCCTGGCCCGCGAAGGGGCTGCTCTCGCTGCCGGCCTGGACGGTCCACGGACCGTTCAGGCTGGAAGCGGTGAACGAGCGGAAGTAGCGGTTCGCCCCCAGCGCCTCAACGATCATGAGGTACTGGTTCTGGCCCTGGACCTTGTAGACCTGCGGCGCCTCGAACAGAAGGTCCCTCGTGTCGCTCATGACCGTCGTGTACGAGGAGCCGAAGTTGCCCGGGAAGCTCCCGATCGGCATGCTCGCCCGGTAGATCTTGCCGTTGTCAGCGGCGAAGAACAGGTACATGTTCTGGTCGTCGGCGATCATGGTCGGGTCGATCGGCGCGTTCTTCTGGTTCGGCCCGGGGCCGTCGGGGAGGCTGCCGGTGAACAGCGGCTGCCGGGCGGACCAGCCGTTGGGGTTGGTGGGGTCGCTGGACGTGCGGTAGTAGAGCGGCCACTGACCCCACTGGTCCACCAGCACCCAGACGTTCTTGGGCGCGAAGTAGAACACTTGAGGCGCCACCGCGGACTCGTTCATCCTGGTCTGGCCGGCCGTCGCCATGTCCGACCAGTTCGTGAAGGGACTGAACCCCGTCGAGCCCCACGACGTTCCGTTGGAGGTGGTCGCGTAGACCAGGTGCTTGCCGTTGTACGTGGTGGTGGTGAAGTCCTTCAGAGCGACCTGCCCGTTCGCCGGCTCCGCCAGCGGACCCGTCGAGGTCCACCGGTAGGCCGACGGAAGAGCGCACGCGTTGCTCGCCCGGGACAGGCCGGTCCACTTCTGGTTGCCGCCGCCGTGGCACGACCAGATCTGCGCCGCCGTGCCGTTGGCCGTACCGCCGCCCGATACGTCCAGACACAGCCCGGACCGCACGCCGACGATCGTGCCGTCGGAGTTCACCCGCCACTGCTGGTTCGCGCTGCCGTTGCACGTCCAGATCTGCACCGGGGTCCCGGACGTGGTGGCGCCGCCCCGGACATCCAGGCACTTGTCGCCGTACACCCTCAGCTGGTCGCTGTCCGTCAGCGTCCACTGCTGGTTGATTCCACCGTGGCAGTCCCAGATGTGCACGTTCGCGCCGTCGGTCCGACTGACGCCCGCCACATCGAGACACCTCCCGGAAGCAACACCTTTCACTGTGCCGCTGGTGGCCGCCTGAGCCGGGCCGGCGACGAGCAGCGCCGCCAACGCGGCCAGGGCCGCAACCACGGCGGCGAGCACCGCCGACGGATGCCTGTGGCTGGAACTACGTCTGTACATAAGGCCTCGTCATCCTTGGGCAAGCGGCTCCGGTCCACCCCGTCAGAGGCTGTCCGGATGCCGGTGCGGTGCACGCGGTCAGGGACGTCCGATATCTCGAACAAGGGTCGAAGTGTCGATCAATTGGATGATAGGGATCCGGTGATCAGCGTCAACACCTCGCGCACGATTCGCGAGCGGAAACGTGCGCGGGATGAAACCAGGAGCCCTCAAGTCCCTTGACTGCAGGGCCCTTTGGCGTGGGGTGCGGTGAGGGGCGCGGGCACGGGCTTGGTGCTCATTGCGTCATTGCGGGTGCCCTGCGCCAGACGATCGCGGGAGCGCCCGCGCCTGCCGGCCAGGGTTCCTACTGTCCTGCACACGGCGCGCTGCCCGTAGCCTGGCCCCATGGACGAGATGCCCGAGAACCACCGCCCCGCCAGATCCGTGAGAGTCCTCCTCGCCGAGGACCAGGGCATGATGCGCGGCGCGCTCGCCCTGCTGCTCGGGCTTGAGGAGGACATGGAGGTCGTCGCCCAGGTCTCGGCGGGCGACAAGATCGTGCCCGAGGCCCTCAACTCCCGGCCCGACGTGGCCCTTCTGGACATCGAGCTGCCGGGCAAGAGCGGCCTGGACGCGGCCGCCGAGCTCCGCGAGGAGGTCCCGGACTGCCGGGTCCTGATCCTCACCACGTTCGGCCGCCCCGGCTATCTGCGTCGCGCGATGGAGGCCGGCGCCGCCGGGTTCCTCGTGAAGGACGGCCCGGTCGAGGACCTCGCTGAGGCGATCCGCCGGGTCCTGCGCGGCGAGACGGTCATCGACCCGGCGCTCGCGGCCGCCGCCCTCAGCGCGGGCCCGAGCCCCCTGACCGCCCGCGAACGCGACGTCCTGAACGCCTCGGTGGACGGGGCGACGGTCTCCGACATCGCGGGCAAGCTGCACCTGTCGGAGTCGACGGTGCGCAACTACCTGTCGTCCGCGATCGGCAAGACCGGCACCCGCAACCGCATGGAGGCCGTACGGTCGGCCCGTCAGCAGGGCTGGCTGTAGGGCCTGCGCCCGGCGGGTCTCGTCAGAGACGCGCCACAAGGCGGAACCACCTCGACGGCGACCCGATCCGCCGGACAGGCCCTGGCGGCGTTCAGCGCCCGGCGGGGCTCACCGCCCGGGGCAGCCACACCAACGCCAGTGCCACGCTGCCAAGGAGCACGAACCCGCCGACGCGGAAGGCGAGCGCGTACCCGGCGGTGAGGGACTCGGGGGTCACGGACGATCCCGTGCGCGACGCCGCCACCGTCGACAGCACCGCGAGGCCCAGCGCCCCGCCCATCGTCCGGGACGTGTTGATGAGCCCCGAAACGAGCCCGGCCTCGCTCGGCGCGGCGCCCGAAGTGGCCAGCGCCGCAAGGGGAGTTGTGGCGAGACCGGCGCCGGTCATCATCAGGATGCCGGGCACGAGGATCGAGAGCCAGTACGGATCGTCGGCCCGCATCATGGACTGCCACCCGAACCCGGCCGCGGTCACCAGCACGCCCAGGACGGTCAGGTTCCGCGACCCCGTCCTCGGCATCAGGCGCGGCGCGAGCTTCGAGCCGAGCACCACGCTGAGCGAGCTGGGGATCAGAGCGAGCCCGGCGCCCAGCGGGGTGTAGCCGAGCACGTTCTGGGCGTACAGCGTCATGAAGAACCAGGTGCAGAACATCGCGGAGCCGCACACGAACATCACCGCGTTGGCGGCGGAGACGGCCCGCAGCCGGAAGAGCCTCAGCGGCATGAGGGGGGCGGCGGCACGCGCTTCGACGAGAAGGAACACGAGCAGCAGCCCGATTCCGCCGAGGAGCGGGGCAAGGGTGGCGACGGCGCCCCACCCCGACGCCTCGGTCTGCACGATGCCGTACGCGAGAGTGGCGAGGCCGGCCGTGACGAGGACGGCGCCGGGCAGGTCGAGCCGGTGGCGCCGGTCCGCCCGGGACTCGGTGATCCAGAGCGCGGCGCCGAGCAGCACGAGCGCGCCGACGGGCACGTTGATGAGCAGCACCCATCGCCACGACAGGACGTCGGTGAGCACGCCCCCGACGAGCCCGCCCGCGGCGCCGCCGCCCGCGCCGACCGCCGCCCAGGTCCCTATGGCCCGGGTGCGGGCGGCGCCCTCCGGGACCGCGGCGGTCAGGATGGTGAGGGTGGCGGGCGCCAGCACGGCCGCCCCGAGCCCTTGCGCGGCGCGGGCGAGCAGCAGCTGCCAGCCCTCCTGCGCGAGCCCGCCGCCGAGACTGGCCGCGGTGAACAGGCCGAGCCCCACGAGGAACATCCGCTTGCGCCCGTACAGATCGCCCGCGCGACCGCCGAGCAGCATGAACCCGGCGAAGGCGATGGCGTACGCGTTGACCACCCACTGCAGCCCTTCGGCGCTCATGCCGAGGCCGGTGCGCATGGAGGGGAGGGCGACGTTGACGACGGAGACGTCCAGCACGACGAGGAACTGGCCCGCGCAGGCGGCGAGTACGACCGGCCAGGTGCGGGGGGGTCGGGTGGGCGCGGATATGTGGGTGTCAGCGGGGGCTTGGCGCATGCGGGTAATGGTTGCAGCTAGCCGGTGCTCCTTGCATCCCTTTCTGGCCGCAATCCCGGCGGTTCGAAAGTCCTAGGTCCGAAGCCCTTCGCGGCTCCCCCCGGCCCCTCTGCGCCGAAGGCGGCATCACCGTGCTCGGCGTGAACACCACCGCCGTGGCGATCACCACCACCGTCGTCTACCGCCGCAGCACCGTCACCACAGCCGCACCCCCGAGGCCGATGTTGTGGGCCAGGCCCACCCGCGCGCCCGGCACCTGCCTGGCCCCCGCCTCGCCCCGCAACTGCCACACCAGCTCCGCCGCCTGCGCCAGCCCCGTCGCCCCCAGCGGATGCCCCTTCGAGATCAGGCCGCCGGACGGGTTCACCACCCACCGGCCCCCGTACGTCGTCGCCCCGGATTCGACCAGCTTCCCCGACTCCCCCTCCCCGCACATCCCCAACGCCTCGTACGTGAGCAGCTCGTTGATCGAGAAGCAGTCGTGCAGCTCGATCACGTCGACGTCCTCGATGCCGAGGCCGGAGTTCTCGTACGCCTGCCGCGCGGCCTCCCGCGACATCGGCCGGCCGACCGCGTCGATACAGCTTCCCGAGGCGAACGACTCCTCCGTGTCGGTCGTCATCGCCTGGCCGGCCAGCTCAACTGCCCTGTCCCGCAGGCCATTTCGGTCGACGAATCGCTCCGAGACGACCACCGCCGCCGCCGACCCGTCCGACGTCGGCGAGCACTGGAGTCTGGTCAGCGGGCGGTGGATGGTCTTCGCGGCCAGGACCTCCTCGACCGAATACGCGTCCTGGAACTGCGCGTTGGGGTTGTTCACCGAGTGCCGGTGGTTCTTGGCGCCCACCGCGGCGAGCTGCGCCGCGGTCGTCCCGTACCGCTCCATGTGCTCGCGCGCCGCGTTGCCGAAGATCTGCGCGGTGGGCGGCGTCATCTCGAAGCCGTGGCGGGCCGCCATGATCCCGTAGTGGCGGGCGACGGGTGACGTCCTGCCCCCAGCATGAGCGGCTTCGCCGCGGGCCCCGCCGTCCGAGCCGCCGCCCAGCGCGCCCCGCTTCATCTTCTCGAAGCCGAGCGCGAGCACGCAGTCGCTGACGCCGCCCTCCACGAACTGCCGCGCCAGCATCAGCGCGCTCGACCCCGTGGCGCAGTTGTTGTTGACGTTGTAGACCGGAACCCCCGTCAACCCCAGTTCGTACGCCGCGCGCTGGCCCGCCGTCGAGGCCTGGAAGCAGTAGCCGACCGGGACCTGCTCCACCGAGCCGTAGCCGATGCCCGCGTCGGCCAGTGCCGCGCCGCCCGCCTCCCTCGCCATGTCCCAGTACTGCCAGTCCCGGGATTCCGGCTTCTCGAACCTGGTCATGCCTACACCGACGATGTAGCTCTTCATGTCAAGGGGAACCCTTCAGTCTCGGGGCAGGCCGAGGATGCGCTCGGCGACGACGTTGAGCTGGACCTGGGTGGTGCCGCCCGCGATGGTCAGGCAGCGCGACATGAGGAAGCCGTGCACGGCCCGCTCTCCGGGGCCCTCGACGGCCGCGCCGTCGGGACCGAGGAGTTCCAGGGCGAGTTCGGCGATCTTCTGCTGGTGCGGGGTCTGGACGAGCTTGCGGATGCTGGCACCCGCACCCGGTTCCAGGCCGGAGACCTGCTGCATGGTCGTACGAAGGCCGATGCAGGCCAGCGCGTGCGCCTCGGCGGCAAGCGCGCCGATCCGGGCCCGGTACGCCCCGTCCAGCTCCCCGGCTCGGGCGATCAGCGCTTCGAGGCCGGTGTCGAAGGTCAACTGGTCGGCCATGTGGACGCGTTCGTTGCCCAGGGTGTTGCGGGCGACCCGCCAGCCGCCGTTCACCTCGCCGACGACGGCGTCGGCGGGCAGCAGCGCCCCGTCGAAGTACACCTCGTTGAAGAGGGAGTCCCCGGTGATCTCTTTGAGGGGGCGGATGTCGATCCCGTTCGTCCGCTTCATGTCGACGAGGAAGTACGTGAGTCCCTTGTGTTTGGGGGCCGCCGGGTCGGTGCGGGCCAGCAGGATGCCGTAGTCGGCCCACTGCGCGGCGCTGGTCCACACCTTCTGGCCGGTGATCCGCCAGCCGCCGTCCGGGGTGCGCTCGGCCTTGGTGCGCAACGAGGCGAGGTCGGAGCCCGCGCCGGGTTCGGAGAACAGCTGGCACCAGAGCAGCTCGCCGCGCAGGGTGGGGCCGAGGAAGCGGCCCTGCTGGGGCCCGGTCCCGTACGCGAGGAGCGAGGGGACCACCCAGGTGGCTATCCCCAGGTCGCTCACCTTGACCCCGGCTCGCCTCAACTCCTCCTGGATGACGAGTTGTTGGACAGGGCCCGCGCCCAGGCCGTACGGGGCGGGCAGGTGCGGGGCCGCGTATCCGGTGGGGGCCAGCGCGCGCCTCACCGCGCCCGGTTCCAGGCCCCGTACGGCCTCGATCGCGGCGCGGGCGGGGCCGCGGAAGTTCTCGGCCTCCGGCGGCAGCTCCATGCGCAGCTCCCGGCGGGCGCCCTCGCTCGCGAGCCGGACCGCCCGCAGCCGGTGGGTGTCCCCGGCGCCGAGGAGCTGGCGGGCGACAAGGGCCCGGCGCAGGTACAGGTGGGCGTCGTGCTCCCAGGTGAAGCCGATGCCGCCGAGGATCTGGATGCAGTCCTTGGCGCAGGTGTGGGCGGCGTCCACGGCGGTGGCGGCGAGGGAGGCGGTCAGGCCCCGCACCTCGGCGGGCTCGTCCATGGCGCGGGCCGCGTCCCACACCAGCGCGCGGGCCTGTTCGAGGCGTACGAGCATGTCCGCGCAGAGGTGCTTGACCGCCTGGAACCGGCCGATGGGGCGGCCGAACTGCTCCCTGGCCTTGGCGTGTTCGGCCGCTATCTCCAGTGCGCGGGCCGCCGTGCCGCACGACTCGGCGGCGAAGAGGAGGGCGGCGAGGTCGCGGACGAGCGCGGAGTCCACGTCCAGGACCCGGCCCGCGTCGACCACGACTCCCTCGGCCCGCACCTCGGCGGTGGGGCGGGTCGGGTCGGTGCTCGCGTGCGTACGGATGCGCAGGGCCTCGGCGTCCACCGCGAGCCACAGCGTGCGGTGGTGCGCCTCGGCCGCGAGGACCACCAACTCGGCCTGGCCCGCGGCCAGTACGGGCGGCGCCGTACCGTCCAGGACCCAGCCGCCCGCGCCCTCCACGGCGGTGAGCGTGCCCGCGCCGAGCGCCACGGCCGCGGTCCTGCGGCCTTCGGCGATGTCCGCGACCAGAGCCTCGTGCCGCCCGGCGCGGCGCAGCAGCTCGGCGGCGAGCACGCCGGGCAGGTACGGGCCGGGCAGCAGCCCGCGCCCGGCCTCTTCCAGAACGACGGCCAGCTCGGGAAGGCCGCCCCCGCCGAACTCCTCGCCGAGGTGGACGCCGAGGAGCCCCTGTTCGGCGAGCCCGTCCCAGAACAGCGGGCGGGACCCGGCGGCCTCGGGCGCGTCCAGGAGTTTGCGCACCTCCTCGACGGGCACGGCCCGCGCCAGCCAGCCGCGCACCGCCTCGGCCAGCTCCCGGTGTTCTTGCGTGATCGCGATGCCCATGGACGCCCTCACCCGTCGCCGGTCCCGGAACGGCGCAAGAGTAGAACACGTTTCAATCTGACGGAAGGTCAGATCGACGTGACCTTCGATCCCCCGCCCGCCGGGAGCGGCCCCGGCGGCGTACGGCACCATGGACCGCCCACACACGTACGACCCAAAGGAGCCGGGCCGTGGCCACTCCCAAGCCTCAGATCCTGGCCGCCTTCGAGGCGGCCAAGGGCTTCATGCCCGTACGGGAAGGCCTGGCGCTGTACGAGGCGGCGGCCGCGGCCGGGGCGCTCGGGCTGCCGCTCCTGGAGGTCGGCACCTACTGCGGGCGCTCCACGATCCTGCTCGCCGAGGCCGCCCGCGAGAGCGGCACGGTCGCGATCACCGTCGACCACCACCGCGGCAGCGAGGAGCAGCAGGCGGGCTGGGAGTACCACGACCCCACCGTCGTCGACCCGGAGGTGGGGCGGATGGACACGCTGCCCACCTTCCGGCGGACCCTGCACGCGGCGGGCCTGGAGGACCACGTCATCGCGGTCGTCGGGCGCTCGCCGCAGGTCGCGCGGGTGTGGGGCGGGCAGCTCGGCTTCGTGTTCATCGACGGCGGGCACACCGACGAGCACGCCACCGCCGACTACGAGGGCTGGGCGCCCAAGCTCGCCGAGGGCGGCACGCTGGTCATCCACGACGTCTTCCCCGACCCGGTGGACGAGTTCACCGGCCAGGCCCCGTACCGCATCTACCTGCGCGCCCTTGAGTCCGGCGCGTTCACCGAGGTCTCGGCGACGGACTCGCTGCGGGTGCTGCGCCGGACGTCCGCCGCGCTGTGACACTTCGAGGAGTCGAGTGCCCGGGCCGGGGAGGGTCGCGCGGCTAGCATCGCTCCCGTGTCGTACGACAGCGAGTCATCGAATCCGGACAGCCGGTCGCGCCGTGTGCGCGGCCGGGCACTCGTCGCCCTCGCCGCCCTCGCGCCGACCGCCCTCGCGGGCTGGCTCGTCTGGCAGGCGATGAGCAGCCCCGGCAGCCAGGACGACAAGCCGCCGAAGGTGCTCCCCCTGCCGAGCCACGCACCGCGGTCCCCGCTCCCGAGCGCCGGCACCGCGACGGTGACCGTGACGGCCACTCCCACCCCGGGCGCCCCCGGCTCCCCCTCGGCGCCCGCCGCGTCCAAGGGCGGGTCCGGCGTCGGACCGCTCGCCGGAAAGACCGTCGTCATCGACCCAGGTCACAATCCGAATAATTTCCGGCATACACAAGAGATCAATGAGCCGGTGGACATCGGAACGAACAAGAAGGAATGCGACACCACCGGCACCGAGACCAACGACGGTTATACGGAGGCCGAGTTCACGCTCGATGTGTCGCGCCGGATCAGGGCGATCCTGGAAAAGCAGGGCGCGAAGGTCGTGTTCACCCAGAACGGCGACCGGACATTCGGCCCGTGTGTGGACGAGCGGGCCCGGATCGGGAATCAGGCGAAGGCGGACGCCGTCGTGTCGGTGCACGCGGACGGCGCGAACGAGGGCCAGCGCGGCTTCCATGTGATCCTGCCCGCGAAGGTGAAGGGCGGGGCAGCCGACACCGCCCCCATCGTGGGGCCTTCGCGTGAACTCGGTGTGCGGATCGCGGGGAAGTTCGTCCTGGACACAGGCATGAACGCCTCCAACTACGTGGGCGACGGCACCGCTCTGGACATCCGCAGCGACCTCGGCGGGCTCAACCTGTCGACCGTGCCGAAGGTGTTCATCGAGTGCGGCAACATGCGCGATTCCCGGGATTCGGCGCTTCTCAAGAGTGCGGACTGGCATCAGAAGGCGGCCCAGGGCATCGCGGACGGCATTATGGCGTTCCTGGGCGGGTAGGCTCCCGACCCGCCGTACGGCCCACAGATCCAGACGATAGATTCTTCCGCACAGGGGGAACCACCTAGAGCTTCACGCCGTGTGCACGTACACCGGCGGCAGCGATGACCGCCCCGACGAGACGACATAAAAGAGGACTTTTACGTGAACATCCGCTCCCTCACACGAGGCGACGGCGTGGTGATCGGTGCAGCGGTGTTGCTGTTCATCGCCTCGTTCCTGAATCTCACGTCCGCTCCGAGCTGCTCCGGCCAGTTCTGCCCGAGCAACAGCGACGCGCCGAACGCCTGGGACTCGCTCTCGCTTCTGATGAGCATGTACCTGGCGGGCATCATCGGCGCGGTGCTCGTGGTCGTCGGCCGCTCGCTGCCGCAGCCGAAGCAGGTCGCCGGCCTGGACCTCGCGCAGTTCGGCGTCGCGTTCACCGTCTTCGCCGCGTGGACCGCGTTCTGGACGATCATCGACGCGCACGGCTCCGGCGCCGGCATGATCCTCGGCCTGATCGCCACGCTGGCGCTCGCCGCGGGCGCCGTGGCCTCGCCGCTGGTCGCCGCGCTGAAGGCGCCGCTGGTGGGTGCCCCGAGCCCGGCCGCCCCGCAGCCCTACGGCTACCCGGGTGCGGCCCAGCCGGCCGGCGGCTACGGCTACCCCGGCGCCCAGCAGCCCTACGGTGCGCAGCCCGGTGACCCGAGCCTCGGCGGCCAGCCGCAGGCGCAGGCCCAGCCGTTCGGCGCGCAGACCCCGGCTCCGGCCCCGGCGGCGGACCCGAACAAGGACAGCCAGGCGCAGCCCGCCGCGGCCGCCCCGGCCGGCGAGTTCGCCCCGTTCTGGTTCGCGGTCCCCGTCGCCCGCCCGCTGTACGCGGAGGACGGTTCGCCCACCCCGATCGCCGAACTCGCCCCCGGCACCTGGTACCTGGCCGTCGACCAGCGCGGTCCCGGCCTGGTCGCCCAGACGCAGGACGGCCGCCGCGGCGTCCTCCAGGACACCACGGGCATCCAGCGCGGCTGATCACCCCGCAGCGCTCCGACGGCCCCCCGCCCTCTTCCGGGCGGGGGGCCGTTGCCCTACAGTCCCCTGACGGATCGTCAGATCACTGGGAGGGGACGGCACATGCGCCTGGGACTCGCACTCGGCTACTGGGGGCGCGGCCCCAACCCCGCCCACCTCGAACTGGCCTGCGCGGCCGAGGAGTTGGGCTATCACTCGGTGTGGACGGCGGAGGCCTGGGGCTCCGACGCCTTCACCCCGCTGACCTGGATCGCCGCGCACACCTCCCGCATCGGGCTCGGCACCGCGGTCGCGCAGATGGCCGCGCGCACCCCCACCGCCACCGCCATGCACGCCCTCACCCTGGACCACCTCTCGGGCGGCCGGATGATGCTGGGGCTCGGGCTCTCGGGGCCGCAGGTCGTCGAGGGCTGGTACGGCCGCCCCTTCCCCTCCAGCCCGCTCACCGCAACCCGCGAGTACGTCGACGTCATCCGCCAGGTGCTGCGCCGCGAGGCCCCGGTCGAGCTCGACGGCCGCTTCCACGCGCATCCCTACGGCGGCGCGGACGGGACGGGTCTGGGCAAGCCCCTCAAGGCCATCACCCATCCCCTGCGCCCGGACATCCCCGTGCTCCTGGGCGCCGAGGGCCCCAAGAACATCGCCCAGACGACCCGCATCGCGGACGGCTGGCTCCCGCTGTACTGGTCGCCGACCCGTACGGACGCGTACGAGGCCTCGCTGACGGGGCTGCGCGACGGCTTCCTGGTCGCCCCCATGGTCCGGGCCCACGTGTGCGACGACGTCGCCGAGGGGCTGCTCCCGGTGAAGGCGATGCTGGGCTTCTACATCGGCGGAATGGGCCACGCCGCCCGCAACTTCCACGCCGACCTGATGGCCCGCATGGGGTACGGGGACGAGGCCCGCCGCATCCAGGACCTGTTCCTGGCGGGCCGCCGCGACGAGGCGGTCCTGGCGGTACCGGACGCCTTCGCCGACGAGATCTCTCTGGTGGGCCCCCGCCAACGCATCGCGGAACGCCTGGAGTTGTGGCGCACGGGTCCGGTGACGGACCTGCTGGTCACATCACCGGACCCGAACACGCTACGGGTGCTGGCCGACCTGAACGCCTGAGCGCCCTCGGCTGATTCCGCCGCTTGAGGACACAGGGGGATCAGCCCTTGGAAAGCTGCCCAGCGGAGGGCACCTGATCCTTGACCGGCGCGCCGGCCCCCGCCCCGGCGTCCTTGACCCCGCCGATCACCTTCTCGAACTGACCGACATCCGCGTCACTCGCGTCGCCCTTGCGGAGCTTGCCGCCCAGGTCCTTGAGGGAGTCGATGCCGGAGGACAGGGGCGCGAGGGCCTTGGAGAGCAGGGGGTCACCCTTGGCGTTCTCGGTCGCCGCCTTCAGGCGGTTGTATGTGAACGCGCCGGCCAGGCCCGCCTTGACCAGGGCGAACGTACGGCCCTTGGCGCCCTTCTTGAACTTGCCGGCCTTGAACGGCTTCACGATCCACTGGTAGGCGGCGCCCGCCGCGAGCCCCGCGTTGGCGACGAAGCGCGTCTTGGCGAGCTTCTGCCGCTCGGCCGAGGCGCTCGGCGAGGCACCGCTCTCGGCCGCGGTCAGGGCGGCGTTCTGGGCGGCGTTCTGGGCGGTTCCGCCCGCGTTTCTGGTCTCTCCTCCGCAGGCGGTCGTCGACACCAGGACGGCGCAGGAAAGGACGACCGCCACGACTATGCGGCGGATGGGGAACGTACTGGGCACGATGACCTCCGGGGGATGTTCCGGCCTCCCCGGCAGCCTCACCCGCCCCACCGCGTTGCGCCACTCGGGCGACTCCGTACGGGTTGGGCTAGCCGCAGCAGTAAGGCGCGAGGCCCCTGGGGAGGCGGTCTCCGCCGAAGACCGCCGTGGTCGCCTCGTCGCCGCCCAGGGCCGCGACCGCGAGCAGCAGGGAGCCCGCCGTCCACGTCGTGAGCTCCTCCGGCCACACCGCGCGGTTGCCCTCGAAGACGTAACCCGTCCAGTACATGCCGGTGGCCGGGTCGCGCAGGTGCTGGATGGACTGGAGGATCTCCAGGGCCCGGTCGGACTCGCCCATCGCCCAGAGCGCGAGGGCCAGTTCGCAGCTCTCGCCGCCGGTGACCCACGGGTTGGGCAGCACGCAGCGCACCCCGAGGCCGGGCACCACGAAGTCGTCCCACATCGATTCGATACGGGCCTTGGCCGCGGCCCCGGTGACCGCGCCGCCGAGGACCGGGTAGTACCAGTCCATGGAGTAGCGGGACTTGTCGAGGAAGCGCTCGGGGTGGTGCCGGACGGCGTGGGCGAGCGCGCCGGCCGCCAACTCCCAGTCGGGCTGCGGCTCTTCGCGCTGTTCGGCGATGGCGAGGGCGCAGCGCAGCGCGTGGTGGACGGAGGAGCTGCCGGTGAGCAGCGCGTCGGTGACGGCCGTGCCGTCCTCCTCGCGCTTCCAGCCGATCTGCCCGCCGCTCTGCTGGAGGGTGAGGACCCATTCGACGGCCGCGTAGACCGTGGGCCACATGCGGTCGAGGAACGTGTCGTCGCCGGTGGCGAGGTAGTGGTGCCACACGCCGACCGCTATGTAGGCGACGAAGTTGGACTCCCGGCCGCGGTCGGTGACCCGGTCGTGTTCGCCGTCGTGGTAGGCGGCGTACCAGGATCCGTCCTGGTTCTGGTGCCGGGCGAGCCAGTCGTAGGCGCGCTCGGCGGCGGCGTGTTCGCCCGCCGCGTCCAGGGCCATCGCGGCCTCGGTGTGGTCCCAGGGGTCCAGGTGGTGTCCGCGGAACCAGGGGATGGCGCCGTCGGCGCGCTGGACGCCGAGCAGGGTGGCGACCGTCTGCCCGGCCTGCCCGGCGGTGAGCACCCCGGGAAGGACGAGGTGTTCGGTGCGCTCCGGAGAGGTCACTTGGCGGCGCTCTCTTCCGGCAGCGACGGCAGGTGCGGCTTGGTCGCGTACGCCACGAAGCTCTTGCCGACGATCGGGTTGAGCGCCCGCTCGGCGAGCCGGGTGACGGTGCTGATGCCGGGCGTCTTCATGATGTCCCAGACCAGGATCTGGTGGTACGCCTTCACCGGCAGCGCCTTGTCGTTGTCGACGCCGAAGGCGCACTTGAGCCACCAGTACGGCGAGTGCAGCGCGTGCGCGTGGTGGGTGCCGTACGGCTTGAGGCCGGCCTGCTTCATCTTGCCGATGAGCTCGTCGGCCTTGTAGATCCGGATGTGGCCGCCCTCGACCTCGTGGTACGCGTCGGAGAGCGCCCAGCACACCTTCTCGGGCCCGTACCGCGGCACGGTGACCGCGATGCGGCCGCCGGGCTTCAGGACGCGGACCATCTCGGCGAGTACGCCCTTGTCGTCGGGGATGTGCTCCATGACCTCGGAGATGATCACGACGTCGAAGGACTCGTCGGGGAAGGGCAGGTTGAGCGCGTCGCCCTCCATGGCGGTGGCGGTCGCCCCCTCGGGCGCCTCACCGGCCTCCTTCATCGCGGCGAACCACTTGGCGACCTCGCGGATCTCCTCGCCGTTCTGGTCGAGGGCCACGACCTGGGCGCCTCGCCGGTAGCACTCGAAGGCGTGCCGGCCCGCGCCGCAGCCCAGGTCGAGCACGCGGTCGCCCGGGGCGAGCGGGAAGCGGGAGAAGTCGACGGTCAGCACGGATGCCTGCTTTCGCGGACGGGGGGATGGGGTCGGCCGGGGTTTCGGGGGTGCCGCGTCACCAGGCACCCCCTTGGGCCGCGGTGCGGCCGGGCGTCTTGGGCGCGGGGCAGCCCAGGGGGGCGGGCGCGCGGCGCCCGGGGTTCGCGCTCCGGGTCACCTGGCTGCCTTCCGGGCCGAACGGCCCTGGGCGGCGATCGCGGAGCGGTAGAGGTCCGCGGTGCCGAGGGCCGCCTGGCGCCAGGTGAACCGGGCGAGCACCCGCTCCCGGCCGGCCGCGCCGAGCCGGGCTCGCAGCGCCGGGTCGCCGAGGAGCCGGGCGAGGCCGGCGGCCAGCGCTCCCGCGTCGCCGGGCGGCACCGCGAGGCAGGTCTCGCCGTCGGTGCCGGCGACCTCCGGGATGGCGCCGCCGGTGGTGGCGAGCAGCGGGGTGCCGGTGGCCATGGCCTCGGCGGCGGGCAGCGAGAAGCCCTCGTACAGCGAAGGGACGCAGCTGATCTGCGCGGACCGTACGAGGTCGACGAGCTCGGCGTCGGTGATGCCCTTGACGAACTCGACGGCGCCGCCGAGCCCGTACTTCTCGATGGCCTGGGCGACCGGGCCGTCCTCGGCGCGCTTGCCGACGACGACGAGGTGGGCCTCGGGGTACTCGGTGCGCAGCTTGGCGAGGGCTTCGACGAGGAAGACCAGGCCCTTGAGCGGCACGTCCGCGCTGGAGGTGGTCACGATGCGGCCGGGCACCTCGGCGACGGCCGGGTCCGGTGACCACAGGGTGGTGTCGGCGCCGATGTGCACGACCCGGATGCGGTCCTCGGACACCCCGAGGTGGTCGACGATCTCGCCCTTGGAGGTGCCGGAGACGGTGAGCACGGAGGGCAGTCGGCGGGCGACCCGCTTCTGCATGCGCGTGAAGCCGTACCAGCGGCGCACGGAGGCGCGGCGCTTCCAGTCGGGGGCCGCGTCCAGTTCGAGCCGGCGGTCGACGGTGATGGGGTGGTGGATCGTGGTGACCAGGGGCGCGCCGACGTCGCCGAGCAGCCCGTACCCGAGGGTCTGGTTGTCGTGGACGACGTCGAACTCGCCCCGCCGGGCGGCCAGATGGCGGCGGGCGCGCAGCGAGAAGGTCAGCGGCTCGGGGAAGCCGCCGGTGCGCATGGTGGCGACCTCAAGGCGGTCGATCCAGTCCCGGTACTCGTCCTTCTTGGGCGTACGGAACGGATCGGGCGAGCGGTAGAGGTCCATGCTGGCCAGCTCGGTGAGCGGGACGCCCTCGTCGAGCACGGGGTAGGGCTGGGCGCCGATGACCTCGACGCTGTGCCCGAGCCGGGCGAGCTCGCGCGAGAGGTGGCGCACGTAGACGCCCTGGCCGCCGCAGAACGGGTTCCCCTTGTAGGTGAGGAGCGCGATCCGCAGCGGGCGCTCGCCCTCACGGCCGGCATCCCCGGTGCGGGGGCTTGCCTCTATGGCCTCAGCGGTCACTCGCGGCCCCCTTCATCACTGCGTTTCGCCGGAGCGTAACCGCTCGCGCTAATCTAGAACAAGTTCCAGACTTGATCCTTCTTGAGCGTTCTTTGATCACTCAAGGAGCTTCGAATCTACCGGCAGGTAGCGCGACTGTAAGAGCCGGATCAGGTGATTCGCGCCACGACGGGGCCCCTGCCATGCTGGGCCGCCGAACACCGTGGCAGAGAACCGGACAAACGGAACGGGACACATGACAGCGGAAGTCAAGGCGGCCACCGCGGCCACCCCTCCCCTGACGGAACGCCAGGAGGCCCGGCGCCGTCGCATCCTCCACGCGAGCGCCCAGCTGGCCAGCCGGGGCGGCTTCGACGCGGTCCAGATGCGCGAGGTGGCCGAGGCCGCGGGAGTCGCGCTCGGCACCCTGTACCGCTACTTCCCGTCCAAGATCCACCTTCTGGTCGCCACGATGCAGGACCAGCTCCAGCACCTGCACTCCACCCTGCGCAAGCAGCCGCCGTCCGGCGAGGGCGCCGCGGAGCGGGTGGCCGAAACCCTCATGCGCGCCTTCCGCGCCCTCCAGCGCGAGCCGCACCTCGCGGACGCGATGGTACGGGCCCTCACCTTCGCGGACCGCTCCGTGAGCCCCGAGGTCGACACCGTCTCGCGGCAGACCACGGCGATCATCCTGGACGCGATGGGCCTCGACCGTCCGACCCCGGAGCAGCTCTCGGCGGTCCGGGTCATCGAGCACACCTGGCACTCGGCCCTGATCACCTGGCTCTCGGGTCGGGCGTCGATCGCCCAGGTGAAGATCGACATCGAGACGGTCTGCAAGTTGATCGACCTGACGGCCCCGCCGAAGGGGTAGCCGCCCTTACGACTCCGCCGAGGACCAACCCCACAAGGGGCGCGGGGCTGTGACATTTTGCGGCTCCGCCGCGGGGCGCGCTCAGAGCCTGTGTCTAAACCCCCACCGGCCCGCACCCGAGAATCCGCCCGCCTCGCAGAGACCACGCGCTCCCCCGTCGTGTGCGCCCAGGGGCGCTCAACTCCCTGGTCAGAAGGGGGATTGGGGGGCTGACGCAGCCCCCAAGGCATGCGCCCCACCAGCGCGCGGCGCGCCCCGTGTGCGCGGGTGCGCGCCCCCAGTGCCCCCCACCGATCCGTTCGCCTGGACCATGACAGGGGTAACCGGCGCCCAGAATCGTTGCGTGCCCAACGAAGGCGCCGGTAGCGGTGACCCTGGAAGGAGCTGGAAACGTGATCCGGGTACTTCTCGTGCACGACGCGTGCCTCTTGCGGTCGGCACTGGCCGAACGCCTCGCGCGCGAACCCGACTTGGAGGTTCACCATGCGGCTTGGCGCGGCGCCCCGGCGCTGGCGCGATTATGGAGCCCGGACGTCTGCGCGGCCGACCTGGACTGTTCGGAGTCCTATGGAATCGCACCACTCGGCGAACTCGCCGGCTGCCGCCCCGGCACCGGCAAATGCCGACTGCTGGTGCTGGCCGACGCACACCGTCCGGGCCCGCTGAAACGGGCCGCCGATGCCAACGCGCGCGGCTATGTGGACAAGGGGGGCACACCCGAGCATCTGATCTTCGCCATCAGACAGGTGGCCGAGGGGAAACGGTTCGTCGACGACTCGCTCGGCTTCAGTTTCCTCAGAGCGGCTGAAATGCCGCTCACCAGACGGGAGTTGAGCGTTCTCTCACTCGCCGCGGAAGGGGCTTCGGTCTCCGACATCGCGCACCGGCTCCATCTTTCCAACGGCACCGTGCGCAACTACATGGCCGCCATCACCCGCAAGACCGGCGCGCGCAACCGGGTCGACGCGATAAGGATTTCCCAGGGGGAGGGGTGGGTGTGAGGGGCCGGCCCCGGTGAGGTCGCGGTAGAACGCGGAGCGGGCCAGGAGTTCCTCGTGGGTGCCGAGTTCGGCGCGGGCCCCGTCCATGAGGAGTACGCGGTCCGCGCGCCGGGCCGAACCGGTGCGGTGGGCGACGACCACGAGGGTGCGTCCGGTGAACGCCCGCTCCGCGCGCGCCTCGGCGGCCGGGTCCAGATGGCAGGTCGCCTCGTCGAGCAGCACCAGGGGCGCGGGTGAGACGTGGGCCCGCGCCAGCGCGATGAGCTGGCGCTCGGCGGCGGACAGCGCGGCGGGGTCGAGCACGGCGTCGAGCCCGCCGAGCCGCGCCACGAGCGGCCCCGCCCCGACCGCCTCGGCCGACCCCGACAGGGCCTCATCACAAGGGAGTCGGGGGCAGAAGTAGCCGAGGTTCTCGCGGAGGGTGGCGGTGAAGACGTATGCCTCCTGCGGTACGAGCACCCGCTCGCAGCCCGTGGTCACCTCTCCGGCGTCCGGGCGGAGCACCCCGGCGATCAGCCCGAGCAGGGTGGACTTGCCGATGCCGCTGGGTCCGGCCACGGCGAGCCGCTCGCCGGCCGGTACCGCCAGGTCGAGCCGGTCGATGACGGGGGCGGCGCCGGGCCCGTACGCGAAGACGACGCCGCGCAGCCGCACCGGCCACGCACCGGCCTCGCACCGCGGCTTCGCCGGAGGCGCCTCCTCCCCCGCGGTCAGCCGGCGCAGTACGACGGTGAGGCGGGCGCCCGAGGTGCCGAGGCCCTGCACCAGGGCCTGGAGGGCGGGCAGCAGCGACTGGGTGAGGTAGGCGAGCGCGCCGGCCAGGCCGCCCGCGGTGACCCCGTGGCGCAGCAGCCAGGGCGCGGTGACCAGGAGCAGCACCAGGGGCAGCCGCCCGCCGATGCCGACGGCGAAGGTGCGGGCCATGCCCCAGTGGGCGAGCGAGCGCGCCGCGCGGTACTCGTCGTCGATGCGCTCTCCGGCGCTCGCGGCCGCGCGCTCGTGGGCCCCCGACGCCTCGATGTCCCTCAACCCGCTTGACATCAGGCCGAGTTCGGCGGCAAGGCGTTCGTCGGCCGCGAGGAGGTCCTCCTGGCGGCGGGCGAGCGGGCCGAGCGTCACGGCGAACAGGGCGAGCCCCGCGAGCAGCGGGCCGCCGACCACCGGGAGCAGGACCGGCGCGAGGGCGAAGAGGCCGAAGAGGGCGCCGGCCGCGGTGAAGACGAAAGTGCGGGCGACGAGCACGAGCCCGGCGAGGGTGTCCCTGGCCAGCTCCACCTGCTGGGTCAGGCGGGAAAGCGCGGCGTCGTCCGCCTCGCGCAGCCCGCGCGTCACGACCGCCCGCACGAGTTCGTCCCGTACGGGCTCGACGAACGCGGCGACCGCCCCGTACACCCGGCGCGTCCCCCAGGCCCCGGCGAGCACGGCGACGGCGGCCGCCGCGAGCCAGCCGGTCCCGGTGGCGGCGCGGCCCGCGAGGAAGCCGTCGTCGAGGGCGCGGGCGAGGGCGAAGCCGAGGAGGAAGGTCTGGGCGGATTCGAGCAGCGACCATCCGGCGAGGCGCAGCAGCACCCGTTTGCGCCGCCTCAGCAGGCTCATCAGCATGACGCGTCGACCTCCCCGAACACCGCGCGGTAGTCGGCGAGTCGGTAAAGCTGCCGGTGGGGTGCGACCGCGCGCACCCGTCCTTCCTCAAGCCATACGACGAGGTCCGCGCGGGCCGCCGTCGAGGCCCGCAGGGCGATGATCAGGTGGGTTCCGATGCCGTGCAGCAGTGCCTGGGAGACCTTGAGCTCGGTGGCGGAGTCGAGGCTGGAGGTGGCGTCATCCAGGATCAGCAGCCGGCCGGGATGCGCGAACGCCCTTGCCAGGCCGAGCCGTTGGGCCTCCCCGCCGGACAGCGGGGCGCTCGCACAGGGCGTGGCGTAGCCGTCGGGCATCGTACGGATGAAGTCGTCGGCGCAGGCGGCGCGGGCGGCGGCGCGCACCCCGACCTCGCCCGGGTCTTCGGCCCCGTACGCGATGGTGCCGCCGACCGTGCCGCCGAGCAGCACGGGCCGGGCGAAGGCGTAGCCGACCGCCCTGCGCAGCTCGGCGCGCGCGAGGGAGGGCAGGGGCACGCCGTCGAGGGCGACCGTGCCGGATTCGGGGTCGGCGAGGCGGCCCGCGACGGCCGCGAGCGCCGACTTGCCGCTCCCCGAGCGCCCGACGACGGCGACCACAGCCCCGCCCGGCACCTTCAGATCGACTCCGCGCAGGGGCCCGTGCACGACCCCGCGAAGACTCAACTCACCGTCACCAGGCGGTAGTTCACCGCTCCCGTACATTGTGGTCGGGGCGGCCAGGATGTCCTGGAGGCGGGCGGTCGCGGTGCGGCCGCGGGTCAGGGTGTTGACCATGCCGACCAGGGCTCCGGTGCCGGTGGCGAGGGCCGCGTACCGCCAGGCGGCGAGGAGGCCGCCGACGCTGAGGTCGCCGTGTGCGACGCGCAGTCCGGCGACCGCGAGGACGGCGAGCTGGAGCAGCGGCAGGAGCACCGCGGCCTGGGCGGTGGAACGGCCCAGTACCTCCCACATGCGGTGGCCCTGGCGGGAGAGTTCGGGCAGCGGGGCCAGGATGCGCTCGGCGTCGCGCTCGGGGTGCCCGGCGGCGGCGATCGTACGGGCGCCGCGCACCGCTTCGAGGAGGCGGCCCGCGATCTCGCCCTGGGTGCGCAGATATCCGGCGCTGCTGGCGCCCGAGCCGCGGACGAACACTTTCAGGAGCAGGGCGAACAGCGGCATTCCGGCGAGCACCACCAGGGCGGTCAGCCAGTCGGTGAGGGCGAGCGCGACGAGGCCGCCGACCGGGGTGACGACGGCTGCGAGGGTGCCCGCGATCGACACGGGCACGGTCGCGGCCTGGACCGCGTTGCCGGTGAGCCTGGCCACCAACTCACCCTCGGAACAAGCCTGTTGGGTGCCCGCGTCCAATACGTGGCCGAGTACCCGGCGCCGGATCCAGGCGGCGCTGCGGGCGGTGGCGGTCGCGGTGACGGCGGACTCGTAGGCGCCGATCAGGACCGCGAGCACGGTGAGTGCGACACACAGGGTGATCCAGGGCCCGGCCTCGGTCCCCCGTCCGGCCAGGACCAGGTCGAGGGCGCGGCCGAGTGCCGCGGGCAGCGCGAGCCCGGCGCCGGCCGACGCGCAGCTGAGCAGCAGGATCAGGGTGCCGGGGCCGGCGCTCTGCCGGACGGTCTCACGCAACAGCAAGGCGGCCTCCCGCATGCGGCGGCCCCGGCCGGCGAGCGGTGCCGGACGGGGCCGCGTCGTTCACTGCGTCACCGGAACTACGCGGTGATTACAGGCAGAGCGTCAGGCTGGCGACGCTGTCACAGAGGAGCAGGCTGAGCGAGCTGCCGCCGCCGTGACCGCCGTGGCCGCCGCCGTCGCCCTCGTCGATGTCGAGTTCAACGTCGAGGTTCTGCAGGTCCAGAAGGGACATTGCTTTCTCCTTTGTCGGCGATGTGCGTTGCCGTCCGTGGGGGACGGGGTTTGCTTCAGCCCCGGGTGGGGCCGTCTGTGGGGCCGCCCGGTGGGGCGGCGGGGGGCGCCAGGAAGGGCAGTCCGACGGGCCGGTCGGCGAGGGCCGCGCCGAGCGCCAGGAGGCAGCCCGCCGTGCCGGTCGCGAGGTCCATGGAGAGCCGCATCAACTGGTCGCCGGGGAAGGCGAGTTGACCTTCGTAGGGCAGTGCGTGCCAGGCGAGGCCGTCGATCTGCTCGTCGAGCCAGGCGCGCGGCGCCCCGGCCCTCGCCAGGTGGAGCACCATTCCGGCGCGCCCGTTGAACAGGCCGGACTGGCCGTAGTACCGGGAGCGGGCGGCGGGCAGGATCTGCTCCCGCGCCTCGCGGAACGCCTCGTCGGGGCGGTGCGCGAGGAAGTCGTCGAGCACGGCGGCGATCCCGACGCTGCCTCCGCCGAGATAGGGCAGGGTGCGCGTGGTGTCGTTGACGACGAGGGTGCCGGCCGGGTTGGTCACACAGCGGTCGAGGTCGCGCCGCAGCTCCTCGGCGGCCCGGTCGAGCAGCGCGGGGTCGCCGGTGGACTCGTACAGGCGGAGCAGGAACAGGGCGGGGCCGGTGGCGCCGTGCAGGAGCCCGGCCCGGCGGGCGTCGCCGGTGCGGGAGGCGAGCAGCTCGGCGACCTCCAACGCCTGTTCCTTGAAGCCGAGTTGATCCAGTACGAGGCCCAGTCCGGCAAGGCCGCCGTGCAGTTCGGGGGCGAGGCGCCGCCAGTTCTCGGCCAGGACGGACTCGATCAGTTCGCGGGCCCGTTCGGTGTGGCCGAGCCGGTCGAGGACGAAGGCGACTCCGGCGAGCCCGTCGTAGAGGCCGAGCGGGGTGCCGGACGGCGGCGGCGCGGTGTGCGCGAGCAGCCACTCCTCGCCCTCGGGGTAGCGGCCGGCGCCGGTCTCGGCGAGCGCGTACAGGACTCCGGCGGCGCCGTGCGCGAGGCCGAGGCCGCCGCCGTCGGAGAACTGGGCGACGTCGCCCGGGAAGAGCCGGTCGTCGCGCCCGGGGGTCGCGGAGGCGAGGATGGCGGCCGCCATGGAGTCGCGGCTCGCGGGCCAGTTGCCCGGCGCCACGGGCACGCAGCCGGCCATCGGCGCGTTCTCCCCCTCGATCACCCGGACCGCCTCGCCGAGGTAGCCGGCGGGCAGGCCGGGGAACTGGGAGGCGGCGATCTCGGCGAGGTGGGCGGCCTTGGACCGGTCGATGACCAGGAGGCTCGTCATCGGCACGAACAGCGCGAGCCGCAGACAGGCCAGCGCGTAGCGGTCCACGTCGAAGCCCTTGCGGTCCAGGGGCGCGATGAAGCCGGGGTGCGCCATGGCCTGGCCGCGGTGGTCGTCGACGGGCAGCGCGGCCTCGAAGTCGAGGAGCCGTACGCCCTGTTCGTCGGGGTCGACCATGATGTTGAACATGTGCAGGTCGTTGAAGACGATGCCCCGCTCATGCACGGCGGCCACCGCGTCTTCCGTGGCCTTCAGGATGCGCAGCGCCCACCGGGTGTACTCGGCGACCGCGTCCGGGTCCGGCTCGGTGCCGATGAGCGGGTGGCGGTACGCGAAGAAGGAGTTGAGGGTGCGTCCTTCGAGGAAGTCCATGACGAGGAAGCGGTGCTCGCCGAGGGTGAACCAGTCGCGTACGGCGGGTGCGACGCCGAGCCCGGCGACCTGTTCGAGGGCGGCCTTCTCGCGTTCCAGGCGGGTCACCGCGTCGGCGCCGTCCGCGGCGAGCCCGGCGTGCGGCCGGGCCTCCTTGAGGACGACCTTCTCGCCGGTGCGGGTGTCGGTCCCGGCGTAGACGCCGCCGCCGTTGGAGAAGTGCAGGGCGCGTTCGATGCGGTAGGGCAGGTCGCCGGTGGTGGTGGCGTTGCGGGCGGCGAGGTGCGGCGCGAGGAACTCCGGCAGGGCGACCCAGTCGGGCAGGTGGAAGACGGGGTCGCGGCGGTCGGGCACGAGCACCCCGTCGGCGTCCTCGATCGCGGTGACCAGGGTGCCGTTGGCGTCGACGCAGTGCCGCTTGGTGAATCCGCCGTAGCGGACGTAGAGCGGACCCTCGCCCCAGCGCAGATCGCTGAGGATGTACGGTCCCGGCTCCCCGGCGAGCAGGGCGCCCAACTCCTCCAGAATCACCCGGAATTCGGCCTCGTCGGCGGGGTAGATCGTGGCGAACTTCCCGCTGGAGCCGCGGCCCGCGTACTTGGAGTTGCGCAGGTGCAGCGGCCGGCGCCCGGGGACGAACTTGAAGGGTATGGCGCGTGCGACGCAGTAGTCCCACACGTATGACGCGGTCTTCTCGGCGTTGTCGAGACAGGCCGAGACGTGGATCTTCCAGCCCTGCTGCGGCCGCACTCTGCGCCCCGGTATGCCGTCCGGGCTGAAGTGCAGCCAGTCTCCGGCGAGTTGGGCCGTCCAGCCCTCGGGGACGGTGCGCCGCGCGGCCTCGAAGAGCGGCACCCGGCCGTTGCGGCTGCCGTCGCCGGTGCTGCCGTCGGGGCGACTGTCGTGGGCGCGGCCGGCGTCGGTGCGGCTCTCGTCGGCGCGGCTGGTGTCGGTGCGGCTGGTGTCGCGTGAGGAGGACAAGCGGTCGGGGGTCTCATAGAAATACCTGTCCGCCAGACAGAAGACCTCGTACCGCTTGTCCATGGTGCCTCCCCCTCGACGTCATGACATCGAGTTGGTGCTCCCCCCTCGACGGCGTGGACGACTTTTCCACGCCGCCGACGGGCGGGGACAGTCACGCCTGTCATCAGGTCACCGTGCGCTACGCATGGATCAACCTGTGTTCGCAGGCGGTCGAACGGGAGGGGGCAAACAGGGCTGTTCCGGGACGGTTCCGGGACTGTTCCGAGGCCGTCCCGGGTCGCATGGGGGCTATTCCTCGGGCGGGAACACCGTTTCGCGGGAGTCGAGCAGGGTGATCAGGATGGCCTCGACCGGGCAGCCCTCGGCGGCGGCCAGGATCTGTTCGTTGGCGTCGGTGTCGGGGGTGCGCGGGTGGGACTGGCGTGCGGTGTCGAGCTCGAAGCCGGCCGGGGCGTGGTTGACGCACATGCCGGAGCCGATGCACACGCTCCGGTCGACCTCGACGTGCCAGCGGTCGCCCATCACTCGCCTCCGTGCCCGGCGGGCAGGTGGATCATCTTGTGCTCCAGGTACTCGCCGAAGCCCTCGGGCCCGAACTCCCGCCCCAGACCGGATGACTTGTAGCCCCCGAACGGCCCGAGCATGTCCAGGCTGAAGGTGTTGACGTTGAAAGTGCCCGTACGCACCTTCCGCCCGAAGTCGATCCCGTGCTCGACATCGCCGGTCCACACGCTGCCGCTGAGCCCGTACTCGGAGTCGTTGGCGATCCTGAGCGCCTCGGCCTCGTCCCCGTACGGCAGCAGGCAGATGACCGGGCCGAAGATCTCCTCGCGGGCGATGCGCATCGAGTTGTCGACCCCGCCGAAGAGGGTCGGCTCGACGTACCAGCCCCGGTCGAACCCGGCCGGACGGCCGCCGCCGGTGAGGATCTTGGCGCCTTCCTCCTGACCGATCCGGATGTAGTCGAGCGAGCGCTGCTGCTGCCGCTTGGCGACCAGCGGCCCGACCTGGGTCGCGGTGTCCAGCGGATCCCCGACGACCAGCGCGCCCGCGGCGGCCGCCAGCGCCTCGGCGATCTCGTCGTAGCGGCTCCGCGGCGCCAGGATGCGGGTCTGGGCCACGCACGCCTGGCCGTTGTTCATCCAGGCGGCCGGGACGACACCCGCGACGGTCGCCGCGAGGTCCGCGTCCGGCAGGATCACCGCGGCCGACTTGCCGCCGAGCTCCAGGGTGACCCGGGTGAGATTGCGCGCGGCGACCTCCATCACGCGCTTGCCGGCCGCGACGGAGCCGGTGAAGGACACCTTGTCGATACCGGGGTGCCCGACGAGGTACTCGCTGACCTCGCGGTCCGCGGGCAGGATGGAGAGCACGCCCTCCGGGAGTCCGGCCTCGGCGGCCATCTCGCCGAGGATGTACGAGTCGAGGGGCGTCTCGGGGGACGGCTTGAGGATCACCGAGCAGCCGGTGAGCAGCGCGGGCCCGAGCTTGGCGGCGGCCACGAACTGGGGGACGTTCCACGGCACCACGGCCGCCACGACGCCCACGGGTTCGCGCCGCACCAGGATGGGACCGAGCGCCCCGGACCGCCGTTCCTCGTAAGGGAATTGGCGGGCGACGGTGATGGCGTAGTCCCACACCATCATCGCGCCGAGCGCCTGCGCGAGCACGCTCCAGGAGTAGGGGGAGCCGTTCTGCGAGCTGATCGACCTGGCGATCTCCTCGTGCCGGACCAGGATGGCGTCCTTGATCCGCGACACGACCTCGATGCGCTCCTCGGGCGTGGCCCGCGCCCAGGGCCCCTCGTCGAAGGCCCTGCGCGCGACGGCGACGGCCCGGTCCACATCCGCCCGGGAGGCGTGCGGGACGCGACCGATGACCTGCTCGGTATGGGGTGAGATCACCTCGATGACGTCGGAGCCGAGGGGGTCGGTCAACTCCCCGCCGATGAAAAGCTGTCCGTGTTCCACGAGCTCGGTCATGCCTGGTGCCTCCTGCGGGGCTTTTCCTGACGGCTGCCTGACTTCGTTTCAGAACTGATACCAGTTCTAGTTCCAGGAGTCCACGGGGTGGGCGGGGGCGGGGTGGGCGGGTTGAGCCTCGCCGGCTTGGATCACTCGGGCGACTATTGAAACCGGTTCTAGTTCGATGGCTATAGTGGCCGGGAAGCGTGCCACCGGGCGTGCACCCAGAGGGATTCCGTGCGCCCAGCGGGACTCCCGGAGAGACGAGGACTCCATGCCGCAGGAGCCAGCCGCGCCTCAGGTGACCGACCACGGTGGCGGCGTCCACTCCATCAAGGTGCCGATCCCGGACAATCCGCTGGGCCACACCCTGGTCCACCTCGTCGACACCGACCGGGGCCCGGTCCTTGTCGACACCGGGTGGGACGACCCGGCCTCCTGGGACACCCTGGCCGCCGGCCTTCACGCCCTCGGCACGGACGTCTCGGCCGTCCACGGCGTGGTCATCACCCACCACCACCCCGACCACCACGGGCTCTCCGGCCAGGTCAGGGAGGCCTCCGGCGCGTGGATCGCGATGCACGCCGCCGACGCCGCGGTCGTACGCCGCACCCGCGAGGCCCAACCGGGCACCTGGCTGGACTACTTGTGCACCAAGCTGGCCGCGGTCGGCGCGCCCGAGGAACACATCGCCCCGCTGCGCGAGGCCCGCGCCTCGGGCCGCACGCGGACCCTGCCCGGGCTGCGGGCCGCGCTGCCCGACCGCGAGATCGTGCCCGGCGACCTGCTGCCCCTCGCCGGTCGCCGGCTCCGCGCGATCTGGACGCCGGGACACACGCCGGGCCACGTCTGCCTCCACCTGGAGGAGGCGCACCCCACCCGACTCCCCGGAAACGGCCGCCTGTTCAGCGGCGACCACCTCCTGCCCGGCATCACCCCGCACATCGGCCTGTACGAGGACCCCGACGACGCGGGCGGGACCGACCCCCTCGGCGACTATCTCGACTCCCTCGAACGCATCGGCCGCCTCGGGGTCGCCGAGGTGCTCCCGGCGCACCAGCACGCCTTCACCGAACCGGGCGCGCGGGTAAGGGAGTTGCTGTCCCACCACGAGGACCGCCTGACGGGTCTGCTGGCCCTCCTCTCCACCCCGCTCACCCCCTGGCAACTCGCGGAACGCATGGAGTGGAACCGGCCGTGGTCCCAGATCCCGTACGGGTCGCGCACGATCGCGGTGTCCGAGGCGGAGGCGCATGTGCGGCGGCTGGAGAAGTTGGGGCGGGCGGAGCGGGTGGTGGGGGGCGGGGTGGTGCGGTACCGGGCGGTTTAGGGGGCTGTCCCCCACCCGGTAGGGTGGTCGCGTCGTCGTCATGCCCGTACGGGGGGAAGCCGGTGCAATTCCGGCGCTGACCCTTCCCCAAGCTCTCGGCTCCGTTCGAGCAGGGGAGACCCCAATCCGTGAAGCCACCCGTGGCAAGCCGGAATGCCCCGTCACCGCATGACCGGCTCACACGTCACCCGCACACCGCAGGTGACCGGCACCGTCGAGGCATACGGAGCCGGAGCCGGGTGCCAGCGCGCCCGTGCCCGCGCTCCCCCCGCAGGAGAGGCACCGCCCGCCATGACCGTACGCCGCTGCGCCGCAGCGCTCGCCGCCGCCACCGCCGTCCTGGGCGGTGCCGCCCCGGCGGCATTCGCCGACGGCACGCCGTCCCCCGCGGCGGTCCCGCCGGGCCTGTACGGCACGAAGGACCCCCAGTACGACGGCGTCTTCCGGCAGTCCCTCGCCTTCCTCGCCCAGGAGAAGGCCAATGTGAAGCCCGCCGAGCAGGCCGTCGCCTGGCTCGCGGGACAGCAGTGCGCCGACGGCTCCTTCATGTCGTTCCGCGCGGACACCACGAAGGCGTGTGACGCGACCAAACTGGACACCAACGCCACCTCGGCCGCCGTGCAGGCGTTCGTCGCGGTCGGCGGTCACACCGATGCCGTCAAGAAGGGCATCACCTGGCTGAAGTCGGTGCAGCAGGACGACGGCGGCTGGCCGTACACCCCGGGCATGGGCGGCAGCGACGCCAATTCCACCGGCATCGTGATCGGCGCGCTCGCCGCCGCGGGCGAGAAGCCCGCCGAGGTGAAGTCGGCCAAGGGCGGCAAGTCCCCCTTCGACGCGCTGCTCACGTTCGCGCTGCCCTGCGACGACCCCACCGGCCCGGGCGCCTTCGCCTTCCAGCCGGACCCGAAGACGCAGAAGCTGTACGCCAACGCCGATGCGAGTGCCGCCGCCGTGACCGGCTCGCTCGGCAAGGGCCTCGCCGCCACCGCGGGCCGGGCCGACAGCAAGGGCACCGCCTGCGAGAAGGCCACCACCCCCGAGCAGGCCGCGCACAACGGCGCCGCCTACCTCGCGAAGACCCTGGCCCCGACCGGGTTCCTGAAGTCCGCGATGCCGGGCGCCACCGACCAGCCCGACTTCGGCAACACCGCGGACGCGGTCGTCGCGCTCGCCGCCGACGGCATGGCCCAGCAGGCCAAGGCCTCCGCCGACTGGCTGTCGAAGAACGCCGCCGCCTGGGCCAAGGAGAACGGCCCGGCCGCCTACGCCCAGCTCGTCTTCGCCGCCGACGCGACCGGCGCCGACCCGAAGAACTTCGGCGGTGTGGACCTGGTCAAGGCCCTGAACGCCACGGGCCCGGCCCCCCAGGCGGCCCCGTCATCGGCCCCCGCCTCGGATTCCAAGGAAAAGAAGAACGACGGAATCTCCGTCTGGTGGTTCGTCGGCGTCTGCCTGGTGGCCGGTATCGGCGTCGGCTTCCTGCTCAGCGGCCGCAAGAAGAACCAGCAGCTCTGATGCGTACGCGACTCGCTCCGTTCGCGGCCCTGATCCTCGCCCCGCTCCTCGCCCTGGTGGCGCTGGCCGCCGGTACGGGGTCGGCGCAGGCGGCCGGGTACCGGTACTGGTCGTTCTGGGACCTGACCGGCGCCAACTGGACGTACGCCACCCAGGGCCCGGCGTCCGCACACCCCGGCGACGGCGCGGTCCAGGGCTTCCGCTTCGCGGTCAGCGCGGACTCCAAGGACGCGTCCCAGCCCCGTACGACGCCGTCCTTCGAGGCGGTGTGCGGTGCGACGCCGACCAAGGACGGCACGAAGCGGGTCGCGCTGGTCATCGACTTCGGTACGCCACAGGACGCCCCCCAGGGCGAAACCCCGCCCGCCCCGCGCACCGCCTGCGCCCAGGTGTCCCCGGACGCCACCAGCGCAGACGCCCTGGCCGCGGCGGCCAAGCCGCTCCGCTACAACAGTGCGGCCCTGCTGTGCGCGATCGCCGACTACCCGCGCACGGGCTGCGGCGAACAGGTGGCCGACCCGTCGACGCCCAGGGCCGAGCCCGCGAAGTCCGGGAAGTCCGGGAACAGCAGCGGCCCCTCGGTAGGCCTCCTGGCCGGAGTGGCAGCGGTCGTGGCCCTGGGCGCGGCAGCGGTCTGGCAATCCCGCCGCCGTAAGAGCCGTAAGAACTGACTCCGGGATGCCCGACGAGAAGCCCCTCCCGCCGACCCCGACCCCGCCCCCGGCCGAACCCCGCACCCCCCGGCCCGGGGCCGAGGATCGCACCCTGGGGCGCGCCGGGGCCGACCCCCGAACCTCGGCCCGGAGGCTGGCCGCCCCGGAAGCGAGCCGGAGCAACGCCGTGCACCCCGGCGCCTGGTGGCTCTGGGCGCTGGGCCTCGCCACAGCCGCGTCGAGGACGAACAACCCCCTGATGCTCGGCCTGCTGGTCGGCGTCGCCGGCTACGTCGTAGCCGCCCGCAAGACCGACGCCCCCTGGGCCCGCTCGTACACCGCGTTCATCAGGATCGGCCTGTTCGTCGTCGGCATCCGCCTCGCCTTCAACCTGGTCCTCGGCTCCCCGATCCCCGGCAGCCACACCCTGCTCACGCTCCCCGAACTCCCCCTCCCCGACTGGGCGAAGGGCATCCGCATCGGCGGCCGGGTCACGGCGGAGGGCATGCTGTTCGCCCTGTACGACGGTGCCAGGCTGGCCACCCTGCTGATCTGCGTGGGCGCGGCGAACGCCCTCGCCAACCCCGCCCGCCTCCTCAAGTCCCTGCCGGGCGCCCTGTACGAGGCCGGGGTCGCGGTCGTCGTCGCGATGACGTTCGCGCCGAACATGGTCGCCGACGTCGTACGGCTGCGTACCGCACGGCGGCTGCGCGGTCGTCCCACCGGCGGCATCAGGGCGATCGCCCAGATCGGCCTGCCGGTACTCGAAGGCGCCCTGGAGCGTTCGGTCGCCGTGGCCGCCTCGATGGACGCGCGCGGCTACGGCCGCACCGCCCAGGTCCCCGCCCCCGTACGCCTCACCACCACCGTCCTCACCCTCGGCGGGCTCCTGGGAGTCTGCGCGGGAACGTACGGACTGCTCGCCTCCGAAGGCGCCGGATACGGCCTTCCCGTCCTCGCCTGCGGCCTGCTCGCCTCCCTCGCCGGGCTCCGCCTCGGCGGCCGCCGCCAGATCCGTACCCGCTACCGCCCCGACCGCTGGGGCATCAGGTCCTGGCTGGTGGCCGGTTCCGGCGCGGCGGTCGCGGCACTGATGCTCTGGGCGGGTACGTACGCTCCGGAGGCCCTCACCCTCGGAGTCGTCCCGCTGACCGCGCCGAGCCTGCCGCTGTGGCCCGCGCTGTCGCTGCTCGCCGGCCTGCTCCCGGCGTTCGTCGCACCCGTTCCACCTAAGGAGTCCCCGTGATCCGGTTCGAGAACGTGTCGGTCACGTACGACTCCGCCGAGGAGCCGACCGTACGAGGTGTAGAACTCACCATTCCAGAAGGGGAGTTGGTCCTCCTGGTCGGCCCGTCGGGGGTCGGGAAGTCGACGCTGCTCGGTACGGTCTCCGGGCTCGTCCCGCACTTCACCGGCGGCACCCTGCGCGGCCGGGTCACGGTCGACGGCCGCGACACCCGCACCCACAAGCCCCGCGAACTCGCCGATCTGGTCGGCACGGTGGGCCAGGACCCGCTCGCCCACTTCGTCACCGACACGGTCGAGGACGAACTCGCTTACGGAATGGAGTCGTTGGGCCTCGCCCCCGCCGTGATGCGCCGCCGGGTCGAGGAGACCCTGGACCTGCTCGGCCTGGCGGAACTGCGCGACCGCCCCATCGCCACCCTCTCCGGTGGCCAGCAGCAGCGCGTCGCGATCGGCTCGGTCCTCACCCCGCACCCGAAGGTCCTGGTCCTGGACGAGCCGACCTCGGCCCTTGATCCCGCCGCGGCGGAGGACGTCCTCTCCGTCCTCCAGCGCCTGGTCCACGACCTGGGCACGACGGTCCTGCTGGCCGAACACCGCTTGGAAAGGGTGGTCCAGTACGCGGACCAGGTGATCCTGCTGCCCGCTCCCGGTGCCGCCCCGGTGATGGGCCCCCCGGCGGACATCATGCAGATCTCCCCGGTCCACCCCCCGGTGGTGGCCCTGGGCCACCTGGCGGGCTGGACCCCGCTCCCCCTGTCGGTACGAGACGCTCGCCGAAGGGCGGGCGCACTGCGCGACCAACTGGCTACACACACCCCGCGCCCCCCGCAGGCGCACCCCCACCGGCCCGGGGCCGAAAGCCGCGCCCGGCCCGCCACCGCAAGGCGAACCCTGGCCACCCTTTTCCGCCGCCCCCCGGAGGGCCCCCGCGCCCCCACCCTCGCAACCGCCGCCGCCCTGGGCGTACGCCGAGGCCGCGTGGAAGCCCTGCGCCACGTGGACCTGACCGTCACCCCGGGCGAGACCATCGCCCTCATGGGCCGCAACGGGGCCGGAAAGTCCACTCTGCTGGGCACCCTGATCGGGATGATCGAGCCCACGACAGGCACGGTCACCGTCGGCGGCCGCACCCCCCACCGCACCCCGCCGAGGGAACTGATCCGCGAGGTCGGCCTCGTACCGCAGGAGCCTCGGGACCTGCTGTACGCGGACACCGTCGCCGCGGAGTGCGCCGCCGCGGACGAGGACGCCGGGGCCACCCCCGGAAGCTGCCGGGACCTGGTGACAGCGCTGCTCCCGGGCGTACGGGACGACACGCATCCCCGTGACCTCTCCGAGGGCCAGCGCCTGGCCCTCGCGCTGGCGATCGTCCTGACCGGCCGCCCGCCCCTGCTGCTCCTGGACGAGCCGACCCGCGGCCTCGACTACGCGGCGAAGGCCCGCCTGGTCGAGGTGCTGCGGGCGCTCGCCGCCGAGGGCCACGCCATCGTGCTCGCGACCCATGACGTGGAGCTGGCCGCAGAGCTCGCCCACCGTGTCGTGATCCTCGCGGGCGGTGAGGTCGTGGCGGACGGCCCGACCGCCGAGGTGGTCGTCTCGTCCCCCGCCTTCGCCCCGCAGGTCGCCAAGATCCTCGCCCCGCAGCACTGGCTCACCGTCCCGCAGGTACGCGAGGCCCTGTCGTGAACCCTGTCGTGAATCCTGTCAGGAGCCCTGTCATGAAGGGGAGCACAAGACCCGTCCGTCTCGGCCCGCGCGCGGTCATCGCCCTCTCCCTCATCACCCTCATCGGCATCGCGGCCTTCGGCTGGCCGCTGCTCGCCGACGCGGACTCCGGACTCGCGCACGCCCAGGACGCCCCCTGGCTCTTCGCCGCGCTGCTGCCCCTCCTCGTGGGCGTCGTGATCGCCACCATCGCCGACGACGGCATGGACGCCAAGGCCGTCGCGATGCTCGGCGTCCTCGCCGCGGTGGGCGCCGCGCTGCGCCCGCTGGGCGCGGGCACGGCCGGCCTGGAGCCGATGTTCTTCCTGATGGTGCTGAGCGGCCGGGTGCTCGGCCCGGGCTTCGGCTTCGTACTCGGCTCGGTGACGATGTTCGCCTCGGCCCTGCTGACCGGCGGGGTCGGGCCGTGGATGCCGTTCCAGATGCTCGCGATGGGCTGGTTCACGATGGGCGCGGGCCTGCTGCCGGGCCCGCACCGCCTGCGCGGCCGGGCCGAGCTCGCCCTGCTCGCGCTCTACGGCGCGCTGGCCTCACTCGCGTACGGCACGGTCATGAACCTTCAGGGCTGGACGTTCATCGGCGGCATGTCCTCGGGCATCTCCTTCCACCCCGGCGATCCGCTGCACGACAACCTGATCCGCTTCTTCGCGTACTGCGCGGCCACCTCGTTCGGCTGGGACCTGGGCCGGGCGGCGCTCACGGTCGTACTGACCCTCACCCTCGGCGCCACTCTGCTCAAGGCGTTGAGGCGGGCGACGAGGCGAGCCGCCTTCGAGGCCCAGGTCACATTCGAGGCCTGAACAGGTCCCCGCCGGGGTGAGGCCGCCCACAGGACCTTGGTCCTCTACGAGTCGGGATAGTGGCCCCAGAACATGATCCAAGCGGACCCTCACAGTGGCGCTGACCTGCACTTATCCGCCCCTTACACCCCTGCGGTCTCCGCCGGGCCGTTTCCCCCCTCATGCGACTCCGACTAGTAAATGGGGTCATTGCGGCCACCCATCGAGCCAGTTACAACTGTTCGAGTCGCCGGAACCGCCCGGTCCGCTCGCCGGGCCGATTCACTACGGGTTCCCTCGCCGTGGAGGTCTTCGAACCTCCGGCGGAGTGTGACGGCCAATGTCCCCGAAGTTAGGTTTCGTGTTGTCTTTCGCCGCCCGTTTCACCGCTCGTAAGAAGTCCATCGCCGCCGCCGGCGCCACGCTGCTCGCCGCTGCCGGTGTCGCCATGGCCGCCGTCCCGGCCCAGGCCGCACCGACGAGCGCCCAGGCGATCGCGCAGAAGATGATGCCGTCCGACCAGTTCCAGTGCTTCAGCAACATCGTGAACCACGAGTCCGGCTGGAACCCGTCCGCCACGAACGCCTCCTCCGGCGCCTACGGCCTGGTCCAGGCCCTGCCGGGCTCGAAGATGGCTTCCGCCGGCGCCGACTGGCAGACCAACCCGGCCACCCAGATCAAGTGGGGCCTGGGCTACATGAACGAGCGCTACGGCAGCCCGTGTGGCGCCTGGAGCTTCTGGCAGCAGAACAGCTGGTACTAAGCCGTACCGGCGATGGAGTCGAAGAGCCGCACGATCTGCGGCCCCGACTCCTTGAAGGCCCCGTTGTGGTCGACCGCTCCCTGGTCGACGACCGGGGCCTTCTTTCCGTACGCGGCGAGCTGCCGCACGCAGCTGAGCGTGTTGGCGATCGGCACGTCGGTGTCCCCGGTGGCGGTGTAGAGCCGCAGGGGCACGGCGGGCTTCCAGTCACAGGTGTGATCGTTGTCCCGCATGGCGGCGAGCAGCGCCCCGCGCGGATGCTGAAGCCGCTGGTAGAAGCCGGGCGTGAGCAGGTCCTTCACCTTGCCGGGCAGGGCCCCGAGGATCTCCTCCTCGGTGTGATTCCCGTCGAGCAGCCGGTCGACGATGCGGGCGTAGGGCGCGCGGAAGGCTTCCCCGGGCTCCTTATAGAGGGGGTGAAGCCGGTTCTGAGCAGTGAGCCAGTAGGACATGTAAAGCACCCCGCTCGTGTCATTCACCCTGCCGTCGAAGAGGGCGGGCACCTCTTGCCCGGCGAGGTCGTACGGCCCTGACACCGGCGCAAGCGCCTTGAGCCGGAAATGGGCGTCGCCCCCCTGGCTGAGCGCCTTGCCGAGCGCCATGGCGACCTGCCCGCCCTGCGAGAACCCGGTGCCGTACACGTCCCCGGTGAGCGGCCGGCCCAGCTCGCGGGCGGCGGTACGGGTGGCCCGCAGCATGTCGAGCGAGGCGGACACGGACGATGCGGTGTCCATATAGGGGTGGCGCCCCGGCCCCTTCCCGAGCCCCAGATAGTCGGGCGCGGCGACGGCCCGCCCGGCGGAGGCGTGCAGATACGGCGAGAGCCGCCCGAAGTCCTCCCCGACGGAGGGCGCGTAGTCCCGGTCGACCATGGTCCCGTGGGTGTCCGCGACGAGATCGACCCGCCCATGCCGCCCGTCGAGGGGCAGCACGAACAGCCCGGTGGCGGTGGTGGGGCCCCCTTGAGGCGTAATGGTCCGGTACGTGACCCGATACCCCCGCACTCCGTAGCGGACGGTGGCGCTGTCGACACCGGCGCCCTTGAGGAGGCCGGAGACCTGGGCGGGGGTGAGATCGGAGACGGGCGTGAGAGCCAGAAGGCCACCGCGCTGCACCGGGGCGTGAGCCTGGGCGGGTACGGAAACCCCAACTGACCCTGCGATCAAGGCAGTTGAGGCAATGACCCGAACGATTGACTTCGTCATACGGAAATCCTGGCCGGTCCCTCCGCCGGGGCCCATACGACCAGCCCCCGCACCGGAAGGGGGCCTAGGTCCACCACGGGAAGGCCCTCTGCCCCCTACCGACCCAACCGTCGATCCCACGGGTGCCCCAACTCGGCGTGCATGGAGGCGAGTTCAACCCATTGCGCGGCCAGCTCCGGGTCACCGGCGTCCGCGACCTGGTTCCCGAGCGTCTTGACGAGAGCGCACGCGGGGCAGGCCCCGGGGTCGATCAGCCCGGCCCGCGGCTTGGCGAAGTCCATGGCCCTCACTGCGGCAGGATCCAGCATGACGCCGCCCCCTCGCTTTCGCGCGTGTGAGGGTGCCGCCCAATGACGCCGGTGGCCTGAGCCACGCCGTCGGGGTCCCCCGCCATGTGCGCGTGCGCGCGGGCCGTACTTGCCGCCCCGCAGACAGCACAGCCCGGCATGGGAATGGGTTCTAGCCGAGGCACATGGTTCGCAAGGGTGGCGCTGAGCACGCCGTCCCGCGAGCTGGTGGTTCCGACCCTGGTGATGTCACTGGTCATGGCTTGCTGCCGTGCCCCTTCGTGCGGGTGGTCCTGCCGGATTTCACAGTTCCACCCTGGCGGCTGGCGCGTACGCTCAAAAGGTCGGCGCCCATGCCAACGGACAAGGCATACCAAGGAGTTGAACGCATGACCGAAGGGTCCGCGCCGAGGGGCGAGTCCAAGGACGGCGCTACGTACTTCGGAGACGAGACGAAGGCCCTGCGGGAAGCGCTGGGGCTTTCCCAGGACGCCTTCGCTGAGAAACTGCACTACAACCAGGGGCAGGTAAGCAAGGTCGAAAGCGGCACCGTATTGGCATCGGAAGCTTTTGCCGACGCCATGGATCGTGTCGCCGGTACGCCCGGGGTCTACAAGCGCCTGCGGAACAAGCTGAGCAAGCGAGGCATCCCCGACTGGTTCGCGCCGTACGTGGCCATGGAGCAGAAGGCCACGGTGGTGCGGATGTTCAACCCAACACTGCTGCCTGGCCTCGTACAAACACGGTCCTACGCCGAAGTGGTCCTGCGTGCCGGTCGGCCGTCCAACCTTGAAGATCTGGTGACGGCCCGAATCGAGCGGCAGACCATCCTGACCCGGAGCGAGAGCCCTGCACGCCTTTGGCTGGTGCTCAACGAAGCGGCGCTTCGAAACCCGGTGGGTGACATGGCGCTCATGCGCGCACAACTCAAGCACCTGCGAGACCTGGCAGAAGTCCCCCGTCACCGCATCCAGATCGTTCCGGCCTGCAAGGCGAACAACTTGGCTGCCAGCCCGTTCGGCCTTCTCTCGTTCCGTGACAGCGCCGACGTGGTGCACGTGGACGGCTTCCCGCGCGGCTACGTGCTGACCGAACCGGACGACGTGGCCGAAGCACAGGATGCCTATGATCTGCTCAAAGCCATGGCCGCGCCGCCGGACGAGGCGGCGGAGTTGATCAACTCCATTGAGAAGGACTGCTACTCATGACTCACGCCGGTCTCCCCGAAGCCCATGACTGGACCAGTTCCAGCTACAGCCAGAGCAATGGCGGCGAGTGCGTCCAGTGGGCACCCGCTCACGCGACAGCCACAGGCAAGGTTCCCGTCCGGGACAGCAAAGCCCCGAACGGGCCAGTCCTCATGGTCTCCGCCAACGCATGGTCCGGCTTCATAGACTTCACCCAGAGCCAGAACCAGAGCTGACCACCAAGCCCCGCCACACCAATCAGAGTTGGAACGGCGGGGCTTCCCACCGCACCCCGCCAGGGGGCAACCCCGCCAGGGACGCGGGGAACTGCGCGAGCAACCCCGCACGGTCCGCGGTCGAAGACCATCCACGCGGCTCCGCCGAAGTCCGCCGCCGATCCGCACCCGCGACAGAGCGCGGCCGGCCTCGAAGTCGGGTGTGAGGTCGTGGCAAGATCGCGGGATGTTGCGACTCACCGATTTCATCATCGACTGCCCGGACACGATGAAGCTGGCGGCTTTCTACTCCGAGGTGACGGGCCGCCCGATCAGGGAAGGCAGCTCCGCGGACTGGGCCGGCATCAAGTTCGGCGAGATCGAGCTGGCATTCATCCGGGTGGACGACTACCGCGCTCCGCAGTGGCCCGACACCGAGCACCCCAAGCAGTTCCACCTCGACTTCGAAGTGGACGAGATCGAGTCCGAGCAGCGCCGCGTCCTCGACCTCGGTGCGACGCTGATGCAGGACTTCATCGGCCCCGAAGGCTACGGCTGGCAGGTCTACACCGACCCGATCGGCCACCCCTTCTGCCTGTGCCGCAACAAGGGCGTCGTCTGGACCGACCAGGGCCCGACCTGGCCCAAGCGCGACTAGCCTCTCCGGCGTTCGAGGAGCGGGGCCCCGGGGGCAGCGCCCCCGGCAACCGGTCCTCGGCTCACCCCACCCCGCCCCCGGAGGCCCCGCGGCGAAGCCGCACCATGTCACAGCGGGAAGGGGCGGGGTGAGGGAAAGCCCGCCGCGGGCGCCTACAGCCGCTGAATGATCGTGCCCGTAGCCAGCGCCCCACCCGCACACATCGTGACCAGCGCAAACTCCTTGTCCCACCGCTCAAGCTCATGCAACGCCGTCGCGATCAGCCGGGCCCCCGTCGCCCCCACAGGGTGCCCCAGCGCAATCGCACCTCCGTTGACGTTCACCTTCTCCAGGTCCTGCTCGAAGACCTGCGCCCAGCTCAACACCACGGACGCGAACGCCTCGTTGATCTCGACGAGGTCGATGTCCCGCAACGACATGCCCGCCTTGCCGAGCACCGCCCGCGTCGCGTCGATCGGCCCGTCGAGGTGGAAGTGCGGGTCGGCACCGACCAGCGCCTGGGCGACGATCCGGGCCCGGGGCTTGAGTTTCAGGGCGCGGGCCATCCGCCTGGAGGCCCACATGATGGCCGCCGAACCGTCCGAGATCTGCGAGGAGTTGCCCGCGGTGTGCACCGCCGTCGGCATGACCGGCTTCAGCCGCCCGAGCGCCTCCATGGACGTGTCCCGCAGCCCTTCATCCCGATCGACGAGCCGCCACATCCCCTGCCCCGCCGCCTGCTCCTCCTCCGTCGTGGGAACCTGAACCGCGAACGTCTCCCGCTTGAAGCGCTCTTCGCCCCAGGCGACCGCCGCCCGCTCCTGCGACAACAGCCCCAGAGAATCGACACGTTCACGAGTCAGGCCCCGGTTACGGGCGATCCGCTCCGCCGCCTCGAACTGGTTCGGCAGGTCCACGTTCCACTCGTCCGGCCACGGCTTGCCCGGGCCGTGCTTCGACCCCGACCCCAGCGGCACCCGCGACATGGCTTCCACGCCACAGCTGATCCCCACATCGATGACCCCCGCCGCGATCATGTTCGCGACCATGTGACTGGCCTGCTGCGAGGAGCCGCACTGGCAGTCCACGGTGGTCGCGGCGGTCTCGTACGGCAGCCCCATCGCGAGCCAGGCGTTGCGCGCCGGGTTCATGGACTGTTCGCCGGCGTGCGTGACCGTACCGCCGACGATCTGCTCGACGCAGTCGGCGTGGATGCCGGTGCGGCCGAGGAGTTCGCGGTAGGTCTCGCCCAGCAGGTAGGCCGGGTGCAGATTGGCGAGCGCGCCTCCGCGCTTGCCGATGGGCGTGCGTACGGCTTCGACGATGACGGGTTCCGCGGCCATGAGCTCGTCCTCTCCTGACACAGCCGCTGGGTGTCCCGGCACCGCACGGCCACGAACTGATACGCGTTCTAGTTCTGAGTGCAGTCTTATGAGGGCTACCCCGGGTACGCAAGGGTTGTGCACGGCCCGCGTGGGGAGTTCAGTGCGCAACAGATGCTGCCGCGGGCCTTGCCAGTTGTAGAACCCGTTACTACCTTTCCGACAACTTCTGATGGACCGTCAGACCTGACCGTCAGACATGGAGTGGCCAATGCGTTGCCCCCACCTGCCCGACGGGTTCGACTTCACCGACCCCGACCTGCTCCAATCCCGCGTACCGCACCCGGAGTTCGCCCAGTTGCGCCAGACCGCTCCGGTGTGGTGGTGCACCCAGCCGACCGGCATCTCCGGCTTTCAGGACGAGGGCTACTGGGCGGTGACGCGGCACGCCGACGTCAAGTACGTGTCCACCCACCCGGAGTTGTTCTCCTCCAACACCAACACCGCCGTCATCCGCTTCAACGAGTCGATCAGCCGGGAGCAGATCGACGTCCAGAAGCTGATCATGCTGAACATGGATCCGCCCGAGCACACCCGGGTCCGCCAGATCGTCCAGCGCGGCTTCACTCCCCGCGCGATCCGCTCCCTGGAGGCGACGCTGCGCGCCCGCGCCCGCAGCATCGTGGACGCGGCCCTGTCGGAAGCGAACAAGAACAACGGCGTCTTCGACTTCGTCACCAACATCGCCGTCGAGCTTCCCCTCCAGGCCATCGCCGAACTCATCGGCGTCCCCCAGGAGGACCGGACCAAGATCTTCGACTGGTCCAACAAGATGGCGGCGTACGACGATCCCGAGTACGCGATCACCGAGGAGATCGGCGCCGAGGCGGCTATGGAGCTGGTCTCGTACGCGATGAACCTCGCGGCGGCCCGCAAGGAGTGTCCGGCGAAGGACATCGTCTCGACCCTGGTCGCGGCCGAGGGCGAGGGCAACCTGCTCTCGGACGAGTTCGGCTTCTTCGTCATCCTGCTCGCGGTGGCCGGCAACGAGACGACCCGCAACGCCATCAGCCACGGCATGCACGCGTTCCTGACCCACCCCGACCAGTGGGAACTCTACAAACGCGAGCGCCCCGCCACCGCGGCCGAGGAGATCGTGCGCTGGGCCACCCCGGTCGTCGCCTTCCAGCGCACGGCCACCCAGGACACCGAACTCGGCGGCCAGAAGATCAAGGAGGGCGACCGCGTCGGCATCTTCTACTCCTCCGCGAACAACGACCCCGAGGTCTTCGAGGACCCGGAGCGCTTCGACATCACCCGGGACCCCAACCCCCACCTCGGCTTCGGCGGCGGAGGCCCGCACTTCTGCCTCGGCAAGTCCCTCGCGGTCCTCGAAATCAACCTGATCTTCAACGCGGTGGCCGACGTCCTGCCCGACCTGCGCCTGGCCGGCGACCCCCGGCGCCTGCGCTCGGCCTGGCTGAACGGCATCAAGGGCCTTCAGGTGACCCGGAGTTGACCCACCCGGAACCGGGAGGCAGGGGCCATCCCCCCTACGCCCCGCCCCTGTCTCCTCCCGGGCACCTGGCTACGCTCGACCCGTGATCGACGACATGGATGCGGATGAGGGCTGGGGCACGACCCGGCTGTGGGTCGAGAAGAGCGTGGGCGCACAGGTCGAGCGGGCGGTCACGCTGCACGGCGGAATCACGTCCGAGATGCGGCGCCTGCACCTCGGCGGGGAGCGGCCGCGTTCACTCGTCCTGCGCTCCTTCTCCGACGCCTTCTACCGGCGGCACGCCCCGGGGCTGCTCACCCGCGAGGCCGACGTCCTGACCCTGCTCGCCCGCACCGGCGTACCGGCCGCCGAACTCATCGCCGTCGACCCGGCCGGCGAACACTGCGACCACCCCTCGCTGCTCATGTCGCTGCTCCCGGGCGAGGTACGCCTCGACGCATCCGGCGCCGACGAGCGCGCACCGCTGCTCGCCCGCCGGCTCCTCGACATCCACCGCGTCGAGGTCGGCGCGGCCGAGCGGCCCCGCGACTACGAGGCCTGGACCACCGCCGACGAAGTCGAGGCACCCGAGGACACCCGCCGACCCGAACTCTGGCAGCGCGCCATCGACGTCATCCGGCGCCAACCGCCCCCGTACCGGCCGGTGTTCCTGCACCGCGACTTCCATCCCGGCAACATCCTGTTCACCGGCTCCGGCCGCGAACTGCGGGTCAGCGGCGTGGTCGACTGGGTCGAGACGTCGTGGGGCCCGGCCGACCTCGACGTGGCGCACTGCTCCACCAACCTCGCGCTGCTTCACGGCGTCCCGGCGGGGCTCGCCTTCGCCGAGCAGTACGTCGCGGCGGGCGGGCACCTCTCGCCCGACCCGCGCGACCGGCTGTACTGGCGCCTCCTCGACGCCCTCGCCTTCGCCCCGGACGCGGAGGACGTCGCCGTCCCCTGGCGTGCGCTCGGCCGCACCGACCTCACCCCGGGCCTCGTCAAGGAGCGCCTGGAGGACTACCTCCAGGCCGCACTCGACCTCTGCGCAAGGGAGGCCACCGCCTCTTGACGGGGCCCTTCTCGGCGGGCTGCCACGCGGATCCACCCGGAAGGGGCAGCTATCGGACCGGAACGGGCAACGTACCGGAACCGAAGGCACCGCTACGCCGTCGTAGCTCCCGTCGATCGATCAACACGGGGAGACGCGGGCATGCGGGACGGTCAGAGACGGTGGCGGCGGGCGCTGGTGCTGGCATTGGCGCTGGTGGCACTACAACTGGGCTCGCTGGTGGCACCTGCGTACGCCTGTGGCTGCGGGGCGATGGTGACGCAGAGCGGGCGGCAGTTGAGCGTGAAGCAGGAGACTTCGGCGGTGCGCTTCGACGGGCACACCGAGCAGATCGTCATGCGGCTCACGGTCGACGGGAACGCCCCGAAGGCGGCATGGATCATGCCGGTGCCGAGCCGGGCGACGGTCAAGCTCGGTGACCGGCACCTCTTCGACGAGCTGTATGAGCTCTCCGAGCCGGTGAAGCGCACCCGCTCCTACTTCTGGCCCCGGAACGGCGACTGGCCCTTCGCCCAGAGCGGCAGCTCCGGCGACGGCGCCCCGAACCCGGCGGCGAAGCCTCCCGTCGAAGTGGTCGGCAGGGAGCGCCTCGGCCCCTTCGACGTGGCCCGCCTCACCGCCACCGACCCGACGGCCCTGCGCGACTGGCTGACCCGCAACGGCTTCCAGCTCCCGCCCGCCCTCGCCACCGAACTGCGCCCGTACGTCGACCAGAAGTGGGAGTACGTGGCGATCCGGCTCGCCCCCGACGAGCCGGGCAAGACCCTGGGCGGCCCCCTGGACCCGCTGAGCCTGACCTTCGCGAGCGACCATCTGGTCTACCCCATGCGCCTGTCCCGCCTGGCGAAGACGCCGCAGACGCTGAACCTGTACGTGCTGGCGAACCACCGCATGGAAACGGCGTCGCCGATCGGCGGAGCCCCGCCGGAAACCCTGTTCGCCGGCCGGCTCCAGCACCCCTCGGGCACCCTGGGCGACCTGGTGGGCCGCGACACCCCGGTCTATCTGACGGCCCTGACGCAGTACTTCCATCACCCGTCCGAGATCACCGGCGACCACGAACTGAAGCCCGCGGCCGACGACGCCTCCTTCCAACGGGCTTGGTACACCGATGAGTTGATGACCGTGGGCGGGGTTCCGGCCTGGCTGTTGACGGTGGGGGGTGTGCTGCTGGTGGTGCTTGGCGCCGGGGGCGGCCTCGCCGTCCGGGCCCGCCGCAGGAGGCGGGCCACCGCCCACCGCGGTCCCCTCACACCGCTTTGACCTGCCCGTGTAGCACACTGATCACCCATGGACGAGGCGAAGGCCCCACCCCCGGCGGCCTTCTGACGAGAGGTGTCGCGTGGCCAGCGTCGTAAAGATCAACGTACTGACGGTGCCGGACGAGCAGCGGGAGGTGCTGGAGAAGCGGTTCGCCTCTCGGGCCGGGTCGGTGGAGAACTCCGACGGATTCGAGTGGTTCGAGCTGCTGCGGCCCGTCGAGGGCACCGACCAGTACCTCGTCTACACCCGCTGGCGCAGCGAGGAGGACTTCCAGAACTGGATGGCCACCTCCATGCGGGGCCCGCACGGCGGCGCCCAGGGCGAGGGCGGCGAGCGGCCCAAGCCCGCCGCCACCGGGTCCACGCTGTGGTCCTTCGAGGTCGTACAGCAGGCCTCGCCCAAGGCCTGAGGCGGAAGGCCGCAGTCCGAAGGCCGCTTAATTCGGTGGCCAAGACCGCCGCTCCCGGGATAGGCAGTGGCCCATGACTTGGATCATGGCTGTCGAGCGGCCCGACACCCCCGACGCGAGCCTGCTGCGGCGCGACTACTACGACGAGGTGGCGAGCCGGTGGTACGGCCGGCCCGCCACCGTCGAGGAGATCGAGCAGGGGCTCACCGACGACGGCGCGGACCAACTGCGGCCGCCCACCGGGGACTTCGTGGTCGGCCGGTACGAGGGGCGGCCCGCGGCGTGCGGGGGTGTGCTGCTGTGTGCCGAGGCGCCCGTCATCGACGGGACGGCCCCGGCCACGGCCGAGCTCACCCGCGTGTTCGTCCGTCCCTTCGCACGCGGCACCGGGGGCGGCGCGGCACTGCTCTCGGCCCTTGAGGACGCGGCCCGGCGCCTCGGCGCCCGGCGGATCGCGCTGGACACCCGGCACGACCTGGTCGAGGCGCGCGGCCTGTACGCGAAGCACGGCTATCGCGAGGTGGCCGCGTACAGCGAGGGCCCGTACAGCGAGCGGTGGTTCGCCAAGGAACTGTGAGCGAAACCACCGCCCCTGCGGACTCACGCCGCGTGGTCCCTGGGAACCCCCGGTCCCGTCGGCTGTTCCGTGTCCGAGCCCGACAGTTCCGACGACAGTTCCGCCACCAGCTTCTCCAGGTCGGTAGGGCGGTTCGGGCCCCACCAGTCGCCGAGCAGCTCGGCGAGGGACTCCTCCCGTGCCGCTGCCAGGCGGGCCGCGACCTCGTAGCCCTGTTCCGTGAGGACCATCGGCATGCCCTCGCGCCGGGCGAGCCCGCGTTCCTCCACCTGGCGGGCCGCCTCGGTGATGACGTGCAGCGGTACGGTGACGCGCTCGGCGAGCATCCCGGGGTCGGCGGATCCGTACTTCTTGATGCGCAGGAGCAACCAGCTGGCCGCCGGGAGGAGGTCCAGGTCCGCTTTCGCCGTGATCGTCTCGTAGATCTTGCGGCGGCCCTCGCGCGTGCCCAGGACCGAGAGGGCCCGCGCGCACTCGTCGTACGAGGACCGCTCGACGGGGTTCGAGGCGAGGGTCTGGCTGGTGTCGGGCGCGGTGACCGCACCCCGTAGCTTGTCCTCCTTGAGGAAGCACGCCGTCACGCAGGCGATGAGGACGACCGGCGCCGCGTACAGGAACACATCAGTGATCGACGAGGCGTACGCATGCAGTACCGACTGCCTTGCGGCGGGCGGGAGTTGGACGATCGCGCGCGGGTCGGCGGCGATGGTGCCGGGGCCGACGCCGGGCGGCAGCGGCTGTCCGGCGAGGGCGTCGGTGAGCTTGCCAGTGAGCCGGTTGGTGAAGATCGTGCCGAAGATGGCGACGCCGAACGAGGCTCCGATGGAGCGGAAGAACGTGGCGCCGGAGGTCGCGACGCCCAGGTCCGCGTAGTCGACCGCGTTCTGCACGACAAGCACCAGAACCTGCATGACCAGGCCGAGGCCCGCGCCGAAGACGAAGAAGTAGACGCTCATCTCCCAGGTGGAGCTCGTCTCGGTGAGCCGGTGCAGGAGCAGCAGGCCGATCGTCGTGACCGCCGTACCCGCGATGGGGAAGACCTTCCAGCGGCCCGTACGCGACACGATCTGGCCGGACGCGGTCGAGGTCAGCAGCATGCCGAGGACCATGGGCAGCATGTGCACCCCGGACATCGTCGGCGAGATGCCCTGCACGACCTGGAGGAACGTCGGCAGGTACGTCATCGCGCCGAACATCGCGAAGCCCACGATGAAGCTGATGACCGCGACGAGGGTGAACGTGCGGATGCGGAACAGTTTCAGCGGAAGGACGGGTTCGACCGCCTTGCGCTCCACGGCGACGAAGGCCGCGAGGAGCACCGCGCCGAGCACCGCGAGCCCGATGATCTGCGCCGATCCCCAGGCCCACGTCGTACCGCCGAGGGATGCGACCAGGACCAGGCAGGTCGCGACGGAGGCGATGAGGAAGGTGCCGAGATAGTCGATGGTGTGCCGGGTCCCGCGCGCCGGGATGTGCAGCACGGCGGCGATGACGAGGAGCGCGATCACCCCGATGGGCAGGTTGATGTAGAACACCCAGCGCCAGCTGAGCTGTTCGGTGAAGAACCCGCCGAGCAGCGGGCCGAGCACGCTGGTCGCGCCGAAGACCGCGCCGAACAGGCCCTGGTACTTGCCGCGTTCGCGCGGCGAGACGATGTCGCCGACGATCGCCATGGACAGGACCATCAGGCCGCCGCCGCCCAGGCCCTGAAGCGCGCGGAAACCGATCAGCTGGCCCATGTTCTGGGCGATGCCGCACAGTGCGGAGCCGATGAGGAAGATGACGATCGCGGCCTGGAACAGCTTCTTGCGCCCGTACTGGTCGCCGAGCTTGCCCCACAGCGGTGTCGCGGCGGTCGAGGCCAGCATGTACGCCGTGACGACCCACGACAGGTGCTCCATCCCGCCCAGCTCGCTGACGATGGTCGGCAGCGCGGTCGAGACGATGGTCTGGTCGAGCGCGGCGATCAGCATGCCGAGCAGCAGCGCGCCGATGGCGACCAGCACGGTCCGCCGTTCCTGCCCCGCACCGGGGGCGACGGTGGCGGGAGCGATTCCCTGAGCCATGACCACGTCCCATCCGTGTGTGTGCTCCGACTCGCTCCCACCATCTTGATCGGAATGTACGGAAATGGCCTGCCGGGGTCCTCCGCGCACCCCGGGTACCCGCGGGCCGCCGGGCATAATCGCTCGCAGTCCATGGGGAGGGGACCCGACGATGACCGGACACGGCTGTCCTGAATGCGGTGCCGAACGCGGGGTGGACGGCAGACCCGGCTGCGCCTGCGCCGAGCGCGCCGCCGCGACCCTGCACGCGGAACGCGTCGCCGAGGTGGCCGCGGCCGAGGACTTCGACCCGCTGCGGATCCGGCCGTACGTGATGCTGCCGAACGCCTCGGCGGGGCCGCCTGCCGCAGCCCCTGAGGCCGTGTCCGAGCAGACCATGCGGCTCGGGGCGGTCCCCGCGGCGGAAACCCCGGCCGCGGATCCCGAGCCCCCGAGCCCCGCGGAGGCGCCCCGCAGACGGCGCCGTCTCACCGCACTGGCCATCGGCGCCGGCGTCGCGGTCGTCATCGGTACGGCGGCGTTCGCGAGCACCCTGTTCGCCGGGGACGCCACACCGAAGCGGGCCCTGCCCGACGTCGCGGACACCGCCGTCCCGTACGGCGGCACCGGCACCGATACCGCCTCCGCCGAGGCCCCCTCGACCGTTCCCTCCCGTACGAAGAAGGCGGCCCCGAGCCGATCCCCCTCCGTACGGCCCTCGCCGTCACCCTCGGCGTCGGCGTCCAGGGCGGCCTCGCCGACACCGTCGAAGCCCGCATCCACGCCTTCCGCGTCCGGGCAGCCCGCGAACTCCCCCGACGGCAAGCCGCTCGCGCCACCGCCGAGCACGACGCTGCGGCGCGGCGACAGCGGGCCCGCGGTGCTCGAACTCCAGGAAAGACTCGGCCAGTTGGGGCTCTACACCGGCACCCCGGACGGCACCTTCGGATCCCGGACGGAGCGCGCGGTGCGCGACTTCCAGTCGTACATGGGCATCGACGGCGACCCGGCCGGGGTGTACGGGCCGCCGACCCGCCGCGCCCTGGAGTCGATGACGGACCGGCCGTAGGCGCGGCACGGCATCCACGGCAGACTGGCGGGCCGAGGCGCCCGGTTCCGCCTCCGCACGGCCCGTGACATCCGGGCGCGGGAGGCGGACCGTGGAGGGATGACGCCCACGAGTCCGGCGAAACCCAGGCGGAGCCCCTGGCTCCTGCTCGTCCTGCCCCTGCTGCCGCTGATCGTGCTGCTGCGGCTGCTCCTTCGGCGCCGCACGCCGGGCGACTCCGGCCCGGGCGGCCCGCCGCCCGCCGGGGTGCGCGAACCGCGCCGTCCGAGGCCCGGCCCCCCGGCCGCGACGGTGGCCGCGCCGGTCCCGGGCGAGTAGCTCCGAACGGTAGCTCCGAGTGACAAAAGGGGGCCGGGTGGCACAACCCCCTCCGCGTTTTGTATCGTGGTGGAACAAAGTGATCCCTGCCTGTACTCCCTGACCGGCGGGCGGGGATCACCTTTGTGTTTCTGCGCCCCCGCTCCCGTGCCCTGGAGTCCGCCGATGCCGGCCAGCACCACGACCACCACCGTCCTGACCGCCCGCGCCTTCCTGCTGGACATGGACGGCACGATCGTGAACTCCGACGCCGTCGTCGAGCGCTGCTGGCGCCGCTGGGCCGAACGCAACGGCCTCGACCCCGAGGAAGCGCTCAAGGTCGTCCACGGCCGCCAGGGCTACGCCACGATGGCGGTGCTGCTCCCGGACCGGCCGATGGAGCTGAACCACGCCGACAACAAGGTGATGCTCGCCGAGGAGACCGCGGACACCGACGGCGTCGTGCCGGTAGCCGGAGCCCCCGCCTTCATGGCCACCCTCGCCGGGCGGCCGCACGCCCTGGTGACCTCGGCCGATGCCGCGCTCGCCCGGGCCCGTATGACGGCCGCGGACCTGCCGATGCCCGACGTGCGGGTCACCGCCGAGTGCGTGGGCGCGAGCAAGCCGGACCCGGAGGGCTTCCTCAAGGGCGCCGCCGAACTGGGCTTCGCCCCGGCGGACTGCATCGTCTTCGAGGACTCGGAGGCCGGCATCGCGGCGGGCAAGGCGGCCGGGATGCGCGTCGTGGGCGTCGGCCCGCGTGCGAACGCCCATGAGCCCACCGCGTACGTCCCCGACCTCACGCACCTCACCGTCACCGCCCAGGCGGACGGCACCCTCCGCCTGGAGATCAACGGCTGACCGGACCACCGGCGCACCCCCGAGAACAAACGGCCCCCGTCCTACCACGGGGGCCGTTTTCACATCCGTATGCCTATGACATCCGTATGTCCGGGAGAGGGGCCTCAGCCCGCGATCGCCTCGAACAGGCTGAAGCCCGCGAGCGCCAGCATCAGGCAGGCCGCGACCTTGGTGATCAGGCGCAGCGGCACGCGCTTCATCAGGGCCTTGCCACCCACGATGCCGAGTCCGGCGACCGCCCACAGGCCGAGCACCGCGCCGATGCCGACGGACAGCGGGTTGTCGTAACGCGCGGCCAGGTTGGCCGTCATGATCTGGGTCAGATCGCCGAACTCGGCGACCAGGATGAGCATGAAGCCCGCCCCCGACACCTTCCAGAACGACTGGTCGGCGGGCGCCTTCACTTCCTCGTCGTCCTCGCCCTTCTTGAAGAGCAGCATCGCCGCGCCTCCGAGGAAGAGCACGCCGACGATCGCCTGGAGCAGCCGGTGCGGCAGCAGGGTCAGCACGCTGCCCGCCGCGATGGCGAGGACGACGTGGACGGCGAAGGCGGCCGCGACGCCGACGAAGACGTAGGAGGCCTTGTAGCGGGTGCCGAGCATCAGACCCGCGAGCGCGGTCTTGTCGGGGAGTTCGGCGAGGAAGATCACACCGAAGGTGATCGCCATGATCGTGAAGCTGAGCACGGAAGGGGTTCCTCAATCGGTCGGGCACGGCCGCACCGAGAGCAGTTCGGACAGAATCCGGGGTCGCTTCGGCACGGCGGCGCCATGAATGGTCATGGTCACTGCGGCCGAAGGTCTCGCTGGCGGGTCCCTCGCGGGCACTCGCCTCCGGGCGCCGGCCGGGAACCCCTGGGGGATCCGGCAGTATGTCGACGTTCCGGCGAAGAGCTACTCCCCTTCTGCGCCCTCAAGGGTACGGCATGCCGTACGCACCCCATCAGGGACTTTGGTCCCGTACGTCCACCCGCACCTCCCGGTGCACCTTGCCCCGCGCCACGAGTTCCAGCACGACCGACACCGCGACCGCCTGTACGGCCATGAGCGCGACCAGGACGAAGAGCTGGACCGCGCCCGCCTGCACGGGGGATGCGCCGCCGAGCAGCATGCCGACGAACGCGCCGGGGAGGGTGACCAGGCCCACCGTCCGGGTCTGGTCGAGGCCCGGCAGCAGCGCGTCCGAGGCGGCGGGCCGGGCGATCTCCAGGCGGGCGTCGCGGTCGAGCAGGCCGAGCGCCATGCCCGCCTCCACCTCGCCGCGCCGCGCGGTCAGCTCGTCGAGGGCCCGGCGACCGCCGAGCACGGTCGCGGTGAGCGCGCCGCCGATGAGGATGCCGGTGACCGGGATCAGCGCGATCCCCTTGACGGGGACGAGACCGGTGAGCAGGAGCGCCCCGACCACCGGGAGGACGCCGGCCGCGATGGGTGCGGCCGCCCACCACCAGGTGGTGTTGGCGGTCATGCGGCGCCCGGCGGTGCGGACCGCGACGGCGTACATCAGCGTCAGGAATCCGAGCAGCAGCGGCAGCGAGCCGACCACCCAGTGGATCGCGAGGGCGACCACGGCGAGCTGAACGGCCGCCCGGACCCCCGCGATCAGAATCTCGCGGTGCCGCCCCAGGTGCGCGGCCGCGGCGACGCCCGCGGCGGCGAGGAGCAGGGCGACGAGAACGGCCCCGAGCGTGACATTCACCGGCAGCAGCACGCGCCAACGGTACGACGGGCAGCTCGCCGGGACCGTCACCCCTCGCGGGGCGGTGCGGCCGGGAGGGCGCGCCCATCAGAGCACCGACCGGCCGGTGCCGCGCGACGGGCCGTCAGTTCTCTTCCCTCGCGGTTCAGTCCCGAACGGACCGTCAGCTCCCATCCCTCCCGTTCCCGAACAGACCGTCAGTTCCCTTTCCCATCAGTGGCGTCATCAGTGCCGTCCCGACTCTTGATCTGACGTGCTCATGTCGCCAGGCTGTTACCTGGCGCCCATCCGCAGGAAACCTGGCGCCGCCACGCTGGCCGGGCCGCCCATCCCGCGTCCGGTCAAGTTCCCCCCCACTCCAAGGGAGTTCGCATGTCAGCCGCCATAGGAACCCGTACGCCCCGCATCTACGCGCGTCGCACGGCCGTCCTCGCCGCCGCCGCCGCGCTCGCCGCGGGCGCCGCACTGATCACCGCCCCGGCCGCCGAGGCCTCGCCGCCCGCCCCGGTCGACGCCGCCACCGCCCGCACCTACCTGGGCCAGCTGACCGTGCAGGCGGAGGGCTCGATGACCGGCTACAGCCGCGCCAAGTTCCCGCACTGGATCACCCAGTCCGGCACCTGCAACACGCGCGAGGTCGTCCTCAAGCGAGACGGCGTGAACGTCAAGACGGACGCCAACTGTGCGGCCACCAGCGGCAGTTGGTTCTCCGAGTACGACGGCGCGACCTGGACCGCCGCCTCCGACCTGGACATCGACCACCTGGTGCCGCTCGCCGAGGCCTGGCGCTCGGGCGCCAGCAACTGGACCACCCCCCAGCGCCAGGGCTTCGCCAACGACCTGACCCGCCCCCAGCTGATCGCGGTCACCGACAACGTCAACCAGGCCAAGGGCGACAAGGACCCGGCCAAGTGGCTGCCCTCGGTGACCTCCTACCGCTGCACGTACGCCCGGATGTGGGTCGACGTGAAGCACTACTACAAGCTCACGGTCGACTCCGCCGAGAAGTCGGCGCTGCAGGGCATCCTCAACGGCTGCTGACACCGGACCCCTACCGCAACAGCCGTTCATGCAGAAGCTGTTGAAACCTGTCGCACCCCTCCGTCGTTCCGTACCGTACGAACGGACCGGCGACGGAGGGGGCACCACATGGCCGGGCTTCGCCTGGGGCCGCTGCTGCGGTACGTGGATCAGCGAGGGGCCGCCACGGTCTGGGTCGAGGCCGACCGGCCCTGCACGGTGCGGGTGCGCTGCGCGGACGGCGCCTCGGGCTCCTCGCACACGTTCCAGGTCGCCGGGCACCACTACGCGCTGGTCCCGCTGGCCGATCTTACGCCGGGCAGGGCCACCGCGTACGAGGTACTGCTCGACGGGCGGGCGGTCTGGCCGCCGCCGGCCTCGCGCTTCCCGCCGAGCACGATCTCCGTCCCGGACGGGGCCGCGCGGCTCCGCGTCACCTTCGGCTCGTGCCGCCGCGCGCCCGAACCCGGCGGCACGGACGCGCTGGACGCCCTGGCCGCGGCCCTGGCGGCCGACCCGGAGGCCGAGCGGCCCGACGTGCTGCTCCTCCTCGGCGACCAGGTGTACGCGGACAGCGTCTCGGCGGACACGCGGCGCTGGCTCGGCGCGCGCCGGGACCTGCGCGAGGCCCCGGGTGCCCAGGTCGCGGACTACGAGGAGTACACCCGGCTGTACTACGAGTCGTGGCTCGACCCCGAGGTGCGCTGGCTGCTCTCCACCGTGCCCAGCTGCCACATCTTCGACGACCACGACGTGATCGACGACTGGAACACCAGCGCCTCCTGGCTCACCGAGATGCGTGCCACGCCCTGGTGGCAGGAGCGGCTGATCAGCGGCCTGATGTCGTACTGGGTCCACCAGCACCTGGGCAACCTCTCCCCCGCCGAGCTCGCCGCCGACCCGCTGTACGCGGCGGTGCGGGGCACGCCGGACGGCACGGAGGCGCTGCGCGCGTTCGCCGCGTCGGCCGACGCGGACCCGGCTGCCGTGCGCTGGAGCTACCGGCGCGACTTCGGCCGCACCCGGCTGCTGATGGTGGACACCCGGGCGGCCCGCGTCCTGGACGAGGGGCGGCGGGCGATGCTCGCCGAGGGCGAGGCACAGTGGCTCCAGGCACAGCTGCCGGAGCCGGGGGCCTGCGACCACCTCCTGATCGGGACCTCACTGCCGTGGCTGCTCCCGCCGCTCATCCATGACGCGGAGGGCTGGAACGCGGCGCTGTGCGCGGGCTCGCGCGGCCCGCGCTGGGCGCGGATCGGCGAGCGGCTGCGGCGCCGGGCCGACCTGGAGCACTGGGCCGCGTTCCCCGCCTCGTTCCGGTTCCTCACGGAGCTGCTCGCCCGCGCGGGGTCGGGGCCCGGCGCGCCCGCCACCGTCAGCGTCCTGTCGGGTGATGTGCACCACGCATACGTGGCGGAGCCCTTCTGGCCAAATTCTGCGCCCCAACTCACCGCGCGTATCGCCCAGTTGACGTGTTCGCCGGTCCACAACTCCGTTCCGGCCCCCGTGCGGGCCGGATTCCGCTTCGGCTGGAGCCGTTTCGGCCGCCGGCTCGGGCGCGCTCTGGCCCGGCACGGGCGGGCGGCCCGGCCGCCGCTCGACTGGCGCAGGAGCGGTGGACCATGGTTCGGCAATCAGCTCATGACCCTTACGCTGCACGGCCGTTCGGCACGCCTTCGGCTCGATCAGGCGCGCCGCGCGAGCCTCCTGCGGAGGGGTCCGGTCCGGCTGAGGACCGTCCTGGACCGGCCACTCGCCCCCGACACCACACCTGGCTCAATTCACCCGGTCGAAACAAGACATTAAGAATGTTGAACTTGCAAGCACTAATGAGGGCTGCCTAACCTGTGGACCCCATCGGTCACGTCCCCAACCGAAGGAGCCCCCCATGGCCTCCCCCACGCTCGACACCGAGCGCGCGCGTCCGTACGCCCTCGCCCTGTTCCGCATAGTGATCGGCCTCCTCTTCGCCTGCCACGGCGCCGCCTCCCTGTTCGGCGTCTTCGGCGGCGCGATGGGCGGCGGCTCGATCGCGGCGGGCACCTGGCCCGGCTGGTACGCCGCGGTGATCCAGCTCGTGGGCGGCATCCTGGTGCTCACCGGCCTCTTCACCCGCCCGGCGGCCCTCATCTCGTCCGGCTCGATGGCGTACGCGTACTTCAGCGTCCACCAGTCCCACGCGCTGCTCCCGCTGCAGAACGGCGGCGAGGCCTCCGCCATGTACTGCTGGGCCTTCCTGCTCCTCGTCTTCACCGGCCCCGGCGCGCTCGCGCTCGACCAGTTCCTCGGCGCCCGCGGCACCGCCCGGTCGGCCGCCGACACCGAGCGCGAGACCGTCACCGCCTGACCGCCCGGACGACCGCCCCCTGAGCGGACGACTCGGCGAACACCCACAGGGTGCCGGAAACCCGAGCCAGGCTCACGTCTCCAACGCCCGCCCCGCTGCCCGGAGTTCAGCCGCCGAACTCCGGGCAGCGGCATGTCCTCAGAGCCTGTGTCTGAACCCCGCCCGGGCCCGTGGCGCCTGGCACGCACTCCCCCAAGGCCTTAAGGGCCAGGGGGACCCCCATGCGGCGTTGCCGAAACGCCCTAGTAGTTCCTCCCCCAAGGTCTTGAAGACCAGGGGGTACCCCATCGAGTGCCTTCCGGCGCCTTGCGATCGCACGCACCAGACGCCGCGGTCTGATCCGGGCGGGGTTCAGACACAGGCTCTCACCCGTCGGCGCACGGCCCTGAGCCGACTTGAACGCCGCGGTGAAGCACGCGAGCCGGTCCCCTTGCCCCCGGTTTCCCGGTGGATCACCGCCGAGTTGGCCGCGCCCTTCGTACCGCCGCCACCGGCACGCCGGTACAGGCGTGCCGGTACAGGCGTGCCGGTACAGGCGTGCCGGTACAGGCACGCCGGTGGCGGCGTACCGGTGGCGGCGTGCCGGTACACATGCACTCCGTACGCATGCCCCGTCGGCACCATGCTCCCCTCCTCACGATCACCGCCCCGCTCGTCTCTCCCTGCGCTGTAGCACCACCCACCCCTGGAACAAACCCCCATAGGCCCGGGCGTACGCTTTACGGCTGTACCGCCGCCCCTGCCGCTTCCCCGCGACACCGCGGTATTCACCGTCCCGGGGAACCGACGAAGCCGCAGAGGAGCGAACGTGCTGGAGAGTGTGGGGGCGCTGACCTCCAGCCCCTGGATCTACGCTGTGGTCACGCTCTCCGTACTGCTCGACGTCTTCCTTCCCGTGCTGCCCAGCGGAGTGCTCGTGATCACGGCGGCGACCACGGCCGCCGGGTCCGCGGACATGGCCGGGGCCGCCACCCGGACCGGACACGCCGATCTGCTCGCGCTCGCCGCCTGCGCCGCGACCGCCTCCGTCCTCGGCGATCTGATCGCGTACCGCCTCGCGCGGCGCGGCGGAGCCCGCATCGAGCGTGTGATCGCCCGCTCCCGCCGCCTGACCCGGGCGCAGGAACGACTCGGCACCGCGCTCAGCCGAGGCGGCGGCGGCCTCGTCGTCATCGCACGCTTCGCCCCCGCCGGGCGCTCCGTCGTCTCACTGGGTGCGGGCGCGGCACACCGCAAGGTCCGCGAGTTCCTGCCCTGGTCGGCGCTCGCGGGCGTGGCCTGGGCGACGTACAGCGTGGGACTCGGCTACTTCGGCGGGCAGTGGCTGGGCGCGACCTGGCTGGGCACCGCGGTGTCGGTGCTCGCCCTGTTCGCGGCGGGGGGCCTCGCGGCGTACGTCATGAAGCGCCCGGCGCCGACGACGGCCCCGGCGTCCTGACGAGGACGTCCGCCCCAGCCCCGCCCCTTCCGGCGACGGCAGACGGGCGGGCGTTCCGGCGACGGCAGGCGGCGGGCGCCCCCGATCCGAACACCGGCCCCCGCTCCCCGGCAGGGCTACGCCGGCCTCCTCGCGGCGGCTCCGCGCACCTCAAGCCCGGCGAGCAGCTCACGCGTCGCCTCGGCTATCTCGTCCACCGCGCGCTCGAAGACTTCCCGGTTGTGCGCGGCGGGCGCCCGGAAGCCGGACACCTTGCGTACGTACTGCAGGGCGGCGGCCCTGATGTCGTCGTCGGTGGCCTCCTCCGGCATGGCCGGCGGCCTGAGCGTCTTGATACTTCTGCACATGCCCCCAGTGTGACCGACGCCACTGACAATGCCCCCGGGGGCCACAGGACCTGCCCTCTCTTGGTCCGAGCCCGGATGGTCCGCGTCCGAAATACGCGAGGCTCCACCGCGCCCTCCGTCTAAAGTCGAAGGCATGGCGGAAGCAGCGAACGGCACCAGCACCGGCCCCGTACGCGTCGACAGCTGGATCTGGTCGGTCCGGCTCACCAAGACGCGCTCCCAGGCGGGCACGGCCTGCCGAGCCGGTCACGTCCAGGTCAACGGCGAGCGAGTGAAGGCCGCCCACCAGGTGAAAGTGGGCGACGAGGTGCGGCTGCGCATGGACGGCCGGGAGCGGATCGTCAAGGTCGCCAAGCTGCTGCGCAAGCGGGTCGGCGCCCCGGTCGCGGTCGAGGCGTACATCGACAACAGCCCGCCACCGCCCGCCCGCGCGGACGTCCTCGCGGCCGGCGTACGCGACCGTGGCCTCGGTCGGCCGACCAAGCGCGACCGGCGCGAGATGGAGCGCCTGCGCGGCCTCGCGGAGAGCCGCCGCACGGCGGGCTGAGAGCCTGTGTCTGAACCCCGTCCGGATCCGGACGGGGTTCAGACACAGGCTCTGAGGGCTCGGCCGGAGTTCTCCGCCCGTTAACTCAGGGGCCAACTCCCCGCGTTACGGAGTAACTTGGTGGCTTGAACCGGGGGCCAGGGGAAGCCCCCGATCCGTCCCTCAAGGACCCACCATGATCCTCTGGATGATCCTTCTCGCTCTGATCCTGTACGGATTCGGCCTCAGCCTCGGCAGCATCATCTTCTGGGTGGCCGTCGTGGCCGTGCTCTTCACCGTCATGCGCCGCCCCGGCGGCGGCCCGGCCTCCGGCTCGGGCGGCGGAGGAGGCGGCGGGGCCGGCCGCATGGACTCCGACTACCGCGCCTACCGTGCCCGCCGGGACCGGATGGACCGCTGGGAGCGCCGCTACCGGCGCGAACGCCAGGGCCTGTTCTCCCGCCACCGCAACTGACCGAGCAACGCAACCGATCGAGCGACGCAACGGCCGGCCGTCTACAGCCGACTACAGCCAGCCGTTGCGCCGAAACCCGCGATAGATCACGAAGCAGGCCGCCACCATGAGCCCGAGCGCCATGAAGTAGCCGTAACGCCAGTGGAGTTCGGGCATGTTCTCGAAGTTCATGCCGTAGATGCCGCAGACCATGGTCGGCACGGCGATTATGGCCGCCCAGGCGGTGATCTTCCGCATGTCCTCGTTCTGGGCCACCGTGACCTGGGCGAGGTGGGCCTGGAGGATGGAGTCGAGCAGGCCGTCGAAGGCGCCGATCTGCTCGGTGGTCCGGAGCAGGTGGTCGGCGACGTCGCGGAAGTACGGCCTGACCTCGGCGGCGACCGAGGGCACCGCTTCACCGGCGAGCTTCTGCAACGGCCGGTCCAGCGGGGCCACCGCCCGCTTCAGTTCGAGGAGTTCACGCTTGAGCTGGTAGATCCGGCCCGCGTCGCCGCGTCCGGCGTTCTCGGCGAAGACAGCGGTCTCGACCGCGTCCATGTCGCTCTGCATGGCGTCGACGACGGCCAGGTACTCGTCCACGACGTGGTCGGCGATGGCATGCAGCACCGCGGAGGGGCCCTTCGCCAACTGCTCGCGCTCCTGCTCAAGCGCCTCCCGCAGCGGGCCGAGCGAGCCGTGCGAGCCGTGCCGCACGGTGATGACGAAGTCGGATCCGGTGAACACCATCAGCTCGCCGGTGTCCACCACCTCGCTGCTGGCGGTGAGTTCCTCGTGCTCGACGTACCGGCACGTCTTGAAGACCGAGAACAGGATGTCGTCGTACGGCACGACCTTGGGGCGCTGGTGAGCGGTGACGGCGTCCTCGACGGCCAGCGGGTGCAGGCCGAACAGCTCGGCGAGCCCGGCGAACTCCTCCTGGGTCGGCTCGTGCAGCCCGATCCAGACGAAGGCCCCGTCACCCAGCTTGCGGACCCGCCGCAGCGCCTCGTCCACGGGCCAGTCGTCCTGCTGCCGCACTCCACGGACGTACACCGCACAGTTGACGACGGCGCTCCCCAGCGGCGAGCGCCCCGGATGGCTGAGGTCGACGGTCCGCCGGTAGGCGCGGCGCACCGCCCTCCGCAGATTCCGCATCATCGCCACGACCAGCTTCCCTTCACCAGCATCGAACGAGCGGCCAGTGTGCCACCGCCCCCTGTACGTCCATGCACCTCCCCGGGAAGACGTGCCTCACCCCGCCGGCGTTCCCCGGCGGGCGGCGGCGGCCACGGACACGAGATAGCGCCGGGTGGCGAGATCCTGGAGGAGCCGTGTGAGGGGCCCGCCGAGCCGGGCGTACCAGCGGGCGGGCCGCGAGAAGGCGGCGACCTCGAACCACACGAGCCCGTCGGCCTCGCGCCCCACGACGAACGACTCCTCGCCGCACTCGGGGTGCCCGGGCAGAGTGCCGTAGGCGAACCCGATGCGGTCGGCGGCCCGTACGGTCCACACGACGCGGCACGGGATGACGAGGCGCGGGAGCGGCAGCCCGGGCAACCGCAGCACGACGAGCGCGGTCGCGCCGGGTACGGCGGGCGCAGCGGGGTGCACCCCGAACCCGGCCCCGCGCTGCGCGCCCCAGGCCAGCACGTGCGCCCCGGCCCGCTCGAAGACGTCCTGCCCGTAGCCGACCCGGATCCGCCGCCGGAAGGTGCGGTAACCGCCGGGCAGCACACGGCTTTCAGTCGCCCCGACCTCCGCGTAGCCGGGCTCCGCCGCAAGGGCACGGAAGTACGCCGCCCGCAGACTTCGCTTCACGACCATGCCCCGCCCCTCGCCCTCACCCCGCACCACATTCCACCCCCGAAATCGCACGGCACCGCCCCTGAACTCCCAAGCCCCCGGCACCCCATGAATCCGCCGGGACCCCACCCTGCACAGGGGTTACGTTTCAGCCAACCACAGGCGTAACCTCCAGCCATCCGGCGGAGTCCTCCCCGCTCCTGACCCGCCGGACCTCCGGCGCCGAGCGCATCCCCGAGCGCGCTGCGGCCCCGGCCGAGAAGCCCCGTCCGCACCCCGACGGGGCTTCAGGCTGAGCGCTCACCGGATCGGGTACGACGTGTCGCGAGGCGTGTGGGGCGGGGTGTCAGCGGTGTAGTGCAGGTGCAGAACGGTGTAATGCGACCGGCCCTGCCGACCTGGCTCGGGGCGGGCGGTGTCGAGGCGGACCGTCACGGGGTACGAGTGGAAGCGGCCGGCGGCGCAGTAGGGGACGCAGTCGTTCACCTTGTCCAACCCCCGGCCCACGGCCGATGTCGGTCCCCATTGCGTCCAGCGCAGGGAGACGAGGCCGTTGTTTCCGTCACCGCAGGCGATCAAATAGCTGCTGGGCCGGACCTGAGAGTGCCCGGAACAGTCGACCACGACGGTGTCGGACCCTGCGAGTTGCCCATTGGCCGTCCCCGGCCCGACGGCTGCGATCAGGGCGCCGACCGCCCCGACGAAGAGTGCTGCCCTGACCATCTGCCGACGCATGTCTGCTCCTCGGAACTTCAACTGGAAGAGACCGCGCCGCGGGGTGCCACATCGGCGCTGTCCCCATTGTCCGCTTCCCCCCGCCCCCCGGCTGTCCCCCAGCGGCATGAAAACCCCCTCCGGACCGGCTTCCGTTCTAGTGGTCGTCGGGTCACAGCCAGATCGCCGTCACGATGAACGTCTGCGCGTACGTCGTCCAGGGCACGCAGCGCGAAGCCGTCGGCCACATGGATCGGCTGCTCAGGAGGCGTCCCGAGCGAGGGCGGCCCCAGCGAGGATGGCCATGGACGTTGATGTCGGACCGGGACGTCGAAGGCCCCCCGCCATGATCGGCGGGGGGCCTTCGTGCTGGTGGGCGTGGACGGTTTCGAACCGCCGACATCTGCTTTGTAAGAGCAGCGCTCTACCCCTGAGCTACACACCCGTGGATGGAGGAACAGCGTACATGGCCCATGGGGTGCCGCCGCAAACCCGATCGCGGGGTGGGGTTAGTGCCACCCCGGTTTCGGTAGCAGGCTCCAGCGCGCCGGGGCGGTGCCGGTTCGTACCGTGGAGCCGTCGCCACGTAATCGGGGGAAGATCACCATGGCATTTCGCTGTCGCACCGCGCTGTTCGCTGCCGTCGGGGCCGGGGCCCTCTGCTTCGCCCTGGCGGGGTGCGGGAGTTCGGACCCGGGGGACGCGCCCGTCGAGCACAAGAACTTCGCCCTCGGCGGGAAGGCGCTGACCATCGACGCCGGGAACTCCACTGTCGTCGTCACGCCCGCCGATGTGAAGGACGTACAGGTCGCGCGGCAGGTCAACGGGTGGGTCGCGTTCGGCAACGGGCCCGATGCGAGCTGGGAGCTGAGCGACGGCACGCTGAGTCTCGACGTGAAGTGCAGCGGGCTGGTCAAGAACTGCAGTGCCCGGCACGAGGTGAAGGTCCCGCGCGGGGTCGCGGTCACCGTGCACGACAACGACGGCCGGGTCGAGGCGAGCGGGTTCGACACCCCGCTGGTCATCGCCTCCGACAACGGGCGGATCAGCGTCAAGGACTCCTCCGGGCCGCTGGACCTCACCTCCCGGGACGGGCGCGTCGAGGGGCAGGGGATCCGGGCCAAGAGCGTGCGGGCCAGTTCGGACAACGGACGGGTGGCTCTCGCCTTCGCGGTCGTGCCGGACAGCGTGGAGGCCACCAGCGACGACGGCAGGGTCGACCTGGCCGTCCCCAAGGACACGTACAAGGTCGCCGCCCGCGCCGACAACGGCCGCGTCGATGTCACCGTGGACCGCTCCGATTCCAGTACGCACGCGCTGACCGCGCGGAGCGACAACGGACGGGTCAGTGTCCACGACAACAGCTGAACCGGACGGGCCGGCACCGCCCACTGAGAACAGAGGGAGAAGCATGAACTGACCGGGCCGTGTGTTCGTCCTTACCTGGTGGGAGAATGGACCGGGCAGGGCGACACAGCACGGGAGAGGGATGTGACGGCGACACACGCGCGGCCGTACAGCAGAGCGGGTGCCACCGTCCGGGACGTGCTGGCGCTCATCGCGTTCCCCCTGGTGCTCGGGGCCGCGGTGCTGCCCGGCGCCTTCGCCGGGGGCGGTACGCGCCGCTGGTTCGGCGGGCGCGGCGAGAGTCTGCGCGCCGACGCCCAGGCGGCCAAGGACGCCGCGGCGGCCGCGTTCTACGAGCTCGACACCGCCCAGCGCGATCTGCGGATCTCCATCGAGACGATCACGGCCGTGGACAGCTCGCCCGGCGCCCGCCGGGCCGTCGACGACTTCGCCGCCCTCGGGCGCCGCATCGACGAGGTCAGCAACCAGTACATCAACGCCGTCGACGCGCACGACCTGGACCGGGACGACCTCGACGCCTCCGTCGCCTCGCGGGCGCGCGCCGAGCTGACCGCCGCCAAGGACGAACTCGTCCGCGTGAAGGGCGAGCTCGACCGCTTCGAGCAGAACCTGCGGCCGCTCCTGGACACCGCCGAGACCCAGCTCGCCCGGCTCGCCCCCGCCGTCGAGCGGGCCCGGCACGCGCTGCTCGGCGCCAGTACCGCCCTGGACGCGGTACGCGCCTCGGGGCTGCGCGCCGACGAGCTCGCGGCACGGCTCGCCTCGCTCGGGCCGGAGCTCACCAAGCTCAACCAGGGCGCAGGTCAGCACGGCGTGCCCGAGACGCTCCAGCGCGCCGACCGGGTGCTGCGCGACGCCGAGGCCGTACGGGCCGAGGCCGAGCAGCTGCCCGCGAAGGCCGCCGAGATCGACCGCAGGCTCGTATCGCTGCGGACCCGCGCCCAGGCCCTCACCACCCGGGCCGGCGGGGTCGACCCGGTGCTCAGCGAGCTGCGCCGCCGCTTCGCCGCCGCCTGCTGGCAGGACCTCCAGCAGGTGCCCGAGCAGGCCGCCGTCTCCGTACGGCAGGCGGAGGAGAAGCTCAAGGAGGCGGCCAAGGCGCGCGAGGAGCAGCGCTGGGCGGATGCGACCTCGCGGCTCAGTACGGTGCGGGCGCTGCTCAACTCCACGGACGAGGCGGTCTCGGCCGCCGGCGACCGGCTGCAGAGGCTCAACGCCGTCGCGAAGGACCCGCAGCAGGAGATCCAGCGCACCCGGTTCGCGATCCGCGACGCCCAGCGCCTGGCGATGTCCGGCCGCAGCACCCCCGATCCGCGGCACGCCAGGCCCCTGGACGATTCGGTGGCCCGCCTGGACCGGGCGATCGCCACGCTGGAGGGCAGGCACCCGGACTACTGGCACTTCCTGACGGAGACCGAGGCGGTGCGCCGGACCGTAGCGGATGTGGTGGCCCGCATCCGCGAGGAGCTCGGCCACGGAGCGTGACCGCTCACGCCGAGTTGATAGGGGCCGGAACCGGGCGGATCCTGGAGTACGTACGCCCTGCGTGCCGTCGATAAGGATGAGCGATAGGGATGAGGAGGGCCCCACCATGGCCGCCCACGCGATCTCGCAGCGCCTCCATCACAGCCGGGTCTCGCTCAACGAGCACCTGCCGGTCGACCACCGCCTCAACCGCGTCTACCGCTTCGGCGCCGGTGCCATGGGAGCCGTACTACTGGTCTTCGGCATCCTCGGCCTGGTCCATCAGATCGGGTTCTTCGACACCGGCGGCGACCGGGTCGCCGGGCTCAACACCAACGGCGCGCTGAGCGTGCTGTCCATCGTCGTCGGCCTGCTGCTCCTGTACGGGATGGTCAAGGGCGGCAACTTCGCCTCGACGCTCAACATCGCGCTCGGCGTCCTGTTCCTGATCAGCGGGTTCGTGAACCTGGCGCTGCTCGACACCTCGCACAACTTCCTGGCCTTCAAGATGCAGAACGTGCTGTTCAGCTTCGTGGTCGGGCTGCTCCTGATGGTGTTCGGGATGTACGGCCGGGTCACCGGCTTCCTGCCGCACGACAACCCGTACTGGAAGGCGCGCCACGAGCACGTCGACGATCAGCTCTGACCGCCGATCCGCTCTGATCGGTCGACCGGTGACCACCGGCGCGGCGGAGCCGCACGATGTCCCAGCCCCGCGCCTCTATGTCCCAGCCCCGCGCCTCTTTCCCGGCGGGCCCGCTTAGGCTGGGGCCATGCCTCGCTATGAATACCGCTGCCGCCCCTGTGACGACACGTTCGAGCTCAGCCGCCCGATGGCCGAGTCCGCCGCCCCGGCGACCTGCCCGGCGGGCCACGCCGACACGGTGAAGCTGCTCTCCACGGTGGCCGTGGGAGGCTCCGCCAAGTCGGCCCCTGCCCCGGCCGGCGGTGGCGGCGGGTGCTGCGGGGGCGGCTGCTGCGGCTGATCCCTGTGAGCCCACAGCCGGGCGGGCCGCACCCCAACACCCGCACGCCGGCGCGGAGTTACCGCTTGCGGGACAGCGTCAGCCCGTCCGCGACGGTCAACATCACGCTGTCCATGCGTCCGTCCGCGGCCACATGCTCGTTGAACGCCCGGATCGCGGCGGGCGAACCGGTCGCCTCCGGGTCGAGGACCGCGCCATGGAACAGCACGTTGTCCGTGGCGATGACCCCGCCGGGCCGCAGTCGCGGCACCAACTCCTCCCAGTACGCGATGTAGTTGCCCTTGTCCGCGTCCAGGTAGGCGAAGTCGATGTGCGGCTCGGTCGGCATCGCCCGCAGGGTGTCGAGGGCGGGGGCGATCCGCAGCTCGATGCGGTCGGCGACCCCCGCCTTCGCCCAGGCCTCCTTGCCGTACGCCGTCCACTCCTCGGAGACGTCGCAGGCGATCAGTTTGCCGTCGGCCGGGAGCGCCTGCGCCATGGCAAGCGCCGAGAACCCGGTGAAGGTGCCCACCTCGACAACATGGCGGGCGTTCACCAGGCGTACCAGGAAGGCGAGGAGCGGCCCCTGCTCCTGGGCCGACTGCATGCCCGCGTGGTCCGGCAGCCGGTCGTACGTCGTCTTCACCAGGCCCTGCTGCACCGCGTCCAGGGGCGGGTTGTGGGCCAGCATGTACGCGTACAACTCGTCAGTGATTTTGGTGCTGTTTCCCTTGGTCATGCGGCGACCGTACCCAATCCCCGGCGCTAAGGGTTTGTGTCTGAACCCCGCGCGGGCCCGGGCGGGGGGGTTTAGACACAGGCTCTCAGGAAGCGGCGCAGGATCTCCTCGCCCGCGAGCACCCCGCACTCGGCCAGGGCCTCGGTGCGCGGGCTCTGCCAGCCGGCCTCGGCGAGCTCGCCGTGGCCCGGGCGCCAGCCCTGGTCGGCGGCGAGCAGGAGGTCGGCGTCGAGGAGCGAGTCCCCGGCGGCCAAGGTGAGTCCGGCCCCGGTGCGGCGGGCGACCTCGCGGACCGCCGCGCTCTTGGTGAGCGGCTTCGGCACCGCGTAGATCTTGCGGCCCTGGAGCGAGACCGTCCAGCCGCGCGGCTCGGCCCAGGCGGCGAGCTCCTTGACCCACTCCTCGGGCAGCAGCTCCCGCTCGACGACGAGGTAGGCGAAGAGGTCCTCGGCGACCCGCTCCTTTCGGAGCCAGCTCGGGTCGGCGACGGCCCTCAGGTGGGCCCGCACCTCGTCGAGGGAGGCGCACTCGGCGGCGATGCGGCCGGTCACCTGGCGCGCCCAGTCCGGGTCGGACACGCCGTTCACGAGCAGGTGCCCGCCGTTGGCGCAGATCGCGAACTCCGAGGCGGGGCCCGGGAGTTGGATGCGCTGGTACTGCTTGCGGGTGCGGGTGGTGGTAGGCACGAACACGGCGGCCGACTTCAGCTCGGCGAGCAGCCGCGCCGCGTGTTCGGTGACGTACGAGAGGGGCTTGTGCTCGTGCACCTCGACGCAGAGCAGCCGCGGCGCCCGGTGGTCGGGCATGGTGAGGGCGAGGGCGGCGGCCGAGTAGATCAGGGTGCGGTCGAGGTCGCTGGCGACCAGGGTGGCGCTCACTTGGCGGCCACCGCCTTGCCGTCGGCGCCGGTGGCGCCCCGGGTGTACTGGGGGTGGATCAGGCCGACGCAGCTGTACGGAAGGCCGTCCACCTCCTCGACCGGTACGCCGCGCTGTGCGGCGAGCAGCCTGACGTGGTCGAGGTCGGCTCCGGCGCCCCGTCCGGCGAGGATCTTCCACGGGACCCGGCGGAGCAGCACCCGGGTGGTCTCGCCGACGCCGGGCTTGACCAGGTTGACGTCGTGGATGCCGTACTCCTCGCTGATCCGCTCGACGGCGGCCCAGCCCTCCCAGCTCGGGGTGCGGTCCGTGTCCCGCAGGGCCTTGGCCTCGCGGTCCACGTCGGCGCAGACGTCGTCGAAGCGGGCGGCGACGGCGTCGAGGAAGTCACCGGACACGTCGGCGCCGGACAGCTCGCGGTAGAACTTGGCGCCGTGGAAGTCGCCCGGGCCGATGAGGTCCTGGCGCAGCACGGTGCGCGAAATCAGCCCGGACACCGTCGAGTTGAGGCAGGCCGACGGGATCAGGAAGTCCTCGCGGGTGCCGTATGTCCGCACGCAGGACCCGGGGTCGGCGAGCACCGCGATCTCCGGGTCGAAGCCCTCGAATTCGGGGAACTCCCGGATGGCCGCCGCCAGTTCGCGGGTGATGGCGCCCTTGCCGGTCCAGCCGTCGACGAACACGACGTCGGCGGGGTCGTGGTGGGCGGCGAGCCAGCGCAGCGCGTTCGGGTCGATGCCGCGGCCGCGCACGATGGACACCGCGTAGTGCGGCAGGTCCAGGCCGTGGCGATGCTCGGCCCAGCGGCGCATCAGGACGCCGACGGGCGTACCGGCGCGGGCCAGCGAGACCAGCACCGGGCGCGGCGACCTCTCGGCGAGGACGGTCTCGGTGACCACGCCGACGGCCTGCGCGATCCGGTGCGCCGAGGTGTCGAGCGCGGCGCGGAACAGCTCCTGGTACTGCGGGCTCGGCTGGTACTCGACCGGCAGCGACTCCGCGTAGTGGGCGCCGCCGCTCTGGATGGCCTCCTCGCGCTCCTCGGTGGGGGCTTCGAGCTCGACGTCGGACAGGTCCTTGAGGAGCCAGCCCACCTCGTCGGGCGCGTAGGAGGAGAAGGCGGGCCCCCTGAGGGGTTCGGGCAGAGGCTCGGGCAGGGGCTCGGGCATGGGGGCACCTTCGGGTACGTACGAGGGCAGCACGGCGAGCACGACGTGCGGTATGTGGGCGGCGAGCTGGGCCAACAGGCCGTCGGGGGCGTGCAGTTGGGGGGTGTCGGCGGCCGAGTCGACGACGGCTATGACCGCGTCGAAGCCGCCGCCGACGACGTTGTAGGCGTACCGCTCGCCGGGCCCGTCGGCCGGGTCGTCGTGCGCCGGGAAGGCGAGGCGGGTGCGGATGGCGTACCCGGGGTCGTCCACGGCGAGCACGGGCGAGCGGGTGGTGGTGGAGTAGCGCACCTCGGCGCCGCCGAGCTCTTCGAGGACGACGGCGAGCCGGAGCGGGGCGTACATCAACTCCTCGAAGCCGAGGACGAGTACGCGGCGGGGGGATTCCGGTACGTCCAGCGCCTCGGCCAGGCGGGCCGCCATCTTCGGCAGGGCCGCTTCCAGCTCGCTCCGGTGGGCCGGGGTGAATCCGTGCCGCCCGCCGTCGGGAAGGCCCGCGGGCCAGGGGAGGTCGACGCGGCGGGCGTACGGCGTCGGCCGGTGAGCACCGCTCTCCAAAAGCGGTGCTTCCCCCTTCGGCTCGGACCTGGCCGATTCGAACTCCTCCACCAACGCCCGCCCCTTCTCCAACACCCCCTCCGGCAGCCGTACCGTCCCCGACGCCGAGGCGATCAGGTCGACGCGGGCGCCGATCTCCGTCGCGAAAGCGGTGAGGCGGTCGCGGTCCTGCGGGGAGCGCATGTCGACGAGCGCGACGATCACGTAGTGGTCGCGCGGATGGCGCGCGTGCAGGTCGCGGATGGTGTTGAGGACCGTGTTGCCGGTCGAGAACTCGTCGTCGACCAGGACCAATGGGTCCTGCCCGGCGAGCAGTCGGGGGTTCTCGGGCAGCAGCAGGTGGGAGGTGGCGTGGGAGTGGGACTCCTCGAAGCCGCCCGCCGTCACCACGCCGTCGACGGGGCGGCGGGTGGAGTGGAGGAAGGGCGCGAGCGCGAGGCCGTCGGCGACCGAGTGGCCGAGGCCCGTCGCGGTCTCGGCGTACCCGAGCACCACGGCCCGCGCGGCCACCTCCGTACCGAGCAACTCCCGCACGCGCAGGCCGAGTTCATATCCCGCACGCCACACCACGGAGGGGCTCTGCGGCACGTGCTTGCCCAGCACGTTCGAGACGAGGAGATGGGCGCGCTTCGGGTTGCGGCGCAGGGCGAGCCCGAGCAGACCGCTCAGGCGCTCGTCCCCGACGAGCTCGACTCCGAGCCGCTCGGCGACCCATGTTCCCGACCACTCAACCACGTTGCTGTGTCTCTCTGTTGGTTCGCACTGATCGTCGTACTCGTCGTTCGTACTCGTCGTTCGTCCCGGTGGTTCCCGCGTCAGCCGGCCAGGCCGGCCGTCAGCAGGTCCACGAAGCCGACGTCCTCGGCGGCGACGCCGAACACCTCGGCCCGCAGCAGGGTGCGCTCGGCCCATGCGCGGTGCGGCTTCACCTCGTTCATCTTGTTCGTGTACGCCGAGCGCAGCACCCCGCCGCCGCCCCGCTCGGGGCGCAGAATGTCCTGGGCGTCGCTGAACTCCTCGTGGCTGACCACCGACAGGGCGTGCACGGGCACCACGTGCGAGGGGTGGATGCAGGTCTTGCCGAGCAGGCCGTTGGCCCGGTCGAGCTCGATCTCGCGGAGCAGCCCGTCCAGGTCGTGCTCGATCAGCGCGGTGCGCAGCTCCTCGGCGCGGCCCTCCAGGAAGGGGCTGCGGCGCAGCTGGGGCTTGAACATCCGCTCCTGGACGCGGAAGTACTCCCATACGGGGCCGGTGATGGTGAAGCCGCTGCCGTCGGCCCGGCCGAGCACGTTCACCACGTCCCCGATGACGCCGGCCACGATCTGTACGTCGTATGCCGTCATGTCGGGCGAGCGGCGCAGTCCGTAGGTGGAGCAGAAGTCGGTGACGCCGAGGCGCAGGGCGAGGACGCGCTCGCGGTACTTCTCCACCGTGCGCGCGATTCCGGCCAGGGTTTCGGCCCGGGTCTCCAGGTGGAGCAGCTGGGGCGATTCGAGGACGGGCATGGCGAAGAGGCGGCGGCCGCTCGCGGACTCGGCGGCGGTGAGCGCCTCCAGGAAGTCGATGCCGCGGTCCTCGGTGAACTTCGGCAGGACGAAGCCGCAGAGCAGGCGCGCGGAGTCGCCGAGGCGGTGCACCAGGTCGGGAATCTGGAGGGGCTCGCGGACCCGCACGAAGAGCAGCGGGACCTCCTCGCCCCGGGCGTCGAGATCGGCGAACTGGCGGACCAGATTGGCCTCGGCGGCCACCACCTCGGCGTCGTCGATCGAGTCCTCCAGGCAGAGCACCATGGACACGACACCGCGGCGGGCCTGTTTCAGGACGTCGTCGGCGAGGGTGGGCCGGGTCGCCGGGCTGTACAGGGTGGCGCCGAGGGCGGCCGACAGCACGCGTGCGGAGGAGCCCGCGGTGAACTCGCAGGGCTCCCGGTGGAAGAGGTTCTTCCGCGCAGCCGGCGGGACGTGCCCGAAATGCCGCATATACATCCCCCGTACTGCCGGACGGCCGAGAATTTGGGTGGCCGGTAATAGTACGTAGGAACACGTGTCAAGAGTTCCCCAAGTGCATGAAATCCAGGTAACTCGTCTGCATCATCCGGCCCGTGCCACGCGGCGAGTACGTCGTGGGACGTACCCGGCCGGGCCCCGCGTTGTCCGCGGGGGCCGCGGGGAGGCAGGATGACGGGCATGACGCACGCGATGCTGAAGGGATCGAACGTCCCGCTGGAGGCCCCGGCCGTACGGGCCGTGCTCCGCTGGTCGCCCGGCGCCGACGTCCCGGACGTGGACGCCTCGGCGCTGCTGCTCGCCGCCGACGGCCGGGTGCGCTCGGACGAGGACTTCGTCTTCTACAACCAGCCGCGCCATCCCTCGGGCCTGGTGCGCCGGCTCCCCAAGAAGCGGGTCGCGGAAGGGCTCACGGACACCGTCGAGGCCGATCTGGCCGCCCTCGACCGCTCCGTCGACCGGGTGCTGATCACCGCGTCGTCGGACGGCGCGACCTTCCGTGCCGTACGCGATCTGCGGATCCTGCTGTTCGACGCGGCGGTGTCGGGGGCCGAGCCGGTCGCGCTGTTCGACGTGAAGCCGGAGACCGGCGAGGAGACCGCGATCATCTGCGGCGAGCTGTACCGCCGCGGCGACGGCTGGAAGTTCCGCGCGGTGGGCCAGGGTTACCCGACCGGCCTGGTCGGCCTCGCCACCCAGTACGGCGTCTCGGTGGACGAGGGCGAGGGCGCCGACAGCGCGCAGAGTGCGCCCAGTGCGCCGTCCGTGCCCCAGCCGCTGCCGCGGCACGCGGCCGAGCCCTCGTACGGCTACCCGCATCCCGCTCCCCCCGCCCAGCCGCCGGTCGTGCAGCCCTCCTACGGCTATCCGCAGCCGGCCTCTCCGCAGCCCGCGTACGGCTATCCCCAGCCCGCGGCGCCCGCGCCCGACCCCACGTTCGTACTGCCGCCCATGGGGCCGCAGTTCATCCGCCAGTAGGACGCCGACGGCGGCTCGGAGCAGCCCCGGGCGGGGTTGGGACACAGGCTCTCAGGCCTTGGTCTTGTAGCCGCGGCCCCATTGCAGCCCCCAGCCGTACAGGCGGTCCAGCTCGGCCTGGAAGCCGTACACGAACTTCACCTCGCGCCGCACCACCATGTCGCCCTTGATGTTCTCGATGGACACCACGGCGCAGGAGCGGGCCTCGGGGGCGCGCTCGTCGAGCTCGATCTCGATGCGGGGGCCGTTGCTCGGGTAGAGCGTCACCTTGGCGTGGGTGCGGTCGAAGGCCGGGGTCTGGTCGTAGATGTAGACGAAGACGAGGAGCCGCTTTATCTCGTCGCGGTGGTCCAGGTTGACGAAGATCGTCTCGCCGGACGCCGAGCCGAACCGGTCGTCGCCGCTGCACTCCACGTAGGGCGGCTTGTTGGTGGCGCCGAAGAAGTTGCCGAGCGGCTGGACGACGCCTTTGGTGCCGTCCTGGAGCTCGTACAGGCAGCCGAGGTCCAGGTCGACGTTGACCATGGACTGGGTGTGCCCCTGGACCATCTCCGGCTTGAAGAACTTCAGCGGGTGGCGCAGCAGCCGCCCGCTCTGGTCGGGCTTGCCCCCGAAGTCCGAGGTACGCATCCGCCAGGACAGGTTGACCCGCAGGCTGCCGGTGTTGGCGCCCTGCTTCCCCAGCGAGACCGTGTTGTGCCGTCGGGTCAGCTCGATCGTGTTGGTCGCCGCGCTGCCCGAGTCGAACTGTGAGGCCCTGCCCCGCCACAGGCCGTCCCAGAACGCCATTGCCCCCACCCCATAGATCAGTGATCCGTCCCCGCCACAAAGCTCTGCGGGGCGGCCGGCGAGGCCGAGGCCTCGTGACCGCCCCGCAGAGAGCGTTCCTCATTCCAAGGCGGATCACACGCCCGAGGGCGTGCGCTCCGGGAGCACCGGGGTCACACCCCGGAGCCGACTTCGGCCCGTTCGCTGGAATCCTCGCCGCCGTCCGCCTCGATCCGCCGGTTGCGGCGCACGGAGGACCAGAAGGACCAGGCGATCAGGATCACGCCGACGAGACCGGTGATGACCTCGTTGATCTCGTACTGGATGGTGACCAGGAGGATCACGGCGAGCGCACCGATCGCGTAGTGCGCGCCGTGCTCCAGGTAGACGTAGTCGTCGAGGGTGCCCTGGCGGACCAGGTAGACGGTCAGCGACCGGACGTACATCGCGCCGATGCCGAGGCCGAGCGCCATCAGGACGATGTCGTTGGTGATGGCGAAGGCGCCGATGACGCCGTCGAAGGAGAACGACGCGTCCAGGACCTCCAGGTAGAGGAACATGAAGAACGCGGCCTTGCCGGCCATGGCGACCGCGGAAACCTTGCTGCCGGTGCGCGCGGCCTCTTCCTCGGCCTCGTGCTCGCGCTCCTCGTCCTCTTCGAGGCGGTTCTCGAAGTAGCCGGAGAGACCGCCGACGACGAGGTACGTGATGAGGCCGGCGATGCCGGAGATCAGCACGGTCTGCGCCTTGTCGGCGTGGACGCCGCCGTGCTGGTGGGCGTGGGTCGCGAACGTCATGGAGGCGACGAGCAGGACGATCATGGCGATGCAGACCGACAGCATGTCGATCTTGCCGAGCTTGGCCAGCGGGCGCTCCAGCCAGGCGAGCCACTTGATGTCGCGGTCCTCGAAGATGAAGTCGAGGAAGATCATCAGCAGGAACATGCCACCGAAGGCGGCGATCGACGGGTGCGCGTCGGTCACCAGCTGCTGGTAGCGGTCGGCGTCGTTCAGCGCCAGGTCGACCGCGTCGACCGGGCCGATCTTGGCGCTGATCGCGACGATGACGACGGGGAAGAGCAGGCGCATGCCGAAGACGGCGATGAGGACACCGACGGTGAGGAAGATCTTCTGCCAGAAGGCGTTCATCTTCTTCAGGATCCCGGCGTTGACCACCGCGTTGTCGAACGACAGCGAGATTTCCAGGACCGCCAGGATGGCCACCACCCCGAAGGCGGTCCACCCGTCGTAGAGCACGGCCAGGGCCAGGCCGATCGCGGTGATCGCGAACGACCAGCCGAAGGTTTTCAGAAGCACTGACTTCCCCATCGTGTAGAGCGGGCCGACCCGACGAAGAGCGGGTGTCCCCCCGCACCGCGCACGGCTTTACGCTGCTGTCTCCCGGAGGCGGACCCCCGGGCCCCTTGCAGGGACCGCCCCGGCCGGCGCTCGATTTGAAGGCAACCGGGTGATCTCTTTAGGAGACGTTGACCCCGAAGTCTAGAGCGATGCCCCGCAGACCCGACGCGTACCCCTGACCAACTGCACGGAACTTCCACTCGCCGCCATACCGGTACAGCTCGCCGAAGATCATCGCGGTCTCCGTCGAAGCGTCCTCGCTCAGGTCGTAGCGGGCGAGCTCCTGGCCGTCGGCCTGGTTGACCACGCGGATGAAGGCGTTGGCGACCTGTCCGAAGGTCTGGCCCCTGTTGTCCGCGTCATGGATCGAAACCGGGAAGACGATCTTGTCGCAGGCGGCGGGCACCTTCGTCAGGTCGACGATGAGCGACTCGTCGTCGCCCTCGCCCTCACCGGTCAGGTTGTCACCGGTGTGCTCGACCGAGCCCTCGGGGCTCTTGAGGTTGTTGTAGAAGACGAAGTACTCGTCACCGAGCACCCGCCCGCTCGCGCACAGCAGGGCGCTGGCGTCGAGGTCGAAGTCGGCTCCGGTGGTGGAGCGCGCGTCCCAGCCGAGACCGACCAGCACCTGGGTGAGGTTCGGTGCGGCCTTGGAGAGGGAGACATTGCCTCCCTTGGCGAGCGTGACGCCCATGTTCGTGTCCTCCCCGAGAAGTGGAACAGGTGGTGAGCGCGTCCGGCGCCGCACCACAAAGGGTGCGGCGCCGGACACGGGAGCGGTCGGCTCAGACGTTGACGCCGAAGTCCTGCGCGATGCCGCGCAGGCCCGAGGCGTAACCCTGGCCGATGGCGCGGAACTTCCACTCCGCGCCGTTGCGGTACAGCTCGCCGAAGACCATCGCGGTCTCCGTCGAGGCGTCCTCGCTCAGGTCGTACCGGGCGAGCTCGCTGTTGTCGGCCTGGTTGACGACGCGGATGTAGGCGTTGCGCACCTGGCCGAAGGACTGCTGGCGGCTCTCGGCCTCGTAGATCGAGACCGGGAAGACGATCTTGTTGACGTCGGCCGGGACCCCGGCCAGGTTCACCTTGATGACCTCGTCGTCGCCCTCGCCCTCACCGGTGAGGTTGTCACCCTGGTGCTCGACGGAGCCGTCGGGGCTCTTGAGGTTGTTGAAGAACACGAAGTTCGCATCGTTGGTGACCTTGCCCTGGTCGTTGGTCAGCAGCGCGCTGGCGTCCAGGTCGAAGTCACCCCCGGTGGTGGTGCGTGCGTCCCAGCCCAGACCGACGATGACCGCGGTCAGGTTGGGGGCGGCCTTGGTCAGCGAGACGTTGCCGCCCTTGCTGAGGCTGACTCCCACGAGTCCTCCCAATGGTGTGAGGGGCCGGCTTGGACAGCGTCCCCGTCGTGCGTTGGCATCGGATCAACGAATGGATCCTAGTAACCGGTTCCCGGGTCAAACAGACGATTCGGCCGAACGACCGCGCGGTGTCGGCCGGGCCCGGGACCCGTCGGTGCGCCGCGGTCAGATGGTGTCGAGCGCCTTGAGGTACTCGTTCAGGTCGCGGGCGTCCGGCAGGGCGTTGACCACGGTCCAGCGGACCACGCCCTCCTTGTCGATGATGAAGGTGCCGCGCACCGCGCACCCCTTGTCCCCGTCGAAGACGCCGTAGGCGCGGCTGACCTCGCCGTGCGGCCAGAAGTCGGAGACCAGCGGGTACTCCAGGCCCTCCTGCTCGGCGAAGACGCGCAGGGTGTGGATGGAGTCGTTGGAGACGGCGAGGAGCTGGGTGTCGTCGTTGACGAACTTCGGCAGGTTGTCGCGCAGTTCGCACAGCTCGCCCGTGCACACGCCGGTGAAGGCGAACGGGTAGAAGAGCAGCACCACGTTCTTCTCGCCGCGGAAGTCGCTGAGCCTCACGGTCCGGCCGTGGTTGTCCTTGAGCTCGAACTCCGGGGCCTTGGTGCCGACCTCGATAGCCATGGAAACGCCTTCCCTTCAATAGGCCGTATCGGTGAACCCCACCCTACGCACCCTCTAATGCACAGGGCCCCCGCAGGCTGGTGCCTGAGGGGGCCCTGTGGGGCGTGAGGGGTGGATCAGCGCTTGGGGGACTTCAGGCGGGTGCCCGACCAGTCCTTGCCTACGCTGACGCTCTTGGCCGCCGACAGACCGGCGGTCTGCGCGGCGTCGTTGACGTCGCTGGGCTCCACGTATCCGTCCCGGCCCGTCTTCGGGGTCAGCAGCAAGACCGCGCCACCGTCCTCAAGGAGACCGATGGCGTCCACCAGGGCGTCCGTAAGGTCGCCGTCCTCGTCGCGGAACCACAGCAGCACGACGTCGGCGACGTCGTCATAGTCCTCATCGACGAGATCCTGGCCAATCAGGGACTCGATGCCCTCGCGGAGATCCTGGTCGACGTCTTCGTCGTAACCGATCTCCTGGACCACCTGTCCGGGCTCGAACCCCAGCCTCATGGCCGGGTTGGTCCGCTCCTCCGCGTGGTCCGCGGTCGCGCTCACGGCTTGCCTCCTGATCTTGATTCGGTAAGTTCTGCAGCCGCGCGCATACGCGTGGCATGGGGCGTAGTCCACACGGGCGGGACGAATCTCGCAAGTACCCGGCCTCCGAACCCGCCCTTTGGGGGTCAGTGTGGCGGTGTTCAGGGATATCCGCATCCCCGTCGGTGATTCATCCCACACCATTGGTGACCATATGTGCCGTTCTATTCCTCTGGGTACTCCAATCGGGCCCGAACACCCTTCGGGAACGGATGGCCGGGTTGAGCGTAAGGTTGCGATTTGGCCCGACCCGTCCAGGCCCTGAGCCTACTTCCTGCTCCGGTGACGGTTGCCTCTGAGTTACCTCTCGGTAGAGATGACGTTTGCGCCCCAGCGGTACACGATGGGATGCGGCGCAGAATTGGCTGTCTTCCGCATCCCCCGACAGTGAAGGAACAGCGTGGCTTCCGGATCCGATCGCAACCCGATCATCATTGGCGGCCTGCCGAGCCAGGTCCCGGACTTCGATCCCGAAGAGACCCAGGAGTGGCTCGACTCCCTGGACGCCGCCGTCGACGAGCGCGGCCGCGAACGGGCCCGCTATCTGATGCTCCGGCTGATCGAGCGGGCGCGCGAGAAGCGCGTGGCCGTGCCCGAGATGCGCAGCTCGGACTACGTCAACACGATCGCCACCAAGGACGAGCCGTTCTTCCCCGGCAACGAGGAGATCGAGCGCAAGGTCCTCAACGCGACCCGCTGGAACGCCGCGGTCATGGTCTCGCGCGCCCAGCGCCCGGGCATCGGCGTCGGCGGCCACATCGCCACCTTCGCCTCCTCCGCCTCCCTGTACGACGTGGGCTTCAACCACTTCTTCCGGGGCAAGGACGAGGGCGACGGCGGCGACCAGATCTTCTTCCAGGGCCACGCGTCGCCCGGCATCTACGCCCGCGCCTTCCTGCTCGACCGCCTCAGCGAGCAGCAGCTCGACGCGTTCCGGCAGGAGAAGTCGAAGGCCCCGTACGGGCTTTCCTCCTATCCGCACCCGCGGCTCATGCCGGACTTCTGGGAGTTCCCGACCGTCTCGATGGGCCTCGGCCCGCTCGGCGCGATCTATCAGGCGCGGATGAACCGCTACATGGAGGCGCGCGGCATCGCCGACACCTCCAAGTCGCACGTGTGGGCGTTCCTCGGCGACGGCGAGATGGACGAGCCCGAGTCGCTCGGTCAGCTGTCCATCGCGGCGCGCGAGAACCTGGACAATCTGACGTTCGTCGTCAACTGCAACCTCCAGCGCCTCGACGGCCCGGTGCGCGGCAACGGCAAGATCATCCAGGAGCTGGAGTCGCAGTTCCGGGGCGCCGGATGGAACGTCATCAAGCTGATCTGGGACCGCAGTTGGGACCCGCTGCTCGCGCAGGACCGCGACGGCATCCTGGTCAACAAGATGAACACCACGCCGGACGGCCAGTTCCAGACGTACGCCACCGAGACCGGCGGGTACATCCGGGAGCACTTCTTCGGCGACGACCAGCGGCTGCGCGCCATGGTCGAGGGCATGACCGACCAGCAGATCCTGCACCTCGGGCGCGGCGGCCACGACCACCGGAAGATCTTCGCGGCGTTCTCGGCGGCCAAGGCGCACAAGGGCCAGCCGACCGTGATCCTGGCGCACACCGTCAAGGGCTGGACGCTGGGCCCGAACTTCGAGGGCCGCAACGCGACCCACCAGATGAAGAAGCTGACGGTCGACGACCTGAAGGGCTTCCGGGACCGGCTGCACATTCCGATCACGGACCGCGAGCTGGAGTCCGGCGCGCCGCCGTACTACCACCCGGGCCGGGACTCCGAGGAGATCCAGTACATGCACGACCGCCGGCTCGGGCTCGGCGGCTACGTGCCGACCCGTGTGGTGCGTTCGAAGCCGCTGAACCTCCCCGAGGACAAGACGTACGCGGTCGCCAAGAAGGGCTCGGGCCAGCAGTCGATCGCCACGACGATGGCGTTCGTCCGCATCCTGAAGGACCTGATGCGGGACAAGGAGATCGGCAAGCGGTTCGTGCTGATCGCGCCGGACGAGTACCGCACCTTCGGCATGGACGCGTTCTTCCCGAGCGCCAAGATCTACAACCCGCTGGGCCAGCAGTACGAGGCGGTCGACCGCGAACTGCTGCTCGCCTACAAGGAGTCGCCGACCGGGCAGATGCTGCACGACGGCATCTCCGAGGCCGGCTGCACTGCCTCGCTGATCGCCGCGGGTTCGGCGTACGCCACGCACGGCGAGCCGCTGATCCCGGTGTACGTCTTCTACTCGATGTTCGGTTTCCAGCGCACCGGCGACCAGTTCTGGCAGATGGCCGACCAGTTGGCGCGCGGATTCGTTCTGGGCGCGACCGCGGGACGTACGACTCTGACGGGTGAGGGTCTGCAACACGCGGACGGGCACTCGCAGTTGCTCGCCTCGACCAACCCGGGCTGTGTCGCCTACGACCCGGCGTTCGGCTACGAGATCGCGCACATCGTCCAGGACGGTCTGCGCCGGATGTACGGGCCCGACAGCGAGGACGTCTTCTACTACCTCACCGTCTACAACGAGCCGATCCAGCACCCGGCCGAGCCGGCGGACGTCGACGTGGACGGCATCCTCAAGGGCATCCACCGTTACAGCGCGGGGACTTCGGGCTCCATTCCGGCCCAGATCATGGCGTCCGGCGTGGCCGTGCCGTGGGCCGTCGAGGCGCAGCGGATCCTCGCCGAGGAGTGGAATGTACGGGCGGACGTCTGGTCGGCGACCTCCTGGAACGAGCTGCGCCGCGAGGCCGTCGAGGTGGAGGAGCACAACCTCCTGCACCCCGAGGAGGAGCAGCGCGTCCCCTATGTCACGCAGAAGCTCCAGGGCTCGCAGGGTCCGTTCGTGGCCGTTTCCGACTGGATGCGGGCCGTTCCGGACCAGATCTCGCGCTGGGTGCCGGGCACCTACCAGTCGCTCGGCGCGGACGGCTTCGGCTTCGCGGACACGCGGGGGGCGGCCCGCCGCTTCTTCCACATCGACGCGCAGTCGATCGTGCTGGCTGTCCTCACGGAGCTGGCGCGGGGCGGGAAGGTCGACCGGTCGGCGCTGAAGCAGGCGGTTGATCGGTACCGCTTGCTTGACGTGAGTGCGGCTGAGCCCGGTGCGGCGGGTGGTGACGCGTAGCCCCCTCTTGCCTCGCAGGGTGCGGGGGCGTTTGCGTGCGGGGAACCCCCCGCGGCCCCGCACCCCTGTAGGTGGCTCAGCACTGTGTAGCGAGCGGGTGTGAAGGGTGGCGGGTCCCCTGCGAGGGCCCGCCACCTTCGCCTGTTCACGGCACGGTCAGAAGACTCCGTTGCCCAGGCTTGCCGCGCCTATCAGCCAGATGATGGCCAGCAGGGTGTCGATGCAGCCGAGTACCAGAGCCACCAGTGCCGGCACGGGATGGGAGCCGTTCCAGCGGCGGCCCATGGCCAGCCAGCCGCACAGGATCGCCACTGGTCCCAGGACGATCCCGAGGACGAAGAATCCCGCCACCGCGCAGACCAGTCCCACGATGCCGAGCGTCGCGCGGTCCGGCCCGGTCCGGGGCCACATCCGGTTCCGTGGCCGGGGGGTCCTGCGCGTACGCGTGTGTCCGAAGCCCGCCATCATCACTCCCTGAGGTTGGTCGGCTCGGCCTCAAGAGGTCGGGTACCACGCCTCAGCTCTCCCACACCTTGAACGCCCGTACCCGATAAGGGACTTGTGGCGTCCAGGTCCCGCCGCCGGGGTAGGTGTCGAACTCGGCCGTCTCCGCGCACTCGGCGGACTGGTAGGTCGTGACCGGCCGCCCCGTGCGGTTGGCGAGGGACTGGGCGTCGGTGCCCGGCGGCAGCGGGGTGCAGCTCTCGATGTCGATGCGCGTCAGGTCGTACACCTGGCTCACCCCCTTGAAGTCGGCCTTGCTCCAGAGGCAGAGCTCGCCCGGTGCGCAGCTCCCGAGGCGAGGTGCCGAGGCGGCCTGGGCGGGCGTGGGCAGCAGGAAGGCGGTCGCGGCGAGCAGGGCCGCCGTGGTCGTGGTCGTACGCATGAGAGTCAACCCCCGTGTCGGACCGATCAGTTGGATCGGTGGGAACTGGGGAACGCGGGGCGGGCGGGGCCGGTTCCTCGTCGCGGGACCTGCGGGGCATGATCACCCGGATAGGTGCAAAGCCCTGCCGGACGGGTCCGGCAGGGCTTTCGCACTAAGGGAGTTGATGGGATCGGATGTGACCCGCGCCGACGCCCGCCTGCGGGATCAGATGTGCCCCGCGCCAGCGCCCGCCTGCGCGTTCTCTCCGCGCTTGGTGAACATGGCGACCGCCGCGGCCAGGACCGCGACGATCCCGGCGACGGTGAACGCGGTGCTCATGCCCGACACGAACGTGTCGTGCGCGACCGAGGCGACCTTGGCCGCGATCTCGGGCGGGGTCCCCTTCGGTACGGGCCCCATGCCGACCTCGACCGCCTTGGACAGGCCCGAGGACTGTTCGGGGGTCATGGGCGGCAGCTTCGCCGCGGCCCAGTTGTCCGGGAGCTTGGACGTGACCTGCGAGGACATCACGGCGCCGAGCACCGCGGTGCCGAGCGAGCCGCCGACCTGCATGCCGGCCTGTTGGAGACCGCCCGCGACACCGGACAGCTCGATGGGGGCGTTGCCGACGATGACCTCGGTCGCGCCGACCATGACCGGGGCGAGGCCGAGACCGAGCAGCGCGAACCAGACCGACATCGTGACGGTGCCGGTGCCGATGGTCAGCCGGGACATGCCGAACATGGCGACGGCGGTGCAGACCATGCCGCCGACCAGCGGGACACGCGGGCCGAGCTTGGTGATCAGCACGCCGGCGAGCGGCGAGGCCACGATCATCATGCCGGTGAGCGGCAGCAGGTGGAGTCCGCTGTCGACGGCCGACATGCCGTGCACGTTCTGCAGGTAGAAGGTGACGAAGAAGAGGCCGCCCATGAAGGCGAACGCCATCAGGATCATCAGGACCGTGCCCGCCGACAGCGGCACTGAGCGGAACAGGCCGAGCGGGATGAGCGGCTCCCTGACCTTGGTCTCCCACAGGGCGAAGAGGATGAAGCCGATCACCGCGGCCGCGATGAACCCGAGGGTCCGGCCGCTGCCCCAGCCGTACTCCGAGCCCTTGATGAGCGCCCAGATCATGCAAAACATCGCGCCCGACAGAAGCACGATGCCGAGGATGTCGAACGACCTCGGCGCGTTCTCCGCGCGGTGGTCGCGCAGGATCAGCAGGCCCAGGACCAGGGCGATCGCGCCCACCGGCACGTTGATGAAGAAGACGGACTGCCAGCTGACGTGCTCGACGAGTACGCCACCGAGGATCGGGCCGCCCGCGGTGGAGGCGCCGATGACCATGCCCCAGATGCCGATCGCCATGTTCAGCTTCTCGGCCGGGAAGGTGGCGCGCAGCAGACCGAGCGCGGCCGGCATCAGGAGCGCGCCGAACAGGCCCTGCAGGACGCGGAAGGCGATGACGAAGGTGACGCTGTGGGAGAGCCCGATGGCCCCGGAGGCGGCGCCGAAGCCGACGACGCCGATGAGGAAGGTCTGGCGGTGGCCGAACCGGTCACCGAGCTTGCCCGCGGTGATCAGCGAGACGGCCAGGGCCAGCATGTAGCCGTTGGTGATCCACTGGACATCCTGGAGCGAGGCATCGAGGTCGTGCTGGATGGCCGGGTTGGCGATCGCCACGATGGTGCCGTCGAGCGCGACCATCATCACGCCGATGGCCACGGCGAAGAGCGTCAGCCAGGGGTGGCCGCGCAGCCCCTTGGCCGGCGCCGGCATCTCGTCCTGTGGCGCCTTTTCGACGGTGGTCTGACTAGTCATGGGATCGAGGCTAATGTCAGCCGCTGACAGTTGACAAACCATTTCACAAGTCGGTAGCTGTCACCTAGCTCACAGCTAAGCTGAACACGCCGAATTGACTGAAAGAGGACCATGAAGTGACGGTGGAGCAGCGGCCGATGACGCCGAGCGGCGGCCTGCGCGAGCTGAAGAAGCAGCGCACCCGGGACGCACTGCTGCGGGCGGCCCTGGAACTCTTCACCACCAAGGGGTACGAGCAGACGACCGTCGACGAGATCGCGGACGCGGTCGACGTCTCGCAGCGCACCTTCTTCCGCTACTTCGCCAACAAGGAGGCCGTGGTCTTCGCCGCCCAGGACACGGTGGAGTCGCACTTCGTGGACGCGCTGCGCGGGCGGCCGCCCGCCGAGGGCCCGTTCACCGCCATGCGCCTGGCCGCGCTTTCGGCCTGGGACACCATCGAGGAGCGGCTGTCCCCCGTCGTGCCGGTCGCCCTGTACATGCGGACGTACCAGGTGATCGAGTCGACTCCGGCTCTGCTCGCGGCCCATCTGCGCCGCTCGGCCCAGGTGGAGGAGCAGGTCGCGCGGCTCATCGCCGAGCGCGAGGGCCTTGATGTCGACGCCGACCCGCGGCCCCGGGTGGCCGTGGCCGCCTTCACCGGTGTGATGCGGGTGGCGGGCGGACTCTGGGGGCAGGGCGAGGACCCCAGCGTGGCCGCCATCCGCGAGCTGACCGCGAGCTATCTGGACCACCTCGGCCCCGCCCTGGCCGACGACTGGCGCGCGTGAGCCGGGCCGGGAACACGCCCGGACCACGCCCGAATCCCACGTCAATCGCACTTCAGTCGTACGGAGCGTGCGCCCGCGCGCGCTCTTGGTGAGACCACCACCCGCCCAAACGTGATCTGAGTCACTGTCAGCCCAGCGGACCTCCAGGGTCTCCTACTGTTGTCCGCAGTGACTTCCTTCGACTCCTCCCCCACACTGAACGCCTGGCGCGCGCTGCTCGCGCTCGCCGTCGTGTTCGTCATGCTCGCGACCTCCGGCTGGACGGCGATCCGCGGCCACGCAGGCGACTCCGCACCGCGCGCCAAGGCCCTCGCGGCCTGGGCGAGGGGCACGATAGACGGCCACAAGCTGCCCAAGGCGGACGACACCGCCCAGCAGCTGGCGCAGTTCTTCGGCTCGCTCACGCCCGCCGAGCAGGGCACCCTCGCCGACCAGTACCCGCTGGTCGTGGGCAACCTGAACGGCGCACCCGTACCGCTGCGCTACAAGGCGAACCGCGTCGCGCTCACCCAGGCGCGCGCCGTCGAGCAGAAACGCATGGTCGACAGCCGGCTCTCGTCCGACGGCCGCCAGGACGCGGGCCGCCGGATGCACCGGTTCGACTCGCTGCTCGACGACGACCGCCAGATCCTCGCCTTCGACCCCTCCGACAGCGGCCGGGTCGCGGAGGTCTTCGGCGACCTGGACCACGCCGAGCGGGTCTCGGTGATCGTCCCCGGAGTCGACACCGACGTCCTGACCTTCGAGAAGACCAACAAGAAGAACACCGCCCCGGTCGGCATGGCCCAGTCGCTGTACGCGGCCGAGCGGACGGCCGCGCCGGGCACCCGGACCGCCGTGATCGCCTGGGCCGACTACACGGCGCCGGCCGGTCTCGGCATGGACGCGGCCATCGGCAAACTGGCCGAGGACGGTGCCGTACGGCTGTCCGCGATGGTGCGCGCGCTGCCCGGGAAGTCCTCGGTGGAGCTGTTCTGCCACAGCTACGGCTCCGTGGTGTGCGGCGTCTCGACGCGTCAACTGCCGCCCCGGGTCAGCGACATCGCGGTGGCCGGCAGCCCCGGCATGCGGGTGCGCAACGCCGCCCAGCTGGACACCTCGGCGCGGGTCTGGGCGATGCGGGACAAGGACGACTGGATCCAGGACGTGCCGTACCTGGACGTCGCGGGCCTCGGCCACGGCGCCGACCCGGTCTCCGAGGCCTTCGGCGCGCGGGTCCTGTCGGCAGCCGGAGCCATCGGCCACACCGGCTACTTCGAGCCCGGCACCAAGAGCCTCGCCAACTTCGCGGCCATCGGAGTTGGCGCGTACCAGACGGTCGGCTGCGCCGACGGCGGTGCCGGCTGCGGCAACGGAATTTCCGACCGGCCGACCGCTTGACGGGCACACCGACGGGCTGACACGCGTAGACACCGCGTGATCGCCGGAGCGCTCGCGCGGCAACGGGGTTTTCTCCGAGGGGGGACGCGCGGGCGTACGCCGCCTACGATGAGGCGCATGGGTGATGTGCTGGCCGGAATTCATGCCACCTGGGAGTTCGAGTCCGACTCCGTGCTCATCCGCTTCGAACGGGGGATACGCGCGCCGAAGCTGTTCCAGGCGCTGCGTGAACGACGCATCCCCCACGAGGCGTTGGAGTCGGTGACGCTCTCCCCGGGCAAACGCGGCACGGTGGTGCTGCACGCGGTGCCGAGACCGGGCGCCGACCCGCTGATGGATGCCGCGGCGGGCCAGTTGAAGGAGTCCTGCGACCCCTACCGTCTGGTACTTCCGGCCGAGCGCGAGACGCTCGCCGAGTACTACGCGGACGAGCTGCGGGACTCTTTGCCGCCGTACGCCCGCGAACCCGCCGACCGCCATCTGGTGGCCGCGCCCGAGGCCCCGCTGAACTTCAAGGCGTACGACGGCAAGGCCTCCTTCGACGGCCGGCAGGTCACGTTCCGCTGGTTCTGGACGGGCGCGTCCTCGGAGAAGTGGAAGGCCGGCGACCAGACCTTCCCGGTCGGGGCGCTGAGCGGCGTCGAGTGGCGCTCCCCCGAGGTCTTCGACGGGCACCTGCGGCTGCTGCGCCGCGAGGCCGACGGGTCCGCCGCGCAGGCCGACCGCGACCCGGCATCCGTGGTCTTCGGCCTCGGCTACGGCCCGGTGCACGAGTCGCTGCCGTTCGCGGCGGCGGTCCTGGCGGCCGTACGGGGCGGCAGCGGCCCCGCCGTCCCGCACCAGCCGGTCCCCGTCGCGGCGGGCCGGCGCGACCCGGCGGACATCGCGGAAAGGATCCGCCACCTCGGCGACCTGCACCGGGCGGGCCTGGTCACGGACGACGAGTTCACCGCGAAGAAGGCGGAACTCCTCGCGGAGCTGTAGACCGCCGGGCTGATACCGGAGTCCGGGGTGCGGGTAGCACCCCGGTATGACGCGCGGTGGGCCCGGTGCTGCCTACGCTGGCCGGGTCATGAAGATCGCACCCGCCTCCCACCGCGCGCTCGCCCTCTTGCGGCCGCCCCCCGAAGCCACCCGGCCGCTGTTCTCGCGAGCCCCCAGGCGCTGGCAGCGGTGGAGTCCGTACTTCGTCGTCGGCTGCTTCGTGGTGGCGCTGCTGCCCATCACGATCACCGTGCTCGCCAGCGACTACAAACTCGGCGGCGGCTGGGCCGGGGCGCTGGGGGTGGCCCAGACGGTGCCGCTGCTGCTCGCCGTGACCCGGCCGATGCCCGCCTGGCTGATCATCCTGGCCTCCGACGTCCTGGGCGCGCTCCTGCTGTACGGCGCCGATACGACCGGCCGCGCCTGGCCGTGGACGCCCACGGTGATCGTCGGCTATCTGGTCCTCATGGCCTGCCTCGGGCTGCGCGAGACGACCCGCACGCTCGTCGCGGTGTGGCTGGCGACGGTCGCGGCCAGCCTCGCGCTCGGCGTCTTCCCGCCGAGCGGCTCCACCAGCACGTACGTCCTGCTCTTCGTCCTCTCGGGCGTGGTGCTGGCCTTCGCGGGCGCGGTACGCAGCCGCCAGGAGGCCGAGCGGGCGCTCGCCGAGCAGGAGAACATCAGCGAGGCCGAGCGCGCCCAGCGCACCCTCCTGGAGGAACGCGCCCGGATCGCGCGCGAGCTGCACGACGTGGTGGCCCACCACATGTCGGTGATCACCGTGCAGGCCGACTCGGCGCCCTACCGGCTGACCGGGCTCGACGAGGCGGCCCGGGGTGAGTTCGAGGCCATCGCGTCCAGTGCCCGGGAGTCGCTGAGCGAGATGCGGCGCCTGCTCGCGGTGCTGCGCAGCGACGGCAGCGGCGAGGAGGGCGGCGAGCGCGCTCCCCAGCCCGGCGTGGACCGCCTCCAGCAGCTCGTCGAGGCGACGGTACGGGCCGGACTGCCGGCCAGGCTCTCCCTTGCCGCGGACCTTCCCGCGCTGCCGCCCGCGGTCGACCTGTCGGCGTACCGGATCGTGCAGGAGGCGCTCGCCAACGTCGTACGGCACGCGCCGGGCGCCACGACCCGCATCTCCGTCACGTGCGACGACCGGCATCTGACGGTGGTCGTCGTCAACGGCCCGACGGCGGGCCGCACTTCGCCGCTGGAGGCCACCGGTACGGGGCACGGCCTGGTCGGCATGCGTGAACGCGTACGGTTGACCGGCGGGTCGCTGGACACGGGGCCGCTGCCGGACGGCGGTTTCCGGGTGGCGGCACGCCTGCCCCTCGATTCCCCCTCCGCATCCGAACTCCCCTCCTAAGGACGCCAGTTGACCATCCGCGTGATCATCGTCGACGACCAGGCCATGGTGCGGGCGGGGTTCGCCGCGCTGCTCTCGGCGCAGGCCGACATCGACGTGGTGGGCGAGGCGCCCGACGGCCGCCAAGGGGTCGAGGTGGCCCGCTCCACCCACCCGGACGTGGTCCTCATGGACGTCCGCATGCCCGAGATGGACGGGCTCGCCGCGGCCCGCGAGATCCTGGACCCGCCGGCCGGCGTCGTCCACCGCCCGAAGGTGCTGATGCTGACGACCTTCGACGTCGACGACTACGTGTACGAGGCGCTGCGCGCGGGGGCGTCCGGATTCCTGCTGAAGGACGCGCCGCCGGCCGACCTGATCGGGGCCGTACGGGTCGTGGCGGCCGGCGAGGCCCTCCTCGCGCCGTCCGTGACCCGGCGCCTCATCGCGGACTTCGCGGCGCAGCGTCCGACGCCGCGCAAAGGGGCGGCGGCGCTGCGTCTGAACGGGCTCACACCCCGGGAGACGGAGGTTCTGGAACTGATCGCCCGGGGCCTTTCGAACCAGGAGATCGCGGGACGCCTGGTGCTGGCCGAGCAGACGGTGAAGACGCACATCGGGCGGGTGCTGGCGAAGCTGGACCTCCGGGACCGGGCGCAGGCGGTGATCTTCGCCTACGAGGCGGGCGTGGTGCGCCCCGGTGACGCCGGGTAGCCTCACCCACCCCCTACCCAGGTATCACCCCCCACCCAGCCCCCCAGTGTGACGCCCCGCGCCCCACCGCCTTCCTACCTTCCTCCTCGTCAAGGGACGACAGAGGAAGGGAAGTCGCGGCATGCAGCGGTTCGGGAGGGCGATGATCGCCTCCGCGTTGGTGGTCACGGCCATCGCGGGTACGGCCGGGTGGGCCACGGCCGACGCACAGCAGGCGGTCACCGGGCCACCCCCCGGCGCCGCCGCCTGGCGGGCCGACACCGTGATCGGGCGCCCCCTGCCCGACCCGGCGAGCGCGAGCCCCCGCGAAGTCGCCCTGTTCTTCGCCGGGTTGAGCGAGGAAGAGCAGCAGACCCTGGTCCGGCGGCACCCCGAGACCGTCGGGAACCTCGACGGCGCCCCCGTACGCCTGCGGTACGAGGCCAATCGGCGAGCGATAGAGGAATCGCACGACCCCCGGTACGCGCGGCTCGCCGACCCGTCCCGGCGGATTCTCGCCTTCGATCCGCGAGGGCGGGGTCAAGTCGCCCAGGTTTACGGGGAGTTGACCGACGCCGCCCACGTCTCCGTCATCGTCCCCGGCTCCGACATCGACGCCGCCACCTTCGACCGCACGAACGACATCTACGGCACCCCCGCCGGCATGGCCGCCTCGCTGCGGGGCGCGACGCACGACGCGACCGCCGTGATCGCCTGGGCCGGGTACACCACCCCGGTCGGGGTCGGGCTCGACGCGGCGACCGGGGGGCTCGCCGAGGCGGGGGCCGAGCGGCTGACCCGGCTCACGGAGGGGCTCGACGCGGTCGGCGCGCCCGACCCGGTGCTGTTCTGTCACAGCTACGGCTCCGTGGTGTGCGGGCTCGCGGCCAAGGACACCGACGCCTCGGACATCGTCGCGCTCGGCTCCCCCGGCATGCGCGCCGACACCGTCGGCGACCTGGGCACCAAGGCCCGGGTGTGGGCCGCCAAGGACCCCACGGACTGGATCGACGACGTACCGCACGTCGAGTTCGCGGGGCTCGGCCACGGCGCCGACCCCACCGACCCGTCCTTCGGCGCCCGCCGAGTGCCCGCCGCCGACGCCAAGGGCCACACCGGCTACTTCGCCCCCGGCACCGAGTCCCTCGACGCCTTCGCCGCCATCGCCACGGGAGATGTTCGATGAGTGCCTTGACCAGGGCCGTCGCGGATATTGAGCGCAGGACGCCCGCCCATCGCGACCGCGCGATCGACGGGCTGCGCGCCCTCGCGCTGCTCGCCGTGCCGACCGGGCACTGGCTGCTCGGCGGGTTCACCCGCGACAGTGCCGGCGCGCTGCACAACGCCAGCCCGCTCTCCACCTTCGCGGGCTTCGCGCCGGCCAGCTGGATCCTGCAGATGCTCGGCATCTTCTTCCTGGTCGGCGGCTACGCCTCCGTGCTGTCCTTCCACCGCAGGAAGGGGTCGACCGCACAGTGGCTCAAGGGCCGCGTCGCCCGGCTCGGGCGGCCCGTGCTCGGCGTCACCGCCGTCTGGGCCGCGATGATCCCCGCGCTCTACGCCCTCGGCGTGTCCCGCGACACCCTGCGCACCGGGTCCACGCTGGTCATCCAGCCCCTGTGGTTCGTGGGGGTGTACGTCGGCGTCACCGCCCTCACGCCTTACTGCGTACGCACCGCCCGACGGATGGGAGGCTGGGCGGCGGCTCCGCTGCTCGCCGTCGTCGCCGCCGTCGACTTCCTGCGGTACGGGCCGTACGCCGACTCCATGCCGTCCTGGCTGTCGCTCGTCAACATCCTGCCGGGGTGGATGTTCGCCTACCAACTCGGCGTCTGCTGGGCGGAGAAGAGGATCGGGCGCAGGGGCGGGTGGTTCTTGTTCGCCGGCGGGGCACTGCTCTTCGCCTCGCTGCTCGTCTTCTTCCACTACCCGGCGTCCATGGTCGGCGTGCCCGGTGAGGCCCGTACCAACTCGCATCCGCCGTCGCTGCTCGTGCTCGCGCTCGCCGCGGCCCAGTCCGGCGCCGCGGTCCTGCTGCGCGACCGCATCGCCAACTGGCTGAGGAAGCCCGCCCTTTGGGCACCCGTCGTGGTCGTCAACCTGTCCGCGATGACCATCCTGTGCTGGCACCAGACGGCGATGCTCGCCGCCGCCGTACCGGCCTCGTTCGCCGGGCGCGTGCCGGGGCTCACCACCGCGCCGGACACACTGGCGTGGATCGGTGAACGGCTCGCCTGGATGCCGGTGTTCGCGGTGCTGCTCGTGGTGATCGCCCGCTACGCGCGGGGCTTCGATGCGCCCTGGACGAAGGCGACGAAGGCCCGCCGGGCAGCGGCGGGGCTGCTCGCGGCGGGCTTCGCGGTGTTCGCGCTGGGGCTGGCGTGAGCCCCGGCGGTTCGCGCGGCCTACTGCTCGCGGGCCGCCGAGGTGGACGACATGTCGGGGTAGCGGTCGCCCGCGACCTGCCCGGCGATCGGCTCCAGGAGCGCCAGCTCCTCGGCGCTCAGCGTGATGCGGGTCGCCCCCGTGTTCTCCAGGAGGCGGCTGCGCTTGCGGGTGCCCGGGATCGGGACGACGGTCAGGCCGTGCACCTGGGCCCGCTGCTGCACCCAGGCCAGCGCGATCTGCGCGGTCGTCGCACCGTGCGCCGCGGCGATCTTGTGGAGCGGTTCGAGCAGGGCCGCGTTGGTCACGGCGTTGTCCCCGGTGAAGCGGGGCTGGAACTGGCGGAAGTCCCCGCCGGACAGGTCCTTGCCCGCATCGGCGAACGCCCCGGTCAGAAAGCCGCGGCCGAGCGGCGAGTACGGCACGAAGGTCACGCCGAGCTCGGCGGCGGCCGGCACGGCGCTGCGCTCGACGTCGCGGCTGAAGACCGACCACTCCGACTGGAGGGCGGCGATCGGGTGCACGGCGTACGCCTCGCGCAGCTCGGGACCGGTGACCTCGCTCAGGCCCAGGTACTTGACCTTGCCCTCCTTGACCAGCTCGGCCATCGCGCCGACGGACTCGGCGAGCGGCACCTCGGGGTCGCGGCGGTGCATGTAGTAGAGGTCGATGACGTCGATGTTCAGTCGGCGCAGGCTCGCCTCGACGGCCTTCTTGATGTACGCGGGGTCGTTCCGGATGCCCCGGTAGTGCGGGTCGTCCGCGCGGCGCTCGATGGCGAACTTGGTGGCCAGGGTCACCTCGTCGCGGTGGGCGGCGAGGAAGGGGGCGAGGAACTCCTCGTTGGCCCCGGAGCCGTACACGTCCGCGGTGTCGATGAGGGTGACGCCCAGCTCGACGGTTGCTTCCAGGGTGTCGCGGGCGGCGGCCTCGTCGGTGTCGCCGTAGAACTCGCTGATGCCCATGGCGCCGAAGCCCTGGACGCCGATCTGGGGGCCCTCGGTGCCGAGCCGGACGGTGCTGATCTTCTCAATCGGGCTGTTGCTCATGGGGTGTTCAGACCCTTTCCGACGCCTTGCGGGCGTCCGCATAAAAGTCGATCTTGTAGTCGAGTACGGCGAGCGTGTCCTGGAGCTCCGCCATGCGCGTGATGACGTCGCGCCGGGTCTGCTCCAGGAGCTCCTGGCGCGCCTCGAAGGTGTGCGCCCCCTCGCGGACGAGTTCGGCGTAGCGGACCATGTCGGCGACCGGCATCCCGGTGAGCCGGAGCTTGCCGACGAAGGACAGCCAGTCCAGGTCCTTGTTGCTGAACCGCCGCTGGCCGGTGTGCGAGCGGTCCACGTGCGGCATGAGGCCGATCCGCTCGTACCAGCGAAGGGTGTGCGCGGTGAGTCCGGTGCACGCCACGACCTCGCTGATCGTGTAGCGGTCCTGGCCGTCGGGGCGGGGGTGGAGCGGCCGCGTCGCGCAGAGGCCCTGCTGGACCCGGTCCACCGTCACCGCCGTGCTTTCGATCACCGTCATGACCTCCACGCTAGATCCTTGGAGTGCACTCCAAGCAAGCGAATTCCGTGACGTGTTTCGTGCCGTACGCCGGGCCCGGTCCCGTCGGCCCCACCGCCCACTTCACGCCGTCGCCGCTCGGCACGATCGAATACCGGCCCGGCGATCCCGGCAACCCGACGGCACAGTTGGGGAGAGCCGCTCCACGCCTCGCCGGGCCGCGTCCACAGCCCCGGATCCCGCCATGCGGCCGTCGCCTCAGGACTACTAGGCTCATACGCATGGAGAGCCTGCGGATCATCGAGACCTGGCCCGTACCGACCGCCGCGGCGGCCGTGGTGCGGGCCGACGGAACGCTTGCCGGCACGCACGGGCCGGTGTCCCACCGGTTCCCGCTGGCCTCCGTCACCAAGCCGCTCGCCGCCTACGCGGCCCTCGTCGCGTACGAGGAGGGGGCGATCGAGCTCGACGAGCCGGCCGGGCCCACCGGCGCCACCGTCCGCCACCTGCTCGCGCACACCTCGGGGCTCGCCTTCGACGAGCACAAGGTGATGGCGCCGCCCGGCGAACGCAGGCTCTACTCCAACGCCGGGTTCGAGGTGCTCGGCGACCACATCGCCAAGCAGTCGGGCATCCCCTTCGCCGACTACGTACGCCAGGCGGTGTTCGAGCCGCTCGGCATGACGTCCAGCATCCTGGAGGGCTCGCCCGCCAAGGACGGCGTCTCCACCGTCGAGGACCTCGCGAGGTTCGCGGCGGAGGTGCAGGCACCGCAGCTGCTCCACCCGGCCACGGTCGCCGAGGCGATGCACGTGCAGTACCCGGGCCTCAAGGGCGTGCTGCCCGGCTACGGCCACCAGAACCCCAACGACTGGGGCCTCGGCTTCGAGATCCGCGGCTCCAAGTCCCCCCACTGGACGGGCAGTTCGTCCTCGCCGCGCACCTTCGGCCACTTCGGCCAGTCCGGTACGTTCCTGTGGATCGACCCGGACGCGGGCCTCGCCTGCGTCGCCCTGACGGACCGCGCGTTCGGGCCCTGGGCCGCCGAGGCGTGGCCGGTGTTCACCGACACGGTCCTGGCCGAATTCACACGGAGCTGAACTCCCAGAACAGCACCTCGGCGCCGTCGTCCGCCGTCAGCTCCAGGCCGAGCGCCCCGGTGATCCGCGCCGAGTCGCCCGGCCGAAGCTCCTCCTTGGCCAGGTGCACCCGGCCGCGTACGACATGGACGTACACGCCGGGCGCGTCCGGGACGGCGGTGCGCTCGCCGGGCGCGAGGCGGCGGACGTACAGCAGGACGCCCGCCGGGAGCACCGCGTAGGGAGTGGAGTCGGCGATGCCGCGCACGATGTCGTACGCGGGCTCGCCGCCGGGCTTCTTCGGCGCGAGCCACATCTGGAGGAAGACCAGCGGGGTCTCGCCACCGTTCCGCTCCTCGTGCCGCATGCCGCCCGCGGAGCTCAGGCACTGCACGTCGCCGGGGCGCACCACCGTGGTGTGGCCGGCCGAGTCGCGGTGGGTGAGCTCGCCCTCGATGACCCAGGTGAGGATCTCGGTGTGGCTGTGCGGGTGCTCGTCGAAGCCCGCGCCGGGCGCGAGCCGCTCCTCGTTGCAGGCGAGGACCGGCCCGAAGCGGAGGTTGTCCGGGTCGTAGAACCGGCCGAAGGAGAAGGCGTGCAGGGACTCGATACCGGCGCCCGGGTCGCCGCCCCGGTAGCGCTCGTCGCCGCGCCTGACAGAAATCACGCCCACCACCGTAGACCCGGCCCGGCGGGCGGGGTTCCCGATAAGGCAGTCTTGTCCCCGTGCCAGCACCCGATCCCGTACATCCCGCGAAGAATGCCCATCCGCATGCCGCGACCCTGAAGCGTCTTGAGCAGTCCTCGGGGCGGCTCGCCGCGAACGCGATCGCCCGCATGGACGCGACGCTGCCGTGGTACCGGGCGATGCCGCCGGAGAACCGGTCGTGGATCGGTCTGGTCGCCCAGGCCGGTATCGCCGCGTTCACCGAGTGGTTCCGGCATCCCGAGACGCCGCAGGCGATCTCGACCGACGTCTTCGGCACGGCCCCGCGCGAGCTGACGCGGGCCATCACGCTGCGGCAGACCGTCGAGATGGTGCGCACCACCATCGAGGTCATGGAGACCGCGATCGAGGAGGTCGCGGCGCCGGGCGACGAGTCGATCCTGCGCGAGGCGCTGCTCGTGTACGCCCGCGAGATCGCCTTCGCGACGGCCCAGGTGTACGCGCAGGCCGCCGAGGCCCGCGGCGCGTGGGACGCCCGTCTGGAGTCGCTCGTCGTCAACGCGGTGCTGTCCGGCGAGGCCGACGAGGGCGCCGTGTCGCGGGCAGCGGCTCTTGGCTGGAACTCGCCGGAGCACGTGTGTGTCGTGCTCGGTACGGCGCCGGACGGCGACAGCGAGCTGACCGTGGAGGCGATCCGGCGGGCCGCCCGGCACGCCAAGCTCCAGGTGCTCACCGGGGTGCTCGGGTCTCGGCTGGTCGTCATCGCGGGCGGCAGCGACAACCCGCTGCAGGTGGCGAAGAGCCTGATCGGGCCGTATGCCGCGGGTCCCGTCGTCGCGGGCCCCGTCGTCCCGGACCTGCTGGCCGCGACCCGTTCCGCGCAGGCGGCGGCGGCCGGCCTGAAGGCGTGTTCGGCCTGGCAGGACGCACCCCGGCCGGCTCTCGCGGACGATCTGCTGCCGGAGCGGGCGATCGCGTCGGATCCTGCCGCGCGCGAGCAGCTGGTGGAGGAGATCTACAGACCGCTGGAGGAGGCGGGCTCGGCGCTCCTGGAAACCTTGAGTGTTTATCTGGAGCAGGCGAGCAGTCTGGAGGGCGCGGCCCGGATGTTGTTCGTCCACCCCAATACCGTTCGCTACCGGCTCCGACGTGTGACGGACGTCACCGGCTGGTCGCCGTCCGACGTGCGTTCCGCGTTCACGCTGAGGATCGCGCTGATCCTGGGGCGTCTGGCCGACGGAGATTCGCAGTCCTAGACTTTTGTCGGACACCCACAATTCCCCCGACGGTTCTTCGTCCCTGTCCCCACGGGCGTGCGGAGCCGTCCACAAGAGAGAGTGTGAGAGTGCTCGTACTCGTCGCTCCCGGCCAAGGCGCTCAGACGCCCGGCTTCCTGACCCCCTGGCTCGACCTCCCCGGCGCGGCCGACCGGCTCGCCGCGTGGTCGGACGCCATTGGTCTTGACCTCGTCCACTACGGCACGCAGGCGGACGCCGACGCGATCCGCGACACCGCCGTGGCCCAGCCGCTGCTGGTCGCCGCCGGTCTGCTGTCCGCCGCCGCCCTGGGTGACATCGCCCCGGGGGCCGTCGCCGGGCACAGCGTCGGCGAGATCACCGCCACCGCTTTCGCGGGTGTCCTCTCCGAGGAGGCCGCGCTCGGTTTCGTCCGCAAGCGGGGCCTGGGCATGGCCGAGGCCGCCGCCGTCACGCCGACCGGGATGGCCGCGCTGCTCGGCGGCGAGCCCGAGAACGTGCTGCCGCACCTGGAGAAGCTGGGCCTGACGCCGGCGAACGTGAACGGCGCGGGCCAGATCGTGGCCGCCGGCACCGCCGAGCAGCTCGCCGCCCTGGAGGCCGACAAGCCCGAGGGCGTGCGCCGCGTGGTGGCCCTGAAGGTCGCCGGCGCTTTCCACACGCACCACATGGCTCCGGCCGTGGCGGCCCTCGACGAGGCGGCCAAGTCGCTCGCCATCGCCGACCCGAAGGTCACGTACGTCTCGAACGCGGACGGCAAGACCGTGGCGAGTGGCCAGGAGATCGTGGCCCGCCTGGTCAACCAGGTCTCCAATCCGGTCCGTTGGGACCTGTGCATGGAGACCTTCAAGGAGCTGGGTGCGACGGCGCTGGTCGAGCTGTGCCCGGGCGGCACCCTGACCGGGCTCGCCAAGCGCGCGATGCCGGGTGTGAAGACCGTCGCCCTGAAGACCCCCGCCGACCTCGACGCGGCTCGCGAGCTCATCGCCGAGCATGCATCCGCCTAAGGAGCCGAGAGCCATGTCGAAGATCCGGCCCAGCAAGGGCGCCCCGTACGCGCGCATCATGGGCGTGGGCGGCTACCGTCCCGTGCGGGTGGTGCCCAACGAGGTGATCCTGGAGACGATCGACTCCTCAGACGAGTGGATCCGTTCGCGTTCCGGCATCGCCACCCGCCACTGGGCCTCCCCCGAGGAGACCGTGGCCGCGATGTCGATCGAGGCCTCGGGCAAGGCGATCGCGGCTGCCGGCATCTCCGCCGAGCAGATCGGCGGCGTGATCGTCTCCACCGTGTCGCACTTCAAGCAGACCCCGGCCGTGGCGACGGAGATCGCCGACAAGCTGGGCACCGGCAAGGCGGCCGCCTTCGACATCTCGGCGGGCTGCGCGGGCTTCGGCTACGGTCTGACCCTGGCCAAGGGCATGATCGTCGAGGGTTCCGCGGAGTACGTCCTGGTCATCGGCGTGGAGCGGCTCAGCGACCTGACCGACCTCCAGGACCGTGCCACCGCGTTCCTGTTCGGCGACGGCGCGGGCGCGGTCGTCGTGGGCCCCTCGGACGAGCCGGCCATCGGCCCCTCCATCTGGGGTTCCGAGGGCGACAAGTCGGAGACCATCAAGCAGACCGTGCCGTGGACCGAGTACGACAGCTCGGGCAAGTTCCCCGCGATCACGCAGGAGGGCCAGGCGGTCTTCCGCTGGGCCGTGTTCGAGATGGCGAAGGTCGCCCAGCAGGCGCTGGACGCGGCCGGGATCAGCCCGGACGACCTGGACGTCTTCATTCCGCACCAGGCCAACATGCGGATCATCGACTCGATGGTGAAGACTCTCAAGCTGCCGGACCACGTCACGGTCGCCCGTGACGTGGAGACCACCGGCAACACCTCGGCCGCCTCGATCCCGCTCGCAATGGAGCGGCTCCTGGCGACCGGACAGGCGAAGAGCGGCGACACCGCGCTCGTCATCGGCTTCGGGGCGGGTCTCGTGTACGCCGCGACGGTCGTTACCCTCCCCTAGGCACTCCGGATCTTCCGGAAGCCCGTAATTCGAAGCATTAACACCGAAGGAGCGCCAACATGGCCGCCACGCAGGAAGAGATCGTCGAGGGTCTCGCCGAGATCGTCAACGAGATCGCTGGTATCCCGGTCGAGGACGTCCAGCTGGACAAGTCCTTCACCGACGACCTGGACGTCGACTCGCTGTCCATGGTCGAGGTCGTCGTCGCCGCCGAAGAGCGCTTCGACGTCAAGATCCCGGACGAGGACGTCAAGAACCTCAAGACCGTTGGCGACGCCGCCAGCTACATCCTGAAGCACCAGGCCTGATTCAGGACCTGAATTCGGGCTGCCACCCAGCGGTGGCGCCGCTGATTCACGTCCCTTACACACGTGGAGAAACTTCCTGTGAGTTCGACCAATCGCACCGTGGTCGTCACCGGTATCGGCGCAACCACACCGCTGGGTGGCGACACCGCCTCGACCTGGGAGGGTCTGCTGGCGGGACGCTCCGGTGTCCGCGCCCTGGAGGGTGAGCGGTTCGCCGAACTGCCGGTCCGGATCGCGGCCCCGGCCGCGGTCGACCCGAGCGAGGTGCTGCCCCGCCCGCTGGCCCGCAAGCTGGACCGCTCGGCGCAGTTCGCGCTGATCGCGGCCAAGGAGGCCTGGGCGGACGCGGGCTTCACCGCCCCGGCGGGCGACGAGGCGGGCATCACTCCGGAGCGGCTCGGCACGGTCATCGCGTCGGGCATCGGCGGTGTCACCACCCTGCTCGACCAGTACGACGTGCTGAAGGAGAAGGGCGTACGCCGCGTCTCCCCGCACACCGTGCCCATGCTCATGCCGAACGGCCCGTCGGCCAACGTCGGCCTTGAGGTGAACGCCCGCGCGGGCGTCCACACCCCCGTCTCCGCGTGTGCCTCGGGTGCCGAGGCCATCGGGTACGCCGTCGAGATGATCCGCACCGGCCGCGCCGACATCGTGGTCGCCGGCGGCACCGAGGCGGCCATTCACCCGCTGCCCATCGCGGCGTTCGCCAACATGATGGCGATGTCCAAGAACAACGACCACCCCGAGCAGGCCTCGCGCCCCTACGACAAGGCCCGTGACGGCTTCGTCCTGGGCGAGGGCGCCGGCGTGGTGGTCCTGGAGTCCGCCGAGCACGCCAAGCAGCGCGGCGCCCGCGTCTACTGCGAGGTGCTCGGCCAGGGCCTCTCGGCCGACAGCCACCACATCGCGCAGCCCGAGCCGACCGGCCGGGGCGTCGCCGCGGCGGTGCAGAACCTGCTCGACTCGACGGACCTGAAGCCGTCCGAGGTGGTTCACCTCAACGCGCACGCCACGTCGACCCCGCAGGGCGACATCGCCGAGATCAAGGCGCTGCGCAAGGTCCTCGGCGACGACCTGGACCACGTGGCGATCTCCGCGACGAAGTCGATGACCGGCCACCTCCTCGGCGGTGCGGGCGGCATCGAGACCGTCGCCACGGTCCTCGCCCTGTACCACCGCACGGCCCCGCCGACCATCAACGTCGACGAGCTCGACGACGAGGTCGACCCGGGCCTGGTGAGCAGCGAGCCCCGCAAGCTGCCCGAGGGTTCGATCTCCGCGATCAACAACTCGTTCGGCTTCGGCGGCCACAACGTGGTGCTCGCCTTCCGCTCGGTCTGAGCGGACCCCGTACGCAGCTGAGAAGGCCCCACCGTCGTCGGTGGGGCCTTTCGCGTACGCGGTTCACCAGGCGTGGGTCAGCGGTTCACCAGGCGTGGGTCAGACGACCTGGTGCAGCCAGCGGACCGGGGCGCCCTCTCCCGCGTAGCGGAAGGGCTCCAGCTCGTCGTCCCACGGTTTGCCGAGGAGCTTGGCGATCTCGGCCTCCAGGTCGGTCTCGCCCTGGACGGAACGGGCGAGGGCGGCGCGCAGCCGGTCCTCCGGGATCATGATGTCGCCGTGGATGCCGATGACGGCGTGGAAGATGCCGAGGTCGGGCGTGGCGCTGTAGCGCTCGCCCTCCGCCGTGGCGCAGGGCTCGGCCGTGACCTCGAAGCGCAGCAGGTGCCAGCCGCGTAGCGCGGAGGCCAGTTTGGAGGCGGTGCCGGGTTCGCCCCGCCAGGAGAATTCGGCTCTCCACGTGCCGGGCGATGCGGGCTGGCGGATCCAGTCGAGCTGGACGCGCACCCCCAGGACGCCGGCCACCGCCCATTCGACGTGCGGGCAGAGCGCGCGCGGGGCGGAGTGGACGTAGAGAACTCCACGTGTCGTCACCGGGACCTCCAGTGCGGTTCGAGGTTCGCCTTCCCCAGCGGCCTCGCGCCCCTGCCGTTCCCGGTCAGGACAGCACCTGACATTCTGCCCCTGGGTTCAACAGTAAACAGCATCGGGAGCTAATCTCCTGAAATGGGACAGTATGTGACGTGATGTAATTTACCGGAGCAGTCTGGCGTGGTTCCTCTGGCTGGACGGGCCAAAGCTACCGCGCGGAGCTGTGCCAAGGGTGTCGTAATGTCGGTCGGAGCGCCTTCGAACACCAAGCTTTCACTCGCGAGGACGCCGCGAGAGCCGAACGACCGCCGCACGGAGGGGGACCCGGGATGCAGGACAGCCGCCGGAGCCGTCGCTTCCGTACCACCGCCGCCCTGTTCGCGGCCGCCGCCCTCGCCCTGACCACCGGCTGCGAGTCCGGTGGCGGCACAGCGGCCGCGAGCCCGTCCGCCTCGAAGAAGCCCTCGCCCAGCCCCTCCCCCGCCTGGGACCGCAGCCCGAAGTCGGTGGCCGCGGTGGGCGACTCGATCACCCGCGGCTTCGACGCCTGTACGGTGCTCGCCGACTGCCCGGAGGTCTCCTGGGCGACCGGCAGCGACGCCCGGGTCGACTCGCTCGCGGTCCGCCTCCTCGGCCCGGCGGCCCCCGCCAACAGCTGGAACTTCGCGAAGACCGGCGCCAGGATGGCCGATCTGCCGGCCCAGATGGACCGGGCCGGGGTCCAGCACCCGGGTCTGGTCACGGTGATGGCGGGTGCGAACGACGCCTGCCGCGCGGACGTCGCGGACATGACGCCGGTGAACACCTTCCGCGCGGAGTTCGAGGCGTCGCTGCGGCGGTTGCGCGCGGTGTCCCCGAAGTCGCAGGTGTACGTGTCGAGCGTGCCCGATCTGAAGCGGCTGTGGTCGACCGGCCGCGTCAGTTCGGTGGGCAAGCAGATCTGGAAGCTGGGCATCTGCCAGTCGATGCTGGCCGACGCCGACGACCTGGGCGCGGTCGCGACCGAGCGGCGCACCGAGGTCTACGACCGGGTGGTGTCGTACAACAAGGTCCTCAAAGAGGTGTGTGCGAAGGACCGCGCCTGCCGTTACGACGGCGGCGCGGTCTTCGACTACGACTTCGGCGGAGACCAGCTGAGCCCGTGGGACTGGTTCCACCCGAGCAAGGACGGGCAAGGCCGCTTGGCGGAGATCGCGTACGGAAAGGTGACGGCAGCCGACTGACCCTGGGGCTCCGCCCCAGACCCCGGAGGCGCCTTAAGGGCGCTCGTCCTCAAACGCCGGACGGGCTGAAGACGCCTGTACCCGGCACTGTTAGGGGCGCGGGGAACTGCGCGAGCACCACGCACGGCCCGAGGCCGAAGGAGGGGTTGGGGGCGCGGGGAACTGCGCGATCAGCCACAGCGGCCCGCACCCAAATGATCGCACCCCCGCGGAGCGCCCCTCACACCCCCAGCGTCGCGCTGAGTCGAACGTCCGCCAGGGAGTGGCAGGCCCGCACCTCGTACTGGCCCGGGATGAAGCTCCACGCCCCCGCGAGCTCGTCCCAGATCTCGAACGACCGCCTGCGCAGGGGGATTTCGACCTCGGCCGAGTCTCCGGGCGCGGCCTCCACCGAGGCGAACCCGGCCAGCCACCGCACCGGCCGCGACACCGCGTCGGCAACCGGTGCCAGGTAGATCTGGATGGTCTCGCGGCCGGTGCGCGTACCCGTGTTGCGGACGCGGACCTTGGCGTGGGCGGGGGTCGCCTCCAAGGATTCGTACTCCCAGCTCGTGTAGCCGAGCCCGTGTCCGAAGGGGTAGGCGGGTGTCACCTCGGCCCGGTCGTAGGCGCGGTAGCCGATGAACAGGCCTTCCTGATAAGGGAGTTGACCCTCCGTCGGGCGGACCTCGGTGACCGGGGCGTCGGTGAGTTCGGCCGGCCAGGTGGTGGGGAGGCGGCCGCCGGGCTCCGCGTGGCCGAGGAGGACGTCGGCGAGGGCGGCGCCGCCCTCCTGGCCGGGGAACCAGCTCAGGAGCACCGCCGCGACGTCGTCCCGCCACGGGAGTTCCACCGGTGACCCGGAGTTGACGACCACTACGGTGTTCGGGTTGGCGGCGGCGACGGCGCGTACCAGGTCGTCCTGGCGGCCGGGCAACCGCAGGTCGCGGCGGTCGAAGCCCTCGGACTCGACGCGGTCGGTGGTGGCGACCACCACCACGGCGAGCTCGGCGGACCGTGCGGCCTCGACGGCCTCGGCGATCAGCTCGTCGGCGTCGCGCCGCGGTCCCAGGTGGGTGAGCGAGAACATCACGGCGGTGAGCGGGGCGTCGGCGCTCTTGTGCACGGTGTGCCGCAGGGACACCTCGACGGGTACGCCCTCGGTGAGGCGGGCGCGGCCGCGTTCGGCGGGGGCACCGAAGAACGCCTCGAACGGGTCGGAGGCCGAGCTCATCGACTGGGTGCCGTCCCACAGGAGGCGGCCGCCGACCGTGAGCGTGTACGCGCCGATGCCCCGCGTGCCGAAGGTGTGCTCGCCGCTCTCGCGCGGGGTGAAGGTGCCGGTGACCTCCACGGAGTGCAGCGTCTCGTGGGTCACCCCGGCGGGCAGGTCGTCGCCGATCCACTGCACCTGGCCGTTGGGCAGAGACCCCGTACCGAGGACGTCGCCCGCGGCGTCGCGGCAGACGGCTCGGAGCTCGAACCCCTGCTCCGCGGGGGCGAGTTCGTCGCTCGGGTCGGCGCCGACCGCATACGTCAGGGCGCCCTCGGGCAGGGCCGCGGTGAGGCCGATGAGCGGGGAGACGACGCGCTCGGGGAACACGGTCGCCGAGCCGCCGCCGAGGACGCGGGCGTCGCGCGCGGCGGCGCCGATCAGCGCCACCTTGCGGACGCGGGCCGGGTCGATGGGCAGGGTGGCGCGTTCGTTGCGTACGAGGACGAAGGCGCGGCGGGCGACCTCGCGGGCGAGGGCCTGGCCGTCGACGGCGGCGGGGAGTTCGGTGACGGCGCCGTCGACGCCGTCGAGGATGCCGACGCGGGCGGCGAGCCGCAGCACGTTGCGCACCGCGTCGTCGACGACCGCCTCGTCGACGACGCCCTTGCGGACGGCGGCGGCCAGCGCCTCGCCGTACACGGTCTTCGGGCCCGGCATCGCGACGTCGAGCCCGCCGAGGATGTCGCCGACGGTCGAGCGGGCGGCCATCCAGTCGGACACGATGAACCCGTCGAAGCCCCACTCGCCGCGCAGGACCTCGTTCTGGAGGTGGCGGTGCTCGGTCATCGTCACGCCGTTGACCTGGTTGTACGCGGCCATGATGCCCCAGGGGCGGGCGTTTTCGACGATGGCCTCGAAGGGGGCGAGATACAGCTCGCGCAGCGGGCGCGGGGCGATGACGTTGTCGACGGTGAAGCGGTCGGTCTCGGCGTCGTTGGCCACGAAGTGCTTGACGGTGGTGCCGACGCCGCCGCCCTGGACGCCTGCCACGTAGCCGGAGGCGATCTCGCCGGTGAGGTAGGGGTCCTCGGAGTAGCACTCGAAGTGCCGGCCGCCGAGCGGTGAGCGGTGCAGGTTCACGGTCGGCGCGAGCAGCACGTGGACGCCCTTGCGGCGGGCCTCCTGGGCGAGCAGCGTGCCGGCCCGGCGGGCGAGTGCCGGGTCCCAGGTGGCGGCGAGCGCGGTCGGCGACGGCAGGGCGATCGAGGGGTCGCCGGCGGTCCAGCGGACCCCGCGCACTCCGATCGGGCCGTCGGACATCACGAGCGAGCCGAGCCCGATCTCCGGAAGCGCGGGCAGCGACCACATGTCCTGCCCGGCGAGCAGCCGGGTCTTGGCCTCGGGATCGAGCTTGCCGAGGGCCGTCTCCACGGCCTCGCTGTAGTCGGGCGTGGAATCGGGTGCGCCTGCCATGGCCGTACCTCCTCGTAGAAGTCCGCTCGTGGCACCATGGTGACCGGTCTACCTGTAGAGCGGTAGGGTTAGTTATTTTTCCGTGATAATAGGATGCCGTACGGTCCTCTCGGAACACCGACGGACCGGCACGGAGCGGGGGCAGACATGGCGAGGACCAGGAGCGCCAGAAGCGAGGAGCGGCGGGCGGACATCCTCCGCGCCGCCCTGGAGGTCATCGCGGAACGCGGCTACCGGGGCGCCTCCCTCGGCGCGGTCGCCGAGCGCGTCGGCCTCACTCAGCAGGGCCTGCTCCACTACTTCCCCACGAAGGAGGCCCTGCTCGTCGCCGTACTGAAGGAGCGGGACCAGTGGGACACCGGCGGTCTGCGCACCTCGGCCGACGGCTGGCGCCTGGAGCTGCTCGCCTCTCTGGTCGAGTACAACGCGATGCGGCCCGGCATCGTCCAGACGTTCTCGGCGCTGCTCGGCGAATCGGTGACCGACGGCCATCCGGCCCGCCCGTTCTTCACCCGCCGCTACGCGCAGGTGCGCGAGGAGATGGCGGGCGTGCTGCGCGCCGAGTTCGGCGACCGGCTGCCCGGCGGGCTCACCCCGGAGCGGGCGGCGCCGCTGCTCGTCGCGGTGATGGACGGCCTCCAGTACCAGTGGCTGCTCGACCCGGACTCGGTGGACATGGCGGCCGCCTTCCACGACTTCGTGGCGCTGCTCGGGAGCACGGACGACACTGACGGGAAGGACGCCTCATAAGTCCCTCTATCCACACAGGACTTCCTTGCGAATACTGGGCGCGACCGGTCTTCGACGGAAGGATCTGTGGTGCGACGACGTGTACGGGTGGGGCGGCTCGCCTTTGCGGGTGCGGCGATGACGTTCTGTACGGTGCTCGGCCCGGCCCCCGCACAGGCCGCGACCGCGCCCCGGCAGGCCACCGTCGAGGAGCAGCGCCTCGACGGGGCGGTGCCGAAGGAGATCCTGGCCCGCAGTGGATTCGCCGACGTGGCACCGGAGTTCACGCGGAAGCTCGCGGCCACCCGGTCCTACGGTGCGGCCGAGCGGCTCGTCGAGCGCGAGGGGACGCGGCTGTGGCGGCGGGCGGTGGACCGGGTGCAGGGGCGCGGCCCCGCGGGCGGCGACCTCAGCCGCGACGACGACCGGCCGCTGTACTGGGCCCGGCTCGGCCTCACCCGTGAACTCCGGCTCTGGGAGCCGGAGTTCGGCCTCCCGGAGGCCGACCGCGCCAAGCTCATGGACCGCCTGGAGCAGACCTCGCGCGGCCAGAACACCGTCGACTATCCCGAGGGCAAGGGCTTCAAGCGGATCCTGCTGACCGGCTTCGACCCCTTCACACTGGACAGGGACATCCGGATCAGCAACCCGTCGGGGGCGACCGCGCTGGCCCTGGACGGCACCTGGATCCGTACCGCCGACGGGCAGCTCGCCCGGATCGAGACGGTCACCTTCCCGGTGCGCTGGCAGGACTTCGCGGACGGGGTGGTCGAAAAGGCCCTCGCGCCGGTGCTGCCGAAGGTGGACGCTTTCACGACGGTGAGCCAGGGCCGGGTGGGCCGCATCGACGTCGAGCGGTTCAACGGGGCCTGGCGGGGCGGGTTCCCCGACAACGACAACGCGTCAAGCACTGGGCAGGTCCCGGTGAACGACCCGGCGACCCAGCCGCAGTGGACCTCAACGACCCTGCCGTACAAGGACATCGTGGCCGCGCACACCGGCCGCTTCCCGGTGTACGACCACACCGACGTCACCGAGATCCCGGCCGGCGCGACGGCCCCGGTGGACCGCCCCGACGGGCCGACCCCGGGTTCCACCGCGCGGGCCGGGGGCGGCGGCGACTACCTCTCCAACGAGATCGCCTACCGGGCCACCCTGCTCCGCGACCGCCTGGGCCTGAGCATCCCGGGCGGCCATGTGCACACCCCGGTCCTGCAGTTCGGTCCGGGCAACACCGACCCGGAGACGGGCACGGTGACGGACCCTCAGTTCGTACGCAACCGGCTGGACATCGTGGCGCAGATGCGGGCGATCGTGCGGGTGGCGGCGGAGTAGCCCCGCCCCCCGGGAGGCCCGCGCGCATCAACTGCGCGCGGGCCCAAGGGAGTTCAGGACCTGGGGCGCGACCTGTTACGGCGTTACGGCCTTCTTACGGCCGCGCAGGCCGAGCAGCCCGTCGACGGCCAGGAACGCCAGCAGGCTGATCCCGAGGAGCGGGACGAACCAGCCGACCAGCGCCGTCACCGCCGCGAGCGGAAGCAGCACCGGCAGCGGCACCTTGCGCCAAGCGCCCCGCGGCTGCGGGCGGCCGACGCCGAGCGTGCGCCCCTTGGTGGGCCTGCGCTGCCACCACATGCGGTAGCCCCAGACGGTGAGCGCCATCAGCGCCAGGGCGAGGACGGCCAGGGCGAGCTGGTTGGGCAGGCCCAGGAAGACGCCCATGTGCGCGTCGATGCCGAACCGGGTCAGCTGGGCGAGGACCGGGTAGTCGGAGAAGCGCAGCACGTCCATGACCTTGCCGTCGGCGGGGTCGATGGCGACCGAGTCGAGGTGCACGGGGAACTCGGTGTCGCGCTCGCGCACCACGAATCCCTTGCCCGCGCTGGGCAGGCTGATCTGGATGCTGGCCCGTACTCCCTGTTCGCGGGCGGTCTCGGCGACCTGGTCCAGGGTGAGCGTGGAGGGCGCGGCGGGCGGCATGACCATGCCCTCGTGGTGCTCGTGACCCCCGCTCATGCCGCCCGTGGTCGCCGCCGCGACGGTGGGGGTGGCGCCGCCGAGCCGGTCCTTGAGGTCGGCGATGTTCTCGCCCGCGTACCGCGACCAGGTGAGGCCGGTCGCGGAGAGCAGTACCAGTCCGACCACCGCCCAGAGGCCGACCGAGCCGTGCCAGGACAGGGTGCGACGGCGGCCGGTGAGCCCGCGCTCGGGGCGAAGGAGCCGGGCCCGCCTGCGCCGGCCGACCCACAGCGCGAGCCCGCCGAGGGCGACAACCCAGAGCCAACTGGCCGCCAATTCACTGTAGTTGCGTCCCACCTCGCCGAGCTTGAGGTCGGCGTGGAAGGAGGAGAGCCAGCTGCGCAGCGGCAGCGCGCCCGAGCTTCCGGTGCTGGCGAGGGCGCCGCGTACCTCACTGGTGTACGGGTTCACGAAGACGGCCAGGGACTCGTCCTCGGCGAGGCCCGGGGCCTTCATCAGGACGCGGGTGGTGGCGCCTTCCTCGGGCGAGGGCCAGACGGCCGTCACATAGCCCTCGGGGTGGGCGGCCTTCGCGGCGGCGACCTGCGCGGTGAGCGGCTGGGTGGTCTCGCCCACGGGGACCCGCAGTTCGTGCCGGTACAGGACGTTCTCGGCCTGGAAGGACAGCGCGTACAGCAGGCCGGTGACGGCGGCCACGAAGAGGAGCGGGGCCACCAGGACGCCCGCGTAGAAGTGCAGCCGCAGGACGAGGGGGCGAAGTGCGGCCCAGATGGAGGGCCGTTGGGGAGTGGGGGGTGCGGTTTCCCGCGATGGGATGTCGGACGAGGTGTCGACGGACATGAGGATTCTGAATCCTGACGATCGGCGTGGGCATGGGTGAAGGGACCCCTGGCCACGCCCCGCGCCGGATCAGGCGAAGGCGAGTCGGCCGGGGGCCGTGGCTCGGGTGAGTTCCCGGGCCGGCGGCCCCCGCCGGATGAAGGCATGGCTGTGCACCGCACCGCGCAGCCTCGGGCGCGGACGGTGGTGCGGGCGCGGCCTGCGGACGGGCCGGGGCGGCGCGGGCACGCAGGTGCGTACGAGAGCGAGGGCGCGGCGCAGCGGTCGCGTGGCGAGAACGCCGAGCGCGCCGACGGCCCGGGCGAGCCGGAACGCGGCGGCCTCGCCGCGCCAGAGCCAGATCCCGCAGATCAGGGCGGCCAGGAGGTGGGCGGCGAGCATGCCGCCGGACATGGTGTGGGCGGCAGCGTCCACGGCCATGGCGTGCGCCTGGCCGGCGGCCCCGGCCATGGAGTCCATGCCCGCCATCCCAGCCATACCGGGCATGTCGTGCATGTCATGCATCGCATGGCTGTCGGGCGGGTCCGGCATGAGGTGGGCGTACCGCATCCCGCACGTCATCGTCGGCATGGGCATGGGCATGGGCATGGGCATCGGCTCCGATGCGTGTGCCATGCCGGGCATCCCGGCCATCGGCTGGGTCTTGGCGAAGAGGACGTGCAAGGCACCCTGGGCCGCGACCTGCCCGCCCGCGATGGCGGCGACCCCGCGCTGCCGTCCGGCCGCGCACCAGGCGACCACGCACGTGGCGACGAAGGCGGCGAGGAGCACGGGGATCGGAATGTCATGCCCAGACATGGACGAATGCCCCACAGCCGCCAAAGCGACGCACAACGCCGCGAACATCGCGGCCCGCAGGGTGCGCAGGGGCGACCGGGCATTCGTCATGACGGCCAGATCATGCCATTTGCGCACGTGGGCGCGGCGATCGGGGGTGCCTGTCCGGAGGACTCGGCCCAGCGCGGCGCCCCTTCCGCCCCGCGTGGGGGGCACTTGCGCAGTTCCCCGCGCCCCTAAGCAGGGTCGGTGCGGTCAGCACCCGGGCTGCGCCCCGAACCCCCCGCAGCGCCTCGACCCCGTCCGCGTCGCCGCCCACCAGAATGCCGAGCTCCCCCGCGGCCGCCTTGTCGACGCTGCCCATGACCGGTGCGTCGAGCAGCGTCACGCCGTCGGGCAGGCGGTCGGCGAGATCGCGTACGGCGTCGGGGCCGATCGTCGACATCTCCAACCAGTGGGCACCCGGCCGCAGTTGGGGTGCCGCGCTGTCCACGACCGCCGTCACGGCCGCCGGGTCGGCGAGCATGCTGATGACGACATCGGCCTCGCGGACCGCGTCGGCGGGAGTGGCCGCGACGGCCGCCCCCCGGGCCGCCAGGGCCTCGGCCTTGGCGGGCGTACGGTTCCAGACGGTCAGCGGGTGGCCCGCGGCGAGCAGCCGGGTGGCCATCGGCGTACCCATGCCGCCGAGCCCGAGAAAAGCGATCTTCAGTGTCATGACTTCGACGCTATGAGGCACCCTGACATGAGACAAGCGAATGTCTAGCATGGCTGCCATGCCCCATACGCATAGCTTGTACGAGGTGTTCCTGCGGGTCGCCGCCGACCGGTCCTTCACCTCGGCCGCGACCGCGCTCGGCTACACCCAGTCGGCCGTATCGCGCCAAGTGCAGTCGCTTGAGGGCGAGTTGGGGGTGGCCCTGTTCGACCGGCTGCCCCGCGGCGTCCGGCTCACCGAGGCCGGGCGGGTGCTGCTTCCGCACGCCGAGGCCGTACGGGACCGGCTCGCGGCGGCCCGCGCGGAGCTCGACGCGCTGCGCACCCTGGACGGCGGGCTCCTGAGGGTCGGCGCGTTCCCGACCGCGGACGCGGCGCTCCTGCCCCGCACGCTGGCCGCGTTCCGTGCGCTGCACCCACGCGTCGAGGTGGCCCGCACGGAAGGCTCTTCGGGCAAGCATCTGCGACTGCTCGCCGCCGGGGACCTCGATGTGGCCGTGGTCAGCGACACGGCGGGCCGGAGCCTGGAGGGCTGCACCCTGCACCACCTCCTCGACGAGCCCATGTACGTCGCCCTGCCCGCGGGCCACCGGCTCGCGGGCAGAAGGGAGCTGCGGCTCGCCGAGCTCGCGGACGAGGAGTGGGTGGCCGGGTCGGCGCGGCCCGAGGACACCCTGATGCGGCCCGCCGCCGAGTCGGGCTTCCGGCCGCGCACCGCGTACGTCGTGCAGGACTGGATCGCCAAGCAGGGCTTCGTCGCGGCTGGGCTCGGCGTGACCCTGCTGCCCGCACTGGCCGCCGATGCGGTACGCGCCGACATCACCCTGGTCACCGTCCACCCCGACGACGTACCCCACCGTGCGGTCTACGCGGCGACCCCGCGCGGCCTGAGCCCCTCCCCCGCGACGGCCGCCTTCCTGGCCCAACTGAGGGAAACAGCAAGGGAGTTGACGGCACCGAGGCCCCGGCGCTGAAGAACATCACTGCCGCCAGACGACCGCCAGCGTCTTGCTCACCACGGCGACCGCCGCGAACACCAGTTCAGACACAGGCTCTGACCGCGACCACCCCCGGGATCAAGGCCTTTCCGGGATGCGGACCGGTCCTTGACCGGCGCCGTCCCCGCTTCCGGACCCGTTCGCTTCGCCATCGCCGCCGTCACCGGAATCCGAGTCGGAGTCGGAGTCGGACGACTCGCCCAGCAGATCCCGCACCATCAGCGTCGCCCCCGCCACAGCGCCCGGCATGAGGAACACCGCGACCAGCGGGACCACGAAGGCGAGGGCGAGCGGTACGCCGAAGCCCAGGGTCAGCAGGCGGCGCGAGCGCAGCAGGGCCAGACGGGGGCGCAGTTCCATGCCGCGGCGCTGGAGGGCGACCGCGGTCAGCTCCTCGGCGAGGAAGAAGCCGTTGACGCAGAAGCCGATCGCCGGGATCACGCTCTGGCCGATCACCGGGACGAAGCCGAGGCCGAAGAGCAGGATGCCGTAGAACGCGACCCTGACCAGGATGCGCAGCGAGTCGCGGGCGGAGATCCACAGGTCGCGCCAGAGCGGGAGGCCCGACTCGGGGGCCTCGCCGCCGCTCTCGGCCCGGTCGACGTCGCCGGACAGCTTCTCGTAGAAGGGCTGGCCGACGAGCAGGGTCACCGCGGTGAAGGAGATCACGGCGAGGAACAGGCCGAGCGCGAAGACCAGGGCGGTGAGGCAGCCGCGGAACAGGCCGAGCCAGGGCGAGGACCAGCCGTCGGCGAAGGGTGTCGCCCAGTCGGCGAAGTCGTCGGCGCCGTAAGCGAGACCGACCAGGGCGCCGACGTACATCACCAGGGTGATGAGACCGGGCAGCAGTCCTGTGCCGAGGGATCTGCCGTGCCCGGCGGCCCATCGCTGCCCCTTGACCAGATATCCGAAGCCCACCCCTAGATCACGCATGACACCGACCTTATCCGGCCCCTACAGAGCCAGATCCAGCCGCCCCAAAATTCCTCAGCACTGCGGGAATGAAGGGCGCTAACCCATGGGTTGTGCCCATCAACAGCAACGATCCCGGGGGGACTTCAATGTCGACCGACATCAGCACCGACGCCAGCACCCACACCAGCGCCGACGCCACCACCGTGCAGGGCACCGTCGCCGAGGGCTACGAGGGCGTGCGCGAGGAGTTCGCCGCGTTCGTGGCGGGCGAGGAGCACGACCCGGCGGCCCAGCTCGCCGCGTACAAGAACGGCCGTCTCGTCGTGGACCTGTGGTCCGGGGACGTCGCCGGGGACTCGCTGACCGGTGTCTTCTCCACCACCAAGGGCGCGGCCCACCTCGTGGTGGCGCTGCTCGTCCAGGACGGCGTACTCGACCTGGACCGCGAAGTCGCCCACTACTGGCCCGAGTTCGCGGCCGAGGGCAAGGGCGCGGTGACCTTGCGGGAGCTCATCTCGCACCGCTCGGGCGTCATCGGCGCGGACGACGGCTTCAGCCCGGAGGAGCTGGCCGACGACCGCGTGGTCGCCGAACGGCTCGCGGGCCAGCGGCCGTTCTGGCAGCCCGGCTCGGGCCACGGCTACCATGCGCTCGCGATCGGCGCGCTCACCGGTGAGGTGGTGCGGCGGGCGACCGGCCGCTCCATCCAGGAGATCTTCGAGGAGCGCGTCCGCGCCCCGTACGGCCTGGACTTCTTCCTCGGCCTGCCCGAGGCCGAGCGGTCCCGCTACCGCGACGTGCTGCCGATGCTCCCGACGCCCGAGCAGCAGGCCGTCCTCGCCGCGAGCCCGAACGGCCGCTACAACCGTATGGCGATCGCGTTCAACACCAGCGCCGACCCGTCCTTCGACCTGGTCGCCTTCGCGAACTCGTCCGCCTCGCTCACCAAGGGCCCCGCCTCCGTGGGCGGTTCGGGCAACGCGCGCGGCATCGCCGGAATGTACGCGGCCGCCCTCGGGGACTTCAACGGGCAGGGCCCGCTCCTGAAGCCGGACACGGTCGCCGAGTTCGCCCGCGTCCACTCGCACGGCACCGACCTGGTCCTGGGCGGCCCGTCCGCCTTCGGCCTCGGCTTCCAGGCGCTCGGCGTCGAGTACCCGTCGCTGGGCGCGGACACGTTCGGGCACAGCGGCGCCGCGGGCTCCCTCGCCTTCGGCGACCCGCGCTCGGGCCTCGCGTACGGCTACACGCGGCGCCGGTTCGCCTTCCCGGGCGGCGCCGCCCCGGAGAACGTGCCGCTGTCGCGCGCGGTCTACGACGCGGCGATCGCCCAGTAGCGGGGCGCATTCGGATCACTCGGTTCCGAATCACTCAGCAACGGGCGAACCGGCGAACCGGTCGAGCGCCGCCTGGGCAGCCTCGCTCATGCCGGGGCCCAGGCCGTGCCCGGCGTCGTCGATCACCAGGAGTTCGCAGCCCGGCCATCCCGCGGCGAGCGCCCGCGCCGCGTCGGGCGGCGAGCTCAGATCCTGCCCTCCGGTGATGAGGACGGTCGGGATTCCGGCCAACTTGCCTACGCCGTCGATGAGTTGACCTTCGTCCAGCCACGCCGCGTGCCGCCAGTAGTGGGTGACGAGGCGGGCGATGGTCATGCGGATGGCGGGGTCGGCGTACCGCGAATCGCCGAAGTCGTCCACGAGCCGGGCGCCCGCCGGCTGTACGTGGGTGTCCTCCCAGCGGCACCAGTTCCGGGCGGCCTCCTCGCGCACGGCCGGGTCGGGGTCGGCGAGCAGCCGGGCGTACGCGTCGACCACCCGCTCGCCCTCGCGGGGTTGGGCGGCGTCGCGGTAGGCGGCCCATGCGTCGGGGAAGTGGACCCGGACGCCCTCGGTGATCCAGTCCACTTCGGCGCGGCTGGTCGTCACGACCGAGAAGAGGACGATCTCACTGACCCGCTCCGGGTGCGTCTGCGCATACGCCAGGCCGAGCGTGGAGCCCCAACTGCCCCCGAACACAAGCCACTTGGTGATGCCGAGGTGCTCACGCAGCTGCTCCATGTCCGCGATCAGATGGCGGGTGGTGTTGGTGGCGAGACCGGTCGACGCGTCGCTGACGGGCGGCGTGGAGCGTCCACAGCCGCGCTGGTCGAAGAGGACGACGCGGTAACGGGCCGGGTCGAAGTAGCGGCGCCAGAACGGCCCCGCGCCGGATCCGGGCCCGCCGTGCACCACGACGGCGGGCTTTCCGTCCGGATTTCCGCAGACTTCCCAGTGGACGAGGTTGCCGTCACCGGTGTCGAGCATGCCGTGGTCGTACGGGGCCGTCTCGGGAAAGGTCATGCGGGCCAGCATGACAAAGGGCCCCGCGCCGCGGGAAGGCCGGGCGGGCCGGCATGGCGAACGGCCCCGCGCGGCGGGCAGGTCACGGAGGCCGGCACGGCGAAGGACCGCGCCTGTCGGGGCGCGGTCCTTCGAAGGGCGCTGGTTACGCGATGGCGAGGTTCACCGTGATGTTGCCGCGGGTCGCCTTGGAGTACGGGCAGACCTGGTGGGCCTTCTCGATGAGGCCCTCGGCGGTCGCGCGGTCCACGTTCGGGATGCTCGCGGTGATCTCGACGTGGATGCCGAAGCCGTCGTCGTTCTTGCCGATGCCGACGTGCGCGGTGACGGTCGAGCCGGAGATGTCGGCCTTCTCGTTGCGCGCGACGACGCCGAGGGCGCCCTGGAAGCAGGCGCTGTAGCCGGCGGCGAAGAGCTGCTCGGGGTTGGTGCCCGCGCCGCTGCCGCCCATCTCCTTCGGCGGGTTCACGACGACGTCCAGCCGACCGTCATCGGTGGAGACGCGGCCGTCGCGGCCGTTCTCCGCGGTGGCGACGGCGGTGTAGAGGACCTCGGACTTCTGTATGGACATGCTGGGGTGCTCCTCCTGGATTCGCGGCCGCTCGCGCCTCACGGCCGCCGGGATGTGGAAAAACCTTATCGGATGGCGGAAACCGCGAGGGGGAGTGTGCGATGGGTCACTCCAGGCCGTGCACCCCGGCCCGCCGAGGAGCCACCTGCCGCAGCCTTATACCGGCGTCGGGGCTACTTGCCGAAGGAGACGACCATCTTTCCGGTGTTCTCGCCGCGCAGCATGCCGAGGAAGGCGTCGACGCCGTTCTCGATGCCGTCGACGACGGTCTCGTTGTACTTGAGCTCGCCCGAGGCCAGCCAGCCGGCGACCTCGCCGACGAACTGCTGCTGCATGCCGTAGTGGTCGCCGACCAGGACGCCCTTGAGCTGGAGCCGCTTGCCGATGATCATGGCCATGTTGCGCGGGCCGGGGGTGGGCTCGGTGTCGTTGTAACCCGCGATCATGCCGCAGATCGTGGCGCGGCCGTGCACGTTGAGCACGGAGATGGCCGCTTCGAGGTGCTCGCCGCCGACGTTGTCGAAGTAGACGTCGATGCCGTCGGGGGCGGCCTCGCGCAGCTGCTCCAGGACCGGGCCCTTCTTGTAGTTGAAGGCGGCGTCGAAGCCGAGCTCCTCCACGAGCCACTTGACCTTCTCGTCGGAGCCGGCCGAGCCGATGACGCGCGAGGCGCCCTTGAGCCGGGCGATCTGGCCGACCTGGCTGCCGACGGCACCGGCGGCGCCGGAGACGAACACGGTGTCGCCCTCCTTGAAGGAGGCGACGTCCAGGAGACCGGCGTACGCGGTGAGGCCCGGCATGCCGAGGACGCCGAGGTAGGCGGAGAGCGGGGCGAGCTCGCCGTCGACCTTGGTGGCGTGCTTGGCGTCGAGGTCGGCGTACTCGCGCCAGCCGAGCTGGTGCAGGACGTGGTCGCCGACGGCGAACTTCTCGTCGTTCGAGGCGATGACCTCGCCGACCGCGCCACCGTCCATCGGCCGCTCCAGCTGGAACGGCGGGATGTACGACTTCACGTCGTTCATGCGGCCGCGCATGTACGGGTCGACCGACATGAAGAGGTTCCGGACCAGGATCCGGCCCGGCGCGGGCTCGGTGACCGGGGTCTCGCGCAGCGCGAAGTCGGACGGCACGGGCCAGCCGTTCGGGCGGGCGACAAGGTGCCATTCACGGCTGGTGGCGGGGAGTGCGGGCGAGGTGGCCATGGGGTGCGTCCTCCTGCGAAGCAAAATGCTGATCGATACGTCGAGTACGGGGTACGGGGGCGCGGTGGGTCGGGGGCGCCCCGAATACTTCAGGTACTGAAAGAACAATGCGCCGGGATATTTGAGATTGTCAAGTAACTCGGTAGGCTGAGGGGTATGGCCCCCCGAATGGATCCCCTGAGCCTCGAAGTCGTCGAGCTGATCGGCACGGTCGTAGGCCGCTACTACGAGGAGTACGAGCGGGCCGCCGCCGAGCACTCCCTCACCGGCGCGCAGGCGCGGGTCCTCGGGCTGCTCGCCCTCGAACCGATGCCGATGCGGCAGATCGCCCAGAAGCTGAAGTGCGAGCCGTCGAACATCACGGGCATCGTCGACCGCCTCGAAGCGCGCGGCCTGGTGGAGCGCCGCCCCGACCCGGCCGACCGCCGCGTCAAACTGGCCGCCCCCACCGCCGAAGGCCTCACCACCGCCACCGACCTGCGCGACTCCCTGAACTTCGCGAGGGAGCCACTGGCGGAGCTTTCGGCCGAGGAGCGGACGGTCCTGCGGGATCTGCTCAGGCGCATGCTGGGGGCTTAGCCGATCCTGGTGCGCCCGAAGGGGCGCGGGGAACCGCGCGACCGGCCACAGGCGGCCCGCAGCCGAAACGCACGCGCCGGCATGCCCTGCGCAGCGGGTCAGATGCACCAGAACAGGAACGGCTTGCAGGGCTTCGGCGGGGCAGGGGGAGGGGGATTCGAAGCAGGCGCGGAGGGCGCGGGGCCCCCGGGCGCGCCGGGCGAAGAGGGGGCAGAGGGCACGTCCCCCGAGGGCCCGGGGCCGGGCGTGGCCGAGGCCCGGGCAGGGGCACTCCTGTGCGGGCCGGACTCCACGGGACCGGGCTCCCCCGGGCCGGCCCCGCCGGGGCGGCCGGGCTTCCCCGAAGCCGTACCGGAACCCCGCCCCCGCGAGGACGCCGGCTTGCCCGACTGCTTCACGGGCACCGCGGCCGCGCTGCCCGACGGCAGCGGCTGGGGGTCGGAGATCGTCTGGTCCTCCCGCACGGCGGACGCCCGGTCGTTCCCCGGCGGCGGCTCCAGCGCCATCTGTACGAACCCCACCGCCCCGGCCACCAGGACCAGCCCGGCCGACCCGAAGAGGATCACCTTGCCCCGCTTGCGCCGGGCCCGCCGCCCCTTGCGGGCACGGCGATGACCGGAAGGTGTGAGCACCTCCGCGCGGCGGGACGGCGCGGCACCGGCGTACACCAGGAGCTCGTCCTCGGGCGCGGGCGCCAGCGCCTCCACGGGGGTTCCGCATCCGGCGCAGGCCAGTGCGCCGTTGAGGTGCCGTCGGCAGGAGTGGCAGTAATCCATGGCCCAGGGAGGCTATGCGGCGACCGGACAACAAAAGGGGCCGGAGATGTGTGGATCTTGTGCGGAAGAACCGCTTCCGGGGCGTGGCGGCGTGACGAATCACCATGGACCGGGGCGTTGTTGGAGCCTGTGTCTGAGGGCCGGGCAGGATGGACGTCATGACGGAAACCGTGACGCGGCCGTTCGGCCCGCTGGACTTCCAACTCGTGCTGCTGCGGCGGATGGCCGACCATCAGCCGGGGCTCGTCGAGGACGCCCGGCACGAGCTGGGCGCCTCGATGGCGGACATGCGCGAGGCCAACAAGCGCTGGCAGGCGATGGTCCGGTCGGCGCGCTCCCGCGGCGCGCTGTCCCGCTACCGCTCGGTGCTCGGGGCACCCGAGGCGGTCGTGCCGCGCAGGATCGGGGACCTGGACTGCGAGGCCCAGCTGTGGCCGGTGCCGCTCTGGCCGGGGCTGCGGTTCGAGGTGCTGGCCGGGCCTGGGGGTGCGGTGTGGAACGAATGGCTGGTCAGAGCCCCTGGCACCCCGGGCCCCGCGCTGCGCGGGGAGGAGGATCTGCGCCCCTGGTCGTGCACGGTGGACGAGGTTGCGCGGGCCTTCGCCCCGGCCCGCCCGATGGAGGGCTCGGCGCCGACCCGCTGGCAGCTGGCCATCACCCTGCCCGGCGGCGGGACGCGCGTCGCGGAGTTCACGTGGGGGCTGCTCCAGCGGCTCCTTCCGTGAGGCCGCGTACGCCTGCGGGTTCCGTGCGTTCCCACGCTTTCGCGGAGAGGGGGCTGTTCCGCAGAGAGGGGGCTGTCACGCGGGGTGGAGGCTTTCTGGCTGGGCGTCAGATCGGGGCTCCCCTACCGGCGCATCCCAGCGCGCGCCGGTCACCGGGCGGTCGCAAGATGCGAACTAAGTACCGCTCCCGGGAGGATCCGCCGTGACCGTCAGTCTTGAGCAGTTGCGCCGTTGCCATGTCGCCGTCGATCTCGGGGCCGCCAGAACCCGTGTCTTCGTCAAGGGAGCAGGGCTCGTCGTGGACGAGCCGAGCGTGACCGCCGTCAACACCCGTACCGGCGCGCTCATCGCCGTCGGCACCTTCGCCGAACAGATGACGGGCCGCACCCCGGACTACATCCGGGTGGCCCGCCCGGTGTCCGGCGGCACCGTCATCGACATCGAGATGGCCCAGCGCATGCTGCGCCATCTGCTGGGCGAGAAGCTGCGCCGCCAGTTGCGCCGCAAGCCGCGGCTGCGCGCCGCCGCCTGCACCCCGCACGACAGCGACCCGCTCGCCCAGCGCGCCGCGACGGAGACCCTGATGGGCCTCGGCGCCTGCCGCGTCGAGCTCGTCGACACCCTGATCGCGGCCGCCGTGGGCTGCGGGCTCCCGGTGGAGCAGCCCACCGCCAGCATGATCATGGTGTGCGGGGCCGCCACCACCCAGATCGCCGTGCTCTCGCTCGGCGCCACCGTGACGGCCGTCCGCATCCCGATCGGCGGCGAGGCCATCGACCACGCCGTCATCCAGCACCTGCGCCACCAGCACGAACTGATGGTCCCGAGCCAGTCCGTGCGCCCGCTGCAACTGGCCCTGAACGACAACGGCCTCACCCCGCAGGGCCCCGAATCCACCGAGATCCACGGCCGCGACGTCACCACCGGCCGCGCCCGCTCGGTCCTGGTCGACACGGCCGCCGTACGCGACGCCATCCACACCCCGCTGACCGCGGTGCTCGACGGCATCGGCAGGGTGCTGAGGGACTGCCCGCCCGACCTGGTCGCCGACCTCGCCGAGCGGGGCGTCACCATGGTCGGCGGCAGCGCGCGGCTTCCCGGCCTCGACCAGCTGCTGCGCAACTACACGGGCATGCCGGTGCACATCGCGGAACGGCCCGACGTGTGCGCCATTCTCGGCCTCGGCACGATGCTGGAGGGCCAGATCCAGCCCATGGTCCTCGACCCGCTGGCCGAGTGAGCAGCGCGACAGCAGCTCCTGCCGGGGCGGGCGGCCGCGGTGAGAGATCCTCGAAGGATGAGTGAAGCCGAGAGCCCGGAAAGCCCGGAGAGCCCGGACATTCCGGACAATCCGAACAGCACTGCGCCCCGGCTGCCGATGCTCCTGGAGGCGGTGCTCGGCGTCGGAACCGACCTCGAACTGCGCACCACCCTCCAGCACATCGTGGACACGGCGACCGAACTGACCGACGCCAAGTACGGGGCACTCGGAGTGGTCGACCCCGAGCGCGGCCGGCTCACCGAGCTGTACACCACCGGGCTCACCGACGCCGAACGCGAGCGGATCGGCACGCTGCCCGACGGCCGCACCGGCCTGCTCGGCGCCCTCATCCACGACCCGCGGCCCCTGCGCCTGGACGACCGGCACACCGACCCCCGCTCGGCCGGCCTGCCGCCGGGCCACCCCCCGATGAGCTCGTTCCTCGGCGTTCCGATCCGGGTCCACACCCAGGTCTTCGGCAACCTCTACCTCACCGAGAAGCGCGGCGGCCCCTTCACCGAGGAGGACCTCGCGCTGCTGCGGGTCCTCGCCGCGCAGGCCGGCATCGCCATCGGCAACACCCGCCTCTACGAGACCGTACGGCTGCGGGAACGCTGGATCGAGGGCGCCGCCGCCGTCACCACCTCCCTGCTCACCGGCGAGACCGCCGCCAACGCGCTGACGACGGTGGCCGAGCGGGCCCGGCTGCTCGCGGACGCGGCCGCCGGGGTGGTGCTCCAGCCCACCCCCGCGGGCGGCATGGAGATCGTCGCGGCCTCCGCGCCGGACGACCCCGACGACATCATCGGCACGACCATCGAGCCCGGCTCGCCCGTCCTGGTCCAACTCCTGGGCGGGGAACCGGTGTTCCTGGAGGACTCGGCGACCGACCCGCGGATGACCACGCACGTACGCACCCGGTTCGGGCCCAGCATGATGCTGCCGCTGCAGAGCGGCGGCAAGCTGATCGGCACGCTCGCGCTGCCCCGGCGGCGCGGCGACCGCCCGTACACGGCGGTCGACCGGCTGCTCGCCGCCCAGTTCGCCTCGCAGGCGGCCCTCGCGCTCGTGCTCGCCGACGCCCAGCACAACCGCGAACAGCTCGCGGTGTACGAGGACCGCGACCGGATCGCCCGCGACCTCCACGACCTGGTCGTGCAGCGCCTGTTCGCCACCGAGATGATGCTGGAGTCGACCAGACGCCGGGCCGAGAAGGCCGCGGCCGACGACACGGACGAGATGCTGACCCGGGCCGTCGACGAGCTCGACTCCACCATCCAGGAGGTCCGCACCGCGATCTTCGCCCTCCAGCAGCCGCCCGCCGACGCCCCGACGACCCTGCGCGGCCGGGTCCTGCGCGAGACGGCCGGCGCGGGCGCGCTGCTCGGCTTCCGGCCCTCGGTGCGCTTCGAGGGCGCGGTCGACACCCTGGTCACCGAGCCGGTGGACGCCCAGCTCGTCGCCGCCCTGCGCGGCGCCCTGGCGGCGGCGCACCGCCGGGCCGGGGTGTCCTCGGTACGCGTCGTCGTCGACGCGGGCGCCGAACTCCCCGACGGGCGGCCCGGGGTGCGCCTGACCGTCGTCGACAACGGCATGCGCGACGACGGCATCCGAGGCACGACCCTGACCTGGCAGGCCCCGCTGTAGCGGACCTCGCCCGTAATAGTCCTCGCCCCATGGTCCTCGCCGGGAAAATGAGCTGCGTACGGCGCGCTCGGCCCCCACAGTGACGGCCATGACCGATCTCTGGACGACAGCGGTGGCGGGAGCGGCGGCGGGCCTCGGGGTGGCCGTGCCGGTGGGCGCGGTCGGCGTGCTGCTGATCCAGGAGGGGATGCGCGAGCGGCGGGGCGCGATGGCAGCGGCGGCGGCCGTAGCCACGGTCGACCTGGCGTACGCGGCACTCGCGACGGCGCTCGGCCCCCTGGTCGCCGAGGCACTGTCCGGCGCGGAGGCATGGGTGCGACTGGTGTCGGCGCTGGTGCTGGCGGGAATCGCGGTGCGGGGGTTGTGGGGGGCGCGGCCGCGGGAGACGGGACGCGGGGCGGACGGGGCGGACGGGGCGCGTGCGGTACGCGAGGCGGGGGCGGTCGAGCGGACCGGCCCGGGGGTGCACGCGGGACCGGTCGAGCGGACGGGCCCAGCGGTGCACGCGGAGCCGGCTGGGATGGCGGCCTCGGCACCGGCCAAGCCCACAGGCCCAGCGAAGAAGGACGCCCCCGCCCGTACCTTCGTCCGGTTCGCCGCGCTCACCCTCATCAACCCGACCACCGCCCTCTACTTCGCCGCCCTGACCACTGCCCGGGGCTCCTCCCTCAGCGGCGGCGCGGCGGGAGCGGTGTTCGTTACGGGGGTCTTCCTGGCCTCATTGCTCTGGCAGCAGCTCCTGGTGGCGGCGAGCGGGTTCGCCGGGGCCCGGATCTCCCCGGCCGCCCGCGCCTGGACGTTCCGCGCCGGATACGGGCTGGTCGCCCTGTACGCGGTGAAGGTCGCGCTCCCGCTGCCCTGAGGACCTGGGTCGGACGGACGCAGATCCTCAGGGCACGGCCCGCTCCAGCGGGACGCGGGGGCGCGTACGGCAGGATGCGGATCATGCGTCCGGACGGCGCCGCGTAGGGTCGACGACCTGGGACCCGGCACGGTGCGGGCCCCGCCCGCGCCGTCGAGATCCGAGGAGTCCCGTACGTGTCCCCTCTCTTCCCCTCCCTGTACGCCGCCGAGCCCCGGGAGGCGATCCGCTTCGGCGGGCTGTCGCTGACCCACGCCGAACTGGCGGGCGCGGCAGGCTCCCTGGCCCGCCGGCTCGCGGGCGCCGGGCGGGTCGCGGTCTGGGCGACGCCGACCCCGCAGACGGTGGTCGGCGTGGTGGCGGCGCTCGTCGCAGGCGTCCCCGTGGTGCCGCTGAACCCGAAGACGGGCGAACGGGAGCTGACCCACATCGCGGGCGACAGCCGGCCGACGCTGGTACTGGCCTCGCCGGAGGACCAACTCCCGCTCGTACTGGCCGAGTTGGAGCGTATCGACGTACCCCTGACGGGAACGGACACGGCCCTGCCCGTGGAACCGGCGGCCGAGTCGCCCGCGCTGATCGTGTACACCTCCGGCACGACCGGCCCGCCGAAGGGCGCGGTGCTGCCGAGGCGCGCGCTCGCGGCGACGCTGGACGCGCTGCGGGACGCCTGGGGCTGGACGGCCGACGACGTCCTGGTGCACGGGCTGCCGCTGTTCCACGTGCACGGGCTGATCCTGGGCGTCCTCGGCCCGCTGCGCCACGGCGGCTCAGTACGCCACCTCGGCCGGTTCTCGGTGGAGGGCGTGACGCGGGAGCTGTCGGCGGGCGCGACGATGCTGTTCGGGGTGCCGACGATGTACCACCGGATCGCCGAAGTGGTGGGCGGGGACCGGGAGTTGGCGAAGGCGCTGGCGGGCGCGCGGCTCCTGGTGTCCGGCTCCGCGGCGCTCCCGGCGCCCGACCACCGCCGCATCGCCGAGGCGACGGGCCGGGCGGTGATCGAACGGTACGGCATGACCGAGACCCTCATGCTGTGCGCCGCGAGGGCCGACGGCGGGGCCCGCCCCGGCACGGTCGGCGCACCGCTGCCCGGCGTCGACCTGCGCCTCGCCGACGAGGCCGACGGCATCGGCGAGATCCAGGTCCGGGGGCCGAACCTGTTCAGCGGCTATCTGAACCGGCCGGACGCGACGGCTGCCGCGTTCACCGAGGACGGCTGGTTCCGTACCGGCGACATGGCGAGCGTGGACGCGGACGGCCAGGTACGGATCGTCGGCCGCAAAGCCACCGACCTCATCAAGAGCGGCGGTTACAAGATCGGCGCGGGCGAGATCGAGAACGCGCTGCTCGACCACCCGGGCGTCCGCGAGGCCGCGGTGACGGGCGAGCCGGACGCGGACCTGGGCGAGCGCATCGTGGCCTGGGTGGTCCCGACGGACCCCCAATCCCCGCCGGAGGAAGCCGAGTTGGCCCACCACGTGGCGACCCAGCTGGCCCCCCACAAACGTCCGCGCGTGGTGCGCTACCTGTCCGAACTGCCCCGCAACGACATGGGCAAGATCATGAAGCGAGCCCTGCATGTCTGAACGGATGTCTGAACGGATGTCGGCACGGATGCCTGAGCGGATGCCTGAGCGGATGCCTGAGCGGATGCCTGAGCGGATGTCCGCGAGGGAGGCGATCGCGGCGGCGACGACGGCCTTCGAGGAACTCCCGGCACCCGAGCGGGACTTCCCCGAGGACGGCCCCCTCGCATGGTCGGGCTACGGGACTTCACGGGCGCGCGCGACGGAACGTACGGGCGAGAAGGAATCAGTGATCTGCGGCGTGGCGTCCGTGGAGGGTCGTCCGTGTGTGGTGCTGTCCTTCGAGTTCGGCTTCCTGGGCGGGTCGCTGGGGCTGCGGACGGGTGACCGTCTGGAGGCCGCGTACGAGACGGCGCGGGAGCGGCGGCTTCCGCTGGTCTCGCTGATCGCCACGGGTGGCAGCCGTATGCAGGAGGGCATGCTGGCACTGACCCAACTCCAGCGCGTGGCACGGCAGTCGACGCTGCTCAGGGAGGCGGGGCTGCCCCAGATCGCGGTCCTGCGCGACCCGACGACAGGCGGCGGCTGGGCCACGCTGGGCGCGGGCGCGGATGTGATCCTGGCCCTGCCGGGCGCCCAGATCGGCTTCGCGGGCTCACGGGTGCGCCCGGCGGACGCGGACCCGGCGGCCTACGGAGCACAAGGCCAGCTGGCGGCGGGCCAGATCGACGCGATCGTGGAGAAGGACGACCTGCGGAACGCGGTAGCGAGCTGGCTGACCCTGCTGACCGGGCCCGACCGAGCGGGGCCTGCACCGGTGCCGGCCCCGCTCGGGGAGTCGGGCCTCCCGGCGGACGGCTGGGAGGCGGTGACCCGGGCCCGCGCGACGGGCCGGCCACGGGCCGAGTCCTACCTGGACGCGTACTTCCCGCACCGACAGGCCGTGTCGGGCGACAGGTGTGGTGGCGTGGACCCGGGAATGCTGTGCGGCTTCGGCCTGCACGAGGGGATCTCGTACGCGTACGCGGCCCAGACCGGCACCGCGACCACCCCGGCGGGCTATCGCACGGCGGCCCGCCTGATCCGCCTGGCGGACCGTCTGGGGATCCCGGTCCTGACCCTCGTGGACACCCCGGGCGCGGCGAACGACGCGGCGGCGGAACGGGCGGGCCAGGGCGCCGCGATCGCCGACGCCTTCGCGGCACTGGCCGCCGCGAGGGTGCCCGTGACCACCCTGGTCATCGGCGAGGGCGGCTCGGGCGGAGCCCTGGCCCTGACGTCCCCGGACCGGACCTGGGTAACAGCGGACAGCTACTTCTCGGTGATCGCCCCGGAACTCGCGGCGGCGATCCTGAAACGCGACGAATCGGAGGTACGCAACACAGCCTCCCAACTCCACTTGCGCCCCCAGGACTTGGTGAACCTGGGGGTGGCGAGGGGAGTACTGGGCGCGTAGCTCGTCCTCGACGCGGTTTCCCCCACCCCGCCCCTTCCCCAGACCCTCCGGGGGCGTGGATCGGCTGCGACCCGGCACCCGCTGGCGGGGGCTCCGCCCTCCCACCCGCTCGTCTAATGGCTCGGGGGAGATTGAGGATGAGCGCGACCTCAAGGCGCGAACGGGGGTGTGGGGGCGAAGCCCCGAAAGCGGTGGACGGAGTCCCCCGCAGGGGTCTGGGGGCAGAGCCCTGAAAGGGGTGCAGGGGACGGAGTCCCCGCGGGGGTTCGAGGGGCGCAGCCCCTCAGGGGGTCCGGGGCGCAGCCCCAGGAGCCCAGCCTCTCCACCCCCGTCACGGGGGTGGCGGGTGGGCAACCCCCGGGGTCTGGGCGCAGCCCAGGGCTCAACCTTCTCGGCCCCCGCACGGGCGGCGGGCAAACCCCCGGGGTCCAGGGCGGAGCCCCAGGTGGCCGGCTCATCCCACGCCGGGTCAGGGGCCGGCGCCCACCAGGCCGCCCGTCACCTACGGAACGGGGCTGCGGGCGTCGTACCGCGCAAAGCCCCGGCGGCTGAGCCCAAGCACCGTCACCGCGAGGACACACGCGATGCCACCGCCCACCACCATCACGGCGGGCGAGGTGAGGTCGGCGACCGTACCGGCGAGGAAGTCGCCGAGCCTCGGCCCGCCCGCGACCACCACGATGAACACGCCCTGGAGCCGGCCGCGCATGTCGTCCGGGGCGGCGACCTGCATCATCGTGTTGCGGAACACCATGGACACGGTGTCCGAGAACCCGGCGACCGCGAGCATGAACAGGCCGAGCCACAGGTGCCGGGTCAGCCCGAACACCGCGATGGCGGCGCCCCATCCGCCGACCGAGATCAGCACCGCGAGCCCGTGCCGGTGGATGCGTCCCTGCCAGCCGGAGAACACCCCGCCGAGCAGCGCGCCGACGGCGGGTGCCGCGACGAGCAGGCCTGTGGTGCGGGCGTCGCCGCCGTACCAGAGGACGGCGACGGCGGGGAACAGGGCGCGGGGGTGGGCCAGGATCATCGCGCAGAAGTCGCTGAAGAACGTCATCCGCAGATTGGGCCGGGCGGCCAGGAACCGCAGCCCGTCCAGGACCGACGCCCGCTTGGCGCCGGTCCGGTCGGGCAGCATCGCGGGCAGCCGCCACATCGCGTACAGGGAGGCGGCGAAGGTGATCGCGTCGATGAGGTACGCCGTCTTGTACCCGGCGAAGCCGACGACGAGCCCGCCCAGCATCGGCCCGACGAGCGTGCCGGTCGTCATGATCATGGAGTTGAGCGCGTTGGCGGCGGGTAGTTGCTCGGGGGGCAGCAGCTTGGGGATCATCGCGGACCGGGCGGGGGCGTTCAGCGCCTGGCAGACCGACTGGAGCGCGATGATCGCGTACAGGAACCACACGTTCGCGACCCCGGCGAAGGTCCCGGCCGCGAGCGCCGCGGAGAGCGCGGCGGAGCCGAGCGCGCTGTGCAGGCCGAGCTTGCGCCGGTCCACGGTATCGGCGATGGCGCCGCCGTACAGGCCGAACACGATCAGCGGTACGAGGGTGAAGATGCCGACCAGACCGACGTAGAAGCTGGAGCCGGTGAGGTCGTAGACCTGGAGGGAGATCGCGAGCGCGGTCATGGCGCTGCCGACCCACGAGACCATGTTGCCGAACCAGAGCCTGCGGTAGTCCGCCGATATACGGAAAGGCGTGAGGTCGGCGAATATGCGGCGCCGCACGTCCCGTATCTCGCGGCCGGCGGATCCGTCGGCCTCGCGCATCTCCCCCGCGGCGGATCCGTTCACCCGCTTCGCCCGGGCGCCGGAGCCGGTAGTGGAGCCGGACGGTGCCGGGGTCTCGGTGGGCTGCTGGGCTTGTTCGGTCACGCGGGATGCTAACCCCCGCCGCGAGCGCCCAGGTAGGGGCGGCCTCACAGGGGGGCGCCATGAGCGGGGCGACCCCGCGCCTGTGACGCCTGCGAATGGGGCCCGCCCGGCGAGGTCCTCCAGGGTCGCGCCCCGGGCCCCGCCCTCGATGGAAGACGCAGGCCACTCGCCGAGAGCCGCGTACCCCCCGGGCTCTCCGGGCTCCCCCGCTCCCCGGGCGGGTCAATGCGCCGGAACCCGGTTTCCGGGCAATCTCGGACCGTACGAAAGCGGTGGACGCGCCCCCAGGGGCACATCGCCTCAGGTGGGGGGCGCGGCGGCCCCATCCGGCTGCCGGGACCATCCTTATGCCACGCCTACAAGCGCGCGCCGAAGCCCCTGGGCGCCGCTACGCTTCCCCCGATCAGTAAGCGTCGTCGCCGCCCCCGCCTTCATCAGGCGGGGGCGGCGACGCATCTCGCCGAAGGGCCAACCATGAACACCCTGATCTCCGCCGCCGCCCGCCGCACCACCACCCCGGGGACCGCCCGGCGCGTACCGCTCACCGCACGGGCGGCGGCACAGCACGCGGGCCGCGTCCCCGCCACCCTCGACCGCATCACCGCGACCGCCGGCAACGTGCCGAGCGCGTCGGCCTTCCAGTCCGCCCTGTGAAAGATTCGTAACTCACGGGCCCCGACCAGAGGCCCCCGGCCACCGCACGCCCCGTGCGCGCCACCGGGGGCCTTCGCTGTGCCGCGCAAACGAATCCCCCCATGGCGAGCCCGCCCTTTTCGAGCCACATCTGGCCCTGGCGCCCGACCACTTGACCAGGATCATGCGGGGAATCGCCGACGGCCCGGAGGCATTCGGGCATCTTTACGGGGCGGAGCAGAAGCACTTGCACGACGTCCTGGCCGCTCTCCCCTGAGACGTGGAGGAGAAGCCGGTCCACGACCGCATCGTCGAATCCTCCCTCAGCCCCGTCGGAGACCTGGCCACGAAGAACGTCGACGTGTGGGCGTACGAGTCCAACAAGGAACACACGGCCGAGGCGAATCTCCCGGCGCCCGATGCGAATGCCAAGAGCTATGACGCCGGCCAGGACCAGTACCACCCCCGCTACTCCCCCGACTTCGCGAACACCCCTCTGAAGGCATTCACGGACAACGAGGCGAAGCAGCAACGCGGGTGCGCCAATGTGCGGATGACCGCTGAGCCTTAGGTCGAACGGCAGGGGCGCCGGGCAAGGGCACGGGGCCCTCCCGGCGGCGCCGCGACACGTACGCTCGGGGTTGAGGAGGCCGTGCGGGTGATCGCTCGTACGAGGTGCCCCGGCCGTAGCCCGCGGACCCGGCAGCCCCTCGCCAGCGGAAGCCGCACCCCTCACCAGAAACGCCAAAGGCGCAGGCCAGATCGTTTCTGCACCTGCGCCTCGCTGTGGGGCGGGTGGGACTCGAACCCACGGCCGACGGATTATGAGTCCTTTTCGAATCTTCCGCTCGCGGCCTGATCTTGCCTCGATCTTCCTGTATCCGCAGGTCAGTCGGCCTCCTGCCTTCGCTTCACTACGGGGCCTTCCTGATCCTTCCGGATCCTTCCGTCCCCTGCGTGTCCCCTGAGAGTCCCTCAAGAGCTCTTCCCGTGTCGGCACTTCGGGGTGCTTGGCTGCATCGCCGCAGGTTGCGCAGAACGGGCAGCCTAGGATTTGAACTTACGCGCAGCGGAGTGCCTTACCGATGAAAAAGGCTCCGCCCTCTTCGCCCGAGGGTGGAGCCGCGCGGCCTCTTCGCCGGTCAGGCCGTCTATCTACAAGGTTATCCGCTGTGCTTCACGCTACGTCGGCCTCATCCCCGAAGAGCAAGATCGGCCCCTCGCGTGACTGGGGGCAAGGCCGACCGCCAGAACACCGAGGGCTTCCAGCGGGCTCAGGAATGGATCAGGTTCGATGCCGACGGCTGCCCCGGACCTGAGGTCTGGCGCCGAATCCTCAGCTGACCCCGCCCCACCCGATAAAGGAGTATCCGCATGAACGCCAGGATCTCAAACTCGACGGGACTGCTGTTACGGGAGCCCCCACCCCGGCCGCCACGCGGCGCCGCGATTTGGCTGCTTTCGAGGATCCGCGCGACCGCCCAATCTTTGACTGAAGCGGGTACTGCCGACCAGCCCCGAAGGGCGGACGATGACCTATCGCCCGCCCTCTCAAGGGTTGGATCAATCCTGCTTCGGCGCTAGCGGCCCCGGCATAACAGCGGCAAAGGAGCCCTGAACTACCGCCTGGGTTACCAGCATGATCCCATCCCCCACAAAAGGCAGGAACCAGAGAGGGAACAACAGGAAAAATCCCGTCATGACTCTGAACTGCTCTGTGGGCAGCTTCTGACCACAGCACCCAATTACCAGGAGGATGATCAGCGATGGAATCGCAATCATGAGGAACATTCCAGGACCCGCAGACATATAGTCCTTGAACGACTCCCACCTTGACATCTCCACGAAAGTGTCTGGGTGATGCGGGTCGCTACCGGGCTGGGCGAGGATTGCCGTCACAATCCATCCGATCCAGAATGCCGCGCAGTACCGAACGACACAGCTCCGGATCCAGCTATGCCTATCTGCCCATGACGGATTACCCATTCGCTTACCTCCTTCCCTCAGCACCCCTGAGCGCATTTTCCGGATACCCAGGTCTTATCGATTGCAGGGAAGAATGGGGCCGAGTTCAAGCCATGTTCGTGCGCCATTTTGTCCCTGGCCAGCGTGTTTGGCTTTTGCCCAGACTGATATTGGTAGACTTCCATGTCCGGATACGCATCGCCCTGCCGACGCACCAGCGTTCCCCCCTTGCCAACCCTGACGGATATCGTGTCGTCGACCGAGAAAACCGGCATGAGGCTATTTACCCCATGAACCCCTACATCCAACCCATCCGAGGAACCATGGATTAGATTGATAACATTCTTACTGAGGATAGTCTTATTCGAATCCCCATTCAGGATGATTTGATTAGCTGGCAGCATCTTGGGTGGACCTTCAATCATTTTCGGCCTGGCGCCGAGACCCAGCCCGTCCTGGACAATATACCTTCCGGTTGTATGGGATGCCGTTACGGTAAACGTAACCTCTCCGGTCGCGGTATTCCAGACGAGCTGCATCCTGTAGGGGGCATCGGGATCATCCGAGAACCCACGGTTATCTCCCAGCAGCATGCGCATTGCAGCCTCCTGGGTGTGGATGAAGAAGCGGACTACGATCACTCCACGGTTGGACCCGGCCCCCACATTGAAGTGAATGGTTCTCGATCCGTCTCCAGCGAGGCCGCCGCCATATCCATCACCGCCGCCATCACCGCCGCCATCCCCGCTGCCGCCACCACCGCCACCAATGCCACCGCCACCAATGCAACTGCCGGTCTTGTACGAGTCATTGGTGCTGCGATTGCAGTCTGTGTTCTTGGTGCCGTCAGTGTTGTAGTCGGCCGGGTAGCAGCCCACGCTGCTCTCGCCGCACGTTTGCTGAAGGCCCGTTGGGTCTGTATAGACGAGGGGATTATTGCTGCCGTAGCTGTATCCATGCGCCTGCTGCGGGTCCGTCAGGTCCATGATCGGGTCAACGGAAATGAAGCGGCCGATCGCCGGATCGTATTCACGGGCTCCGAGGTGGGTAAGGCCAGTGTCGGCGTCTTTGGTACCGCCGATGAAGCCCTTGTCTCCGGCCCAGGTAGTGGGCTGGTCGCCGCGGGGGGCGCCGAAGATGGTGGATTTGCGGCGGGTGATGGTTTGAGTAGCGTCGGAGGTGATCTGGGTGGTGCCGGTGCCGTGCGGATCGCCGAGGAGATAGGTGAGTTTGGTGCCGGTGCGCATGGCGACGGTCTGCCCGCCGGCGCTGTAGTAGCGGGTTCCGGTGACGACGCCGGTGTTGTCGAGGCGGAGTTCGTTGCCGCCCGGGAGGTAGAGGGTGGTGCCGGTGGAGTCGCGTCGGATGAGGCGTTGTCCGTCGGTGTCGTAGAGGTAGTTGGTGGTGTTGGTGGCGTCGGTGAGGGTTTTGAGGTGGCCTTCGTCGTCCCAGGTCAGGTTCTGGGTGCTGGGGCCGCTGGAGCGAGTCTTGGTGTTGCCGGCCTGGTCGTAGGCGTAGGTCTCATCGTGGGCACCGGTGCCGCTCTGGGTGACCTTCGGCAGGAAATGGGTGCCCGGGCTGGGCGCGGTGTAGGTGCGGGTGGTGTCGACGGTGGGACCGGTCGGGGTCGTGTGCTGAGTCTCGGTCTTGCGGTTGCCGACCGGGTCGTAGGTGTAGCTGGTCCAGTACGGGTCCTGGCCACCGATGACTGTGCCGGAGGGGGCCGTTGCGCACTGTTCGCCGGTGTTGGTCCAGGCTTCGGTGATGCGGCGCAGCGCGTCGGTGGTGAAGCACTGGGTGTCGGTGGTGCGTGCGGTGTCCTGACCGTAGGCGGTGGCGATGGAAATGAGGTTGCCCGCCGGGTCGTAGGTGTATCGGGTGTCGTCGACGCGTTGGGGTGAGGTGTTCCGGTCGTTGGTGACGCGGGTGGCCCGGCCGGTGTGGTCGTCGTATTCGGTGGTGGACCACACGTGCTGGTTGAAAGCGCCGTATTCCTGGCGGTTGGGCTTGCCGTAGTGGTCGTAGGTGGTGGCCGAGATCAGAGGGTCGCTGCCTGCATAGACGAAGTTGACCAGGCCGTGGACCGCTGTGTAGGTGGTCGAGACTTGCTCTTCGGGCAGGTCTCCGAGGGCCGGCTGGTAGGCGTATTCCTGCTGGCCGCTGTTGGCGTTGTAGCCGGCGAACCATTCGTAGGTGCCGGCGAGTTTTCCTTCACTGGCGGGAATGCTGACGACGGTGTCGTTGGGGTTGTAGAGGTCGTCGTAGCCGGTGATCTCGGTGGTGTAGGCGTCCGATCCGACGTAGCGGGTCGTCTTGCCGGGCTTGCCCTTGGCGACGGTGTCGTAGGTCCAGGCGGCGAGGGTGCTGGTGCCCTTCTTCAGGGCGGTCTTGCGGCCGAGCGCATCGTAGTCGGTGTGCAGGGTGATGCTGCGGGCATCTGTGGTATCGGTGACGCGGTCGCCCTGGTCGTAGACGGTGCTGGAGGCGCCCTTGTCCGGGTCGTCGACGTGGGTCTGGCGGCCTCGGGTGTCGTAGGTGTAGGTCCACTTGGCGCCGGAGGGGTCGGTGACCTGCTCCAGGCGGCCGAGCTTGTTGTAGCTGTACAGGGTGGACTGGTAGTTGGTGCGATCCACGTCCGTGTACTGCCGCACTTCGGTGGTGCGGCCCAGGGCGTCCACCATGGTTGTGGTGCTGGTGCCGCCCTGGGGCGGCACGACGGTGGTGGTGTCGCCGGTGTAGCTGGTGGTGGCGGTTTCCTTCACGTCCCCGAACCGCTTGCCGAGCACAGCGGTGGTGCGGCCCGCGCCGTCGAACTGGGTTTCCGCGGAGGCGGGGTAGTCGGTGGATTCCGCGCCGGTGACCAGGACGGGTTCGGCCTTGCCGGTGGCGTAGTAGGTGCCAGAGGTGCGGTTGGCCTCGCCGCGGGTGTTGTAGAAGGTTTCGCTGATCAGGCGTCCTGAGCGGTCGGGTGACTCGGACTGGGTCTCCCGGGTGCGCAACAGGCCGTCGTAGAAGGTGTAGCTGGTGTCGAGCTGGTTGTCGTGGGTGAGGCTGGTGCTGGTGACAACGGTCGGTCCGTCGTTACGGACCTGATAGCCATAGGCGTAGTTCGGCGAGTTGGGGTAGGTCACCGCGGAGCGCGTGGGAATCCAGACCTTCATGAGCCGGCCGAGGCCGTCATATGCGTTGGTGGTGACCTTGCCGTTGGCGTCGGTGACCTGCGTCGGCTGTCCGCGCAGCGGGTCGAACAAGGCGGTCACCGTGTGGCCTAGCGCGTTGGTGATGACCGTCTTCGTGGGCGCTTCACCGGTGGCCGGGGAGTAGGCGGTGGTGGTGATTTTGCCGTAAGCATCGGCTGCGGCGAGGGCCCGGCCGTACTGGTCGTAGCAGAGCTGGGTTTTGAGCGGGCCGCAGGTGCTGGGGACCGAGGTGACGGTCTCGTAGCCTGAGCCGTCGCCCTTGATCTTTTCTGTCTTGGTGGTGTTGCCCTTGGTCGGGGCGGCGTTCAGGTCGGTGCTGTTGTCGAAGTAGGTGCGGGTGTCGTCGATGACGTCGTTCAGCGCGCTGCTGGCGGCGCCGCACCCTCCGGCGATGGTCCTGGTCTCGGCGACCTTGTTCAGCAGCCAGAGGCTGGTGTTACGGACGTAGGTGGTGATGGTGCACTGCTCGTCGCCGGTCTTGCTGGTGTCGCCGCTTTGCGAGACCGAGTCGACCATGCCGTAGTCGTCGAAGTGACGGGTCAACTCGGTGGTGCGGGCACCGCTGGTGATGGTGGTACGAGTGGATTCCTTCTCGGTCCCAGTCTGGTAGGCCTCAAGGTCCGGCAGCCCGGGACGAGTACGTGCGGCCGTCTTGGCGGAGCGCCAGGGGGTGTAGGAGGTGCGGGTAATCAAAGCGCCACCGTCGCCGTTGAACGTGGCACTGGAGCGAGCCATCCCGGCGAACTGCTCGCGGTCGGTGACCGCAGTGCCGTCCGCGTCATCTGTGTCTTTGACCTGGGCCCCGTCGATGCCGCGGAAGTAGCGGGACTCGGCGAGGGTCTTCGGGTCGGTGCCGGTGCCCTTGCGGGTCTGGACGCGCTCGTAGCCCCGTGCGATGGAGTAGCCGCGGTCGTCGGGCTTGGTGAACTCATCGGTGCTTTTGGCCCACTTGGCTCCGCCGAGGTAGCTGTACTCGGTGACCGTGTCGGGGGTGCTGGCGAGGTTGTCGCCTTCGGTGACTCGCTGGACGACGTAGGAGTTGAACCAGTCCTGCTTGGCGGTCTCGCCCTCGTAGGCCCACTTCACCGGGTAGCAGCGGGTGGTGTTCGTCCCGTCGGCCGGGGGCAAGGTGGTGGCGGTGCATTCGGGGTCGAGGTAGTCGATGCCGATGGTGCCACCGGATTCCGTGGTGATCTGCGACATGCGCAGCCGGATGAACGGGGCCAGGCCGTCACCGAGCTTGTCGACCCGGTTTGGCTTCTGCTGCCCGGCGAATGTCACGGGCGGCAGTGCCATGGTGCCGGAGGACTTGCCGGTGCGGGTGATGGACTGCAGCCACATCGGAGTGGAGACGCCGTCACCAGCTGCGGGGAAACCTTGCTGCAGGGCCCAGGAGTCGACGTCCTTGTAGGCGCCGCTGGTCAGGGCTCTGGTGGTGATGGTGGTGAGGCGCTTGCGGGACCAGAAGGTCGGTGAGTACTGGTCCTTGCACTCGGTGGCGCCGTCCTTGCAGTACAGGTCGAACGGGACGTCGGGCCAGTTCTTCGCGTTGTTCGTGTCGAAGGTTCCGCAGGTGTCCAGGCACCGTTCGGAGACGTCGAACTTGACCTGGCCCATGGCTTTGGCACTGTAGACGGTGTCGGAGCGCAGGCCGTAGTCGATGTGGTCGAGCCAGCCACCCCGGATGTACGAGGTCACGGTGGCTTTGCCGGTGGTCTCGGACACGTTGCGGCCGTAGTTGTTGGTCTCGGTGTTCCAGTAGTACGCCATCGCGGCGCCATGGACGTCGACGACATAGTCCAACTGCCAGCGCCAGGCCTGCTGGCACCAGGCGGAAGCGAAGGACGCGTTGTAGCAGGGCTCCCCGGACTGATTGCCGAACACGGGCACTGTCCACGTCGAGTTGGTGGTCGGCGTGGTCGCGTCCTTCCACCCCGGAAGGCGGTTTAGACCGAAGTAGTACTGGGTCCCGTCGGTTGTGGTGACCTTCCAGTGCTCACCGTCATTGTCACCGTTGCTGGCACCGGTCAGCTTCTCGACCTTCTCGCCCGAGTCGGCTGCCGGGTGCCAGCCGTTCTTGGCGTCGTAGACCAGTTCGGTGTTCTTGCCGTTCAGCGACATGGTGGCGTTGTCGTTGAACCAGCACAGGTCACCGACCTTGGTCGTGTTAGTGGCGCCGGTCTTGTCGTCGTTGCACGGCTTGTAGCGGCGCTCGATGAACCCGGGCTCCATCGACCAACCGTCCCCCAGCCAGCTGGACTGATTATTCGACGCTGCGGTCATGCCGTCGACGGACTGCGAGTTGTAGCCCAAGGACAGCTTGGGCTGTGTCCCGCCGGGAACGGACGGCACGCTGAGCGGGTAGGACCAGTTGAAGGCGCCTGCGGACCCGCCCGCGCTCCATGATCCGGAAGGCTGCAGCGAGGTGGCCTTGTAGTCGCCCGTCCCGCCGGAGGTGCCTGCGGTAGCCGCCAGAACGGTGGCCCCCGTAGCCGCGCGCGCCATCAGCGGCTGCGCCGCCGCGAGTGGCACGTTCGCGGCCAGCGTTCCCGTCTTGGTGTTATTGGTGGTCGAAAGCGGTTTCCCGGTGCGGCACTTGGCAACTTCGGGGGTGGTCAGGGCGCAGGCAGGGAGTTCGACGAGGTGGAGGCGCGCGGCCCAGTCGCCGCCGTAGGCGCCCTTGAAGGCTGAGTAGTCGACCTCGACCTGAGCGGAGCCGGGTTGGGTGATCTGGTCGGTGCGGCTGAGGGAGAGGAGGAGTCCATCTACACCGGCCTTCTGAGCAGCGCCTTGATCGGCGACCGTTACCTTCACCTTCGAAGGCGCGCCCACGGCGCGGTCCCGGCCAGTGACACCGACGACGGATACGGGCAGGGAACCAGCCCGCTGCTTTCCGCCCACCGGGGCGGCCTTGGCGACCAGCGACATACCGGCGCTCTTACCAGCAGATGCCCCGGTCAGGTCGACGTCGGCTGAACCCGCGGCCGGCCAGACGACCTTCGGACGCTTCCAGGCATTGGCCGCGGCGGCATCCTGTTTCTTTGCCCCGCCGGTCGGGGCCTTCGTCACCGGGACAGCTTTTGGCTGTTTGAGGCCAGGCAGTGCCGGGCCTTCGTTGTTGGCTGCCACCGATACGGCAGGTAGCAACCCCACCGTGACCGCAGCGGCTATGGAAACCGCCAATCCACGCATGCCGAAACGGCTCACGCCCCACCCCTCGCCCATTTTCAAAAATGACCGACGGAGCGTAACAGTGCTTGTAAACGAACTGTCAAGCATTTGTTTTCACAGATCGTCATTAACTGATCTAAACGGTCAATCGGGACCGTCGACTGCCAGGTCCGACCCCTGAGAGGTCGGGCAAGGTGCAGGTCAAGCGCGCCCGTGTGCGGTTTGGGTAAATGAACCCCACGTGTCCACTATGGGCACTAGAGGACGGTAAAAGGTAGCTTGTTGATGTAAAGAACATGTGTAAGGCGGGAACTCTGGAGTACGGGTGGAGTCCGGATTCTGGAGCTATAGAGTCACCTCAAAAATTCACCGATAGAAAAGGATGGATGAGGTGTACACGAGACGAGGCAGAAAATGGCCAAGAGGGCGCTTCCGCCCACGTGCCATGACCGTGCTTCTGGCCGGAGCGATCGTGGCCCCAGTCGTGGTGGCGCCGCCCGCTGCGGCCGCCGCGCACACTGCGGCTCCGGCCATCGCCGATCCGCAGCCTGCCGACCCGGTAGCGCGGGGAGTAATGAGTGAGGAGGACTACGCGCTGCAGCAGGCCAAGTCCACTGGAAACCCATATGAGTTGGTCTCGGCCCGCACCGAGGCCACGGACACGTGGGCGCAGCCGGACGGCACGTTCACGGTGCGGCAGTACGGACAGGCCGTGCGGGTATGGCGGGGCGGCGCATGGGTACCCACTGACCCGACTTTGGGTTTCGCTGCCGATGGTTCGGTTGTGCCCAAGGCGGCCACGGTTCCGGTGAAGTTCTCCGGGGGCGGCTCGGGGCCGATGCTGTCGGGCATCAAGGACGGGCGCACTCTGTCGCTGTCGTGGCCCAAGCCGCTGCCCAAGCCGACGCTCAATGGGAACGTCGCCACCTACCCCGAGGTGCTGCCGGGGGTGGATCTGCAGCTCAAGGCTGAAGTCGAGGGCTTCTCGCAGCTGTTGGTGGTCAAGTCGGCTGAGGCCGCGAAGAATCCGGAGCTGGCCACGCTCAACTTCACCACCAGCACCGTTGGCCTGGACATCGCCCAGGACGACGACACCCAGTCGCTGGTGGCGACCGACCCGGCCGGTCAGACGGTCTTCACCAGTCCGGCCCCCATGATGTGGGATTCCACAACGGCTCCGGTACCTGCCGGTGCCACCAAGCCAACCATGGCGGCAAAGGGTGTGCTGGCGGCCGGGGAGGACGCCAGCACACCCGCCGACGGATTCGAGCCCGGCGCCGGCGCCAAGGACGCCGTGATGGGCACGGCGCTGAGCGCCAACTCGCTTGCCCTCACTCCGGATCAGAAGCTGCTGACCGGGGCGGACACCACGTACCCGGTGTACATCGACCCGACCTGGGGCTGGGGCGACCGGCAGAAGTGGAGCTGGACCCGCGTCTACCAGAAGTACCCCACGCAGAGGTTCTGGAACACCGACAACGTGGTACGTGTCGGCTACGAGAACGAGACCTACGGCCTGTCCCGCTCCTTCTTCCGCCTCGACACCAGCTACGTGGGCGGAGCGCAGATCCAGTCCGCCACCTTCCGCATCCGCAATACCTGGTCCTGGTCGTGCCAGAAGAGGCCCATCGAACTGTGGCGGGTCGGCGACATCTCGTCGAAGACGGACTGGAACAACCAGCCGTCCAAGATCGGCAGTGTGCTGGACACGGTGAACGACGCGAAGGGCTGGAGCAGCTCCCAGTGCGGGGCGGGGAACCTGGAGTTCAACGCGACCTCCGCGCTTCGTGACAGCGTGTCGGCCGGCCAGAACAGCCTGACCCTCGGTCTCTACGCCAGTGACGAGTCCGACACCTTCGGCTGGAAGAAGTTCGACCCGAAGACGGCCGTGCTGGAGGTGAAGTACAACCACCCGCCCAAGAAGCCCGACAAGCTCGGCACCAGCCCGCAGACCAGTTGCAGCGCGGGCGGCGCCATCGGCAACAGCCCCATCAGCGTGTACGCGCACGTCGACGACCTCGACGGGGGCAACCTCACCGCGCACTTCCAGGTCTTCAAGTCCGGCACCGCCAACGCCGTTGTGGACACCAGCATCCCGGCCCTCAAGGACCGCTACGCCACCCTCGTCCTGCCGGGCACTTCAACGCCCAGCGGCGACTTCACCTGGCGGGTCCAGACCCAGGACGGGGATCACGCCACCTCGCCGTGGAGCGAGACCTGCAAGTTCAGCATCGACCGTGACCGCCCCAGCCAGCCGCCGACCATCACCTCCACCGTGTTCCCCAACGGTGACAAGGGCTGGCCCGACGAGCCCAACGGCAACGTCAACGACAACGGACACTTCACCTTCGGCGCCAACGGCGTAACCGACGTCACCTCGTACAACTGGTGGACCGACTACGACCCCCAGGTCAACAAGGTCGACGTCAGCACGCCGTGGACCGATGAGATCAAACCCCCGGTAGCGGGCCCGCACCTCGTCTACGCCTACAGCGTGGACAAGGCCGGCAACCGCTCCGACACCGCCACCTACCTCTACTACGCCGACGGAACCGGCGTCCGGGACGCGGCAGGTGACCTCAACGGAGACGGCTTCAAGGACATCTGGAGCGTGGACGCCAACGGCACCCTGCTCACCTACGCGGGCCACGGCAACCGTCAGTTCTCCGTCGCGACTAACGGCGGCGGCGCCTTCCCCGGCCAGCAAGTCGCCACCACCGGCGACTGGGGCCAGGACGGCAAGAACGACCTGGTCTCCCTCGAGCACAGCGACATAGCGCAGCAGAACGTCCTGCGGGTCTACCCCAACAACGGCCGAGGTCTCATCAACCGGGACGGATACAGCTCCTTCGACCTCAAGGTCATCTGCGCGAAGCCCACAACGTTCGGTCCGTGCAAGGGAGTCACCGACGACCACTGGTCGGATGCCGATCAGATCCTCACCGGGGACTTCAACGCTGACAACAAGCCTGATGTCCTCGTCAAGGAACGCAAGCAGCTCTGGGCCTACTTCGGCGACCGCTCCGACTCCCTCGTCCACGTCCGTAGCCATCCCGTGCTGATGGGCGGCTCCGACTGGGACCAGTTCACCCTCGTCAGCCCCGGCGACCTCAACAAGGACGGCCTGCCGGACCTGCTCATGCGCAAGGATGACACCGGCGACATCTACCGTGCCTACGGTGAAGCCGATCCCAACGGAGCTCTCAACGCCGCAACTTGGGGCACCGCCCCACGCCGCACCAAACTCACCGGGGTCACCCTCAAGAAGAGCGACTACCCCGTCATCGGATCCTCCGGCGACTTCGATGGAAATGGAGACAGCACCGGCAAGAATCCCGGTGACGGCATCGCCGACCTGTGGGGCCGCAAGGCCGACAACACCGTGACAGGCTGGCCCGGCCAGGCCACCGGCAACGACTTCACCGGCTTCGGCCAACCGTTCACCATCGACGGCTCCGTCGGCGGCCGACGCATCACCCCCGGCACCCGACTCACCTCAGGCCAGTCCATCACCTCCAACTCGGCCAAGCTGACCATGCAGGCCAACGGCAACCTCACCATCACCTCCAACGCGAACAAGGTGATCTGGTCGACCAACACCTCCGGAAACCCGGGCGCCACCGCACTCATCCAGAGCGACGGCAACATCACCGTCAACAAGGCCGGTGACGACTCCACCTCCCTGTGGAGCACCAACCAAGCAACTACGAGCAAGCCGGAACACCTGGGCGACGGCTACGCCCTGCTCCAGGACCGCGGCAACCTCGTCGTCTATAACGCCAAGGGCCAGGCCCTGTGGTCCAGCGGTACCACCATCCGCCACGACTACAACGGTGACGGACGCAGCGATGTCGCCGACTGGTACAACTACCCGGACGGCCACGACGCCCTCCACACCCTGCTCACGAACTCGGACGGCACGTTCAAGGCCCCGTTCGAAGGTGCCGTCTTCCCCAACGGGTACTTCGACGCCACCAAGGCGCGGTTCGCCACCGGCGACTACAACGGCGACGGACGCGGCGACGTGGCGTTCCTGTACGACTACGGCGGCGGCAAGGTCAAGCTGTTCACCGCGCTCAGCAAGCCCGACGGCACCTACCAGACCCCGCTCATCGAATCGTGGTCCAGCCCCAGCGGCTGGTGGGCCAACGACCTCAAACTGGAGTCCGGTGACTTCAACGGCGACGGACGCGACGATCTGGCCGCCTGGTACTCCTACGCGGACGGCAGCGACCGCCTGTTCACCTTCACCGCCGACATTCGCGGTGGCTTCAACCCGCCCTTCGACTCCTACTACATGAAGGCCGGCAACTGGGACATCAACAAGAGCAAGTTCGTCACCGGTGACTTCAACGGGGACGGACGCGACGACATCGCCGCCCTCTACGGGTATCCGGACGGCTCGGTGAAGATGCATACCTTCGCCGCCACCCCCACCGGCGCCTTCCAACCCAGCATCCAGTCCTGGGGCGACACCGCCACTGGCTGGGGCGACTGGAACCGCACCTCCATCCAGGCCGGTGACTTCAACGGCGACGGCATCGACGACGTGGTGGCCTGGTACGACTACGCCGACGGCCACGACGGTCTCCACACCATGATCGCCAGCGGTAGCCACACCGGCGAGTTCGCCAAACCGATCCCCGCTCTGAACATGCCTGCCGGATGGTGGGACGTGAACCGGAGCAAGCTCGTCACCGGTGACTTCGACGGCGACGGACGCGACGACCTCGCCTCCCTCTACGGCTATCCCGACGGCAGCGTCCGCATGTTCACCTTCACCGCCAAGACCGACAACAGCGGAACCTTCAACGCCGGCGTCGGCAGCTGGACCACGCCCACCGGCTGGAACCTCAACGAAGCCAACGTCATCCGCCCCTACAACTAACCGGCCGAGCTAAAGGCGGTGGCCTCGTACGGAGCACCTGCTCCGCACGAGGCCATCGGCGTAAGAAGATCACGACCGGTGCGCGTGACCGCCGCACCCGTCGAGGCGAGGCCGAGCCCGGGCCTTGCGACAGGACACCCATTTCAGACGGGTGCGAGCCCCTGCTTCAGCTTCCGGCCAAGGGGCCGCTCGACGTACCGGTGTACCAGCCAGGCCAGGAGCACCATGCCGCCGGTGACCAGGGCGAGCAGGGGGTAGGTCGGGATGCGGGGTGAGAGGGTGTGGAAGAGTTCCCAGCCGATCATCTGGTGCATCAGATACAGCGGGTAGGTAGCGGCGCCCGCGAATGTCAGCCAGCGCCACCGGATCCACGACAGCCGCCCCGTGGCAACCAGCGCGAGCAGGGCGAAGGACACCGCCAGGATGAGGACAACGGGCCAGGCCGGTACCAGGCGGCCCACGTAGGCCTCGGTGCTGCGCCACATGTTGAGGGTGGCGGGCAGGCCCGCGCCGAAGCAGAGCAGCACGATGGCGGTGAGCATCAGGTTCGGGCGGAAGTGGTACATCAGGTAGAAGGCAATACCTGCGATGAAGTACCAGCTGTACTCGGGCATCACAAGCAGCCGCAGCGGGCCCGGTTCGGCCTTCGCGAACAGCATGCTCGCTGTGGCCCACACGCAGCAGAAGACCAGGACCCTGCGGTAGGTCAGCCCCCACCAAGCCGCCACCGCGAACAGGACATAGAAGCGCAGCTCGGCGAAGAGCGACCAGTACGCGCCATCCACCGACGGCACACCGAGCGGCTCCTGCAACATGGTCAGATTGGTGATCACCGACGTCCACGGCAGCGGACGATTCCCCTTCGAAAACACCGCCAGCGTCACCGTGGTGGCGAGCACCCCGAACCAGTACGCCGGATACAGCCGCACCACCCGGGAGATGAAGAAATCCCGCAGCGGCTTGCCCCAGCAGCTCATACAGATCACGAAACCACTGATCAGGAAGAACAGATGCACGCCGAGCCAGCCGTAGGCGGTCACCGGGAACACCGCGGGGAAGATCGCCTCAGGCTTCTTCGGCCAGCTGCCGACCCGTGCCGTGTAGTGGTAAGCCACCACAGACAACGCCGCCAGCAACCGCAGCCCGTCCAGCGCAAACACCCGCCCAGGCCGGGCCAGCGTCGGCGCAGCCGACTCCCGCCGCCGACGCCCGCCACCCTGCCGCGGCCCGGATATCCCCTGCACGTCATGGTCAAGCACGCTGAAACCCCCACCTGAGAAACGACCCGGGCTTGAGCACCCGCTGACCAGGAGGAAGCCTCGACCTACCTGAACGACCACAGAGCATAGAAGCCGCCTACACGCTCCGAGCACATCACCCCTTCAAAGTGCCACAGGCGCCTCTGCCAGCCGCGGACCTCCTGGCCACATCGTGGCCGCCCATAACTGGAGTTTTAGCGGCAATCCAGCCCACCCTCGCTCTGAGCCCGCTGGGAAGTCGCAGGAAACGGCCGGATAAGGAAACTGCCCCGTCGAGAAAGCTTTGAGGCACCGTCAGCCTCTGCGGTCCAGAACGTGAAGGGGTGCGGAGGCTGACAGTCTGCACTGCGGGGGACGCGGTTTTACGACAGGCGCAACGACCACCGCGGAGGAACGCTACGACGGCGCCCTGCCTCCCTGGGTGATCATGCAGGCGCGGAACTTCATGCAACTCCCGTACAACCCTCGCACCACCCCGAGGCCATCCCCCGTGCCCACCGTCGCAGGCGATACGCCCAGCCGTCTGCCGACAGCCGTCTGCCGAATCCGGACCAGTGCGGCGATCTTCGGATGCCCCCAGCGATTCCTCGCGTCCCCTGAGCGTCCCCTGGAGCAAGGAATCAGCACTCTGGAGAGCCTTCGCGGCGGCCAATCGCCCGCGTTTGTCGCAGGCCACAGGGCCCATGGGTCGCTTCAGCCCCTCCAGCACCAGACTCACGTGCAGCGGAGTCACTCCGTTGAAGCAAAGTTGCTGGCTCCGACCTGCGAGGAATCGTTTCTGCAGGTCAGAGCCGTAGCCTGTGGGGCGGGTGGGACTCGAACCCACGGCCGACGGATTATGAGTCCGCTGCTCTAACCGGCTGAGCTACCGCCCCTAACGGCGCGTCGCGCACATTTGTGCGCGCCGTCTGCCGCAGCATAGCCGCTCATACGATCTCCTGCCTCGTGTGGTCGGCTTCGCACGCCCATGAGGACTTCGCGGGGATCCCGGCGGTTCCACGGGATACGAAAAAGGACCCCGAAGGGTCCGATTCCGCTGCTCTCCCGACTGGACTCGAACCAGTAACCTGCCGGTTAACAGCCGGCTGCTCTGCCAATTGAGCTACAGGAGATCGAGCTCCCCCGACTGGACTCGAACCAGTAACCTGCCGGTTAACAGCCGGCTGCTCTGCCAATTGAGCTACAGGGGAATGCCTCGTTGCGTCGAACGTACCTACCTGGGGTGGTCCCGGGCGGCGTGCGTTCGCTGCGACACATACATTAGCGCAAGCAGGGGGGTGCTCCGCCAATCGGTTCCGCCCCGGGTGATCACGGGGCTGCGCGGGTAGGCGCGGCACACACGCTAGGGAAGGGTGACCGCCATGCGATACCGGCTCACGTTCGCCGCCGGACTGGCTCTCGGATACGTGCTCGGAACCCGGGCCGGGCGCGAGCGTTACGAGCAGTTGAAGAAGTCCGCACGTCAGGTGGCGCAGAACCCCGCGGTGCGGAACACCGCCGAGTCGGCCGCGCAGACCTCGCGCGAGGTCGCGGGCAAGGCCTTCCACGCCGTGAGCGACAAGGTCGGGGACAAGGTGCCCGCCTCCGTCGCCGACCGGGTGCGTTCCCTGCGCGAGCGCGGTCAGGGCGCCGACGACGACTGGGGCACCAGCAACACCTGACCCAGGAGCACCCAGGAGCACCCAGGAGTACGCGCGAGCACCCGCGGGCACCACCACCACGTCCTCCCGACACCGTTGTCCGGGCCGCCGCCGTCCCAGGAAGCCCTCGCGTGCGGCAGAATCTTCAACCATGGGGATAGTCGCCGGGCTGGACAGCTCTTCCGCCTTCACTCGCATCGTCGTCTGCGACACGGACACGGGTGCCGTGTTGCGGCAGGGGTACGCCCCGCACCCGGTCGAGCCGAAGGCGACCGAGGTCGATCCACAGGCCTGGCTGCTCTCGCTCGGCGAGGCCGCGACCGGCGGGCTCCTCGAAGGGGTCCAGGCCATCGGCGTCTCGGCCCAGCAGCACGGGCTCGTACCGCTGGACGGTCAGGGCAATCTCGTACGGGCCGCGCTGACCGGGAACGACAAGCGGGCGCAGGTCGCCGCCGCCGATCTGATCGACGGGCTCGGCAGCCGTGAGGCCTGGGCGCAGGCCGTCGGGTGTGTGCCGCAGGCTGCTCAAGCGGTGTCCAAGCTGCGCTGGCTGGCGCGCAACGAGCCGGATGCCGCCCAGCGCACCGCCGGTGTCCTCCAGGCGCACGACTGGCTGGTGTGGCAGTTGCTCGGTCGGCCCGCCCGCCGCACCACCGACCGCGGCGCCGCTTCCGGTACCGGCTACTGGTCCGCCGCCACCGGCTTCTACCGCCCCGATCTGATCGAGCTCGCGCTCGGCCACCAGGTCGCGCTGCCCGACGTGCTCGGGCCCTCCGAAGCGGCCGGCACCACCCCCGAGGGGCTGCTGATCTCCGCCGGTACGGGCGAGACGATGGCCGCCGCGTTCGGGCTCGGCGTCGGCGCGGGCGACGCCGTGGTCTCGCTCGGCGCGTCGGGCTCGGTCATGGCCGTGCATCACGAGGCGCTGGCCGACCCGACCGGGATGATTACGTCCTTCGCCGACGCCACCGGGATGCATCTGCCGGTCGTGCATACGAGCAATGCCGTGCGGGCCCTGCGCGGTACGGCGGAGATGCTCGGCGTCGAGGACCTCGCCGAACTCAGCGCGCTGGCCCTCAAGTCCACCCCCGGCGCCTGCGGTCTCGTCCTGCTGCCGTACCTCGAAGGCGAGCGCACGCCCCGGCTTCCGCATGCCGCCGGGACACTGTCCGGGCTGCGGCGCGAGTCGATGAAGCCGGAGCACCTGGCCCGGGCCGCGTTCGAGGGAATGCTCTGCTCGCTTGCCGACGCCCTGGACGTGCTGCGGATGCGCGGGGTCGACGTCCGGCGGGTGTTCCTGCTCGGCGCCGCCGCCGAACTGCCCGCCGTGCAGGCAGCCGCGCCGGCCATTTTCGGCACCCAGGTCGTGGTGCCGCAGCCCGCCGAGTACGCGGCGCTCGGCGCGGCCCGGCAGGCGGCCTGGGCGCTCGGCGTCTCGCAGGGCACGCTCGCCCCGCACACCCCGCCGGCCTGGCAGGGAGCCGCGGCTCAGGTCTTCGAGCCCGGTGAGGAACTGGCGGTGGGACAGGCGGTGCGGCAGCAGTACATCGCGACGCGTGACGAGATCCACCCGGGTGCCTTCGGCCAGGGTTCTTGACCCGGACCGGCCCTACGCACTTTGCTATTCCTTTTGACTCCACCCCGATAATCCCTTGAGCTTCCAGGGGTGGAGTGTCGCAAGATGGGGGGTCGAACCCCCGATCTTGCGACCCGGAGAGCCTGCGCGTGCTCATACGACTCCTGCGGTCCCACCTAGGGCCGTACAAGAAACCGATTGCCCTGCTGGTGCTGCTGCAACTGCTGCAGACCAGCGCCACCCTTTATCTGCCCACCCTCAACGCGAACATCATTGACAACGGTGTCGTGAACGGGGACACGGGTTACATCCTGGGACACGGCGGCATCATGATCGCCGTCAGCCTCGTCCAGGTGTTCTGCAACATCGGTGCCGTCTTCTACGGTGCCCGGACCGCGGCGGCCCTCGGACGCGACGTCCGCGCCGCCGTCTTCGCGCGGGTGCAGTCCTTCTCGGCCCGCGAGGTCGGGCACTTCGGGGCGCCGTCCCTGATCACCCGCACCACCAATGACGTCCAGCAGGTCCAGATGCTGGTGCTCATGGCGTTCACGCTGATGGTGTCCGCGCCGATCATGTGCGTCGGCGGCATCATCATGGCCCTTGGCCAGGACGTTCCGCTCTCCGCGGTGCTCCTCGCGGTCGTCCCCGTCCTCGGCATCGCGGTCTCGCTGATCGTGCGCAGGATGCGGCCGCTGTTCCGCACCATGCAGACCCGCCTCGACACGGTGAACCGGGTGCTGCGCGAGCAGATCACCGGCAACCGCGTGATCCGCGCCTTCGTACGCGACGAGTACGAGCAGGACCGCTTCAAGGGCGCCAACACCGAACTCACCGACGTCTCCCTCGCCACCGGCCGCCTGATGGCGCTGATGTTCCCGACCGTCATGACCGTCGTGAACGTCTCGTCGGTGGCCGTGGTCTGGTTCGGTGCGCACCGCATCGACAGCGGCCACATGGAGATCGGCCAGCTCACCGCGTTCCTCGCGTACCTCATGCAGATCGTGATGGCCGTCATGATGGCCACCTTCATGTTCATGATGGTGCCGCGCGCCGAGGTCTGTGCCGAGCGCATCGAGGAGGTCCTCGGGACCGACACCAGCGTGGTGCCCCCCAAGAGCCCGGTTCTCGAACTGCGCCGGCACGGCCATCTCGAAGTGCGGGGCGCCGACTTCAGGTACCCGGGCGCGGAGGCCTCCGTGCTGCGGGGCGTCGACCTCACGGCCCGGCCCGGCGAGACCACCGCGATCATCGGCTCGACCGGCAGCGGCAAGTCGACGCTGCTCGGGCTCGTGCCGCGGCTGATGGACGCCACCGACGGCCAGGTGCTCGTCGACGGCGAGGACGTCCGCACGCTCGACCCGGTGCTGCTCGCCAAGACCGTGTCGCTCGTGCCGCAGAAGCCGTACCTGTTCTCGGGGACCGTGGCCACCAACCTGCGCTACGGCAACCCCGACGCGAGCGACGAGGAACTCTGGCACGCGCTCGAAGTGGCGCAGGCCAAGGAGTTCGTCAGCAAGCTGGAGGGCGGCCTGGACGCGCCGATCGCGCAGGGCGGCACGAACGTGTCCGGCGGTCAGCGGCAAAGGCTCGCCATCGCTCGCACCCTGGTGCAGCGCCCGGAGATCTACCTCTTCGACGACTCCTTCTCGGCGCTCGACTACGCCACGGACGCGGCGCTGCGCTCCGCGCTCGGCCGCGAGACCGCCGAGGCCACGGTCGTGATCGTCGCCCAGCGGGTCTCCACCATCCGGGACGCCGACCGGATCATCGTCCTCGACGAGGGACGGGTCGTCGGGACCGGCCGCCATCACGAGCTGATGGCCGACAACGAGACGTACCGGGAGATCGTGCTCTCCCAGCTGACGGAGGCTGAGGCGGCATGAGCGGGCCCGGTGGACGCATGATGATGGGCGGCGGCCCGGATCAGCGGTCAATGAACTTCAAGGAATCCGGAAAACGGCTGGTCAAACGGCTGGCGCCGGAGAAGGCCATCCTGAGCGTGATGCTGCTCGCGGTCGTGGTCAGCGTCGGCCTCTCGGTGGTCGGGCCGAAGATCCTCGGCAGGGCGACCGACCTCGTCTTCGCGGGTGTGGTCGGTCCGCGGTTCCCGGACGGCATGACCAAGGCGCAGGCCCTCGATGTGCTGCGGAGCAAGGGCCAGGGCGGCCTCGCCGACATGCTCTCGGGGGTGGACTTCACCCCGGGCGGCAGCATCGACTTCGGCGCGGTCGGCACCGTCCTGCTCACCGCCCTCGCGGTGTACGTCGGCGCCGGCCTCATGATGCTGGTGGCGACCCGGCTCGCCAACCGGGCCATCAACAACACCGTGTTCCGGCTGCGCGAGGACATCCAGACGAAGCTGTCACGGCTTCCGCTGTCGTACTTCGACAAGGCCAAGCGCGGTGAGGTGCTCAGCCGTGCGACCAACGACATCGACAACATCTCGCAGACGATGCAGCAGACGATGGGCCAGCTCATCAACTCGCTGCTGACCATCGTCGGCGTGCTCGTGATGATGTTCTGGATCTCGCCGCTGCTCGCGCTCGTGGCGCTGATCACGGTGCCCTTGTCGGTCGTCGTGGCGACGCGGGTCGGCAAGCGGTCGCAGCCGCAGTTCGTGCAGCAGTGGAAGTCGACCGGCAAGCTGAACGCCCACATCGAGGAGATGTACACCGGGCACGCCCTGGTGAAGGTGTTCGGCCGCCAGCAGGAGTCGGCGGACGCCTTCGCCGAGCAGAACGACGCGCTGTACGAGGCGTCGTTCCGGGCGCAGTTCAACAGCGGTGTCATGCAGCCGCTGATGATGTTCGTGTCCAACCTGAACTACGTCCTGGTGGCGGTCGTCGGCGGGCTGCGGGTCGCGACCGGCGCGCTGTCCATCGGTGACGTGCAGGCGTTCATCCAGTACTCGCGGCAGTTCTCGATGCCGCTGACCCAGGTCGCCTCGATGGCGAACCTGGTGCAGTCCGGTGTCGCCTCGGCCGAGCGGATCTTCGAGCTGCTCGACGCCGAGGAGCAGGCCCCCGACACGGCCTCGCCCGAGCGCCCGGAGGTGCTGCGCGGCGCGGTCTCGCTGGAGAAGGTGTCCTTCCGGTACGAGCCGGAGAAGCCGCTCATCGAGGACCTCTCGCTGACGGTGGAGCCCGGGCACACGGTCGCGATCGTCGGCCCGACGGGCGCCGGCAAGACCACGCTGGTGAACCTCCTCATGCGGTTCTACGAGGTCACCGGCGGCCGGATCACCCTGGACGGGGTCGACGCGGCGAAGATGACCCGCGAGGAACTGCGCTCCGGGATCGGCATGGTGCTCCAGGACACCTGGCTGTTCGGCGGCTCCATCGCCGACAACATCGCGTACGGCGCCGCCAAGGACGTCACGCGCGAGGAGATCGAGGAGGCGGCGAAGGCGGCCCACGCCGACCGCTTCATCCGCACGCTCCCCGAGGGCTACGACACGGTCATCGACGACGAGGGCACCGGGGTCAGCGCGGGCGAGAAGCAGCTCATCACCATCGCGCGGGCGTTCCTGTCCGACCCGGTGATCCTGGTCCTCGACGAGGCGACGAGTTCGGTCGACACCCGTACCGAGGTGCTGATCCAGAAGGCGATGGCGCGGCTCGCCCACGGGCGTACGTCGTTCGTCATCGCGCACCGGCTCTCCACGATCCGGGACGCGGACGTGATCCTGGTGATGGAGAACGGCTCGATCGTCGAACAGGGCACGCATGACGAGCTGTTGGCGGCGGAGGGGGCGTACGCCCGTCTGTACGCGGCCCAGTTCGCGCAGGCGGTCGCCGAAGTCGACTGATCCGCAAGGCGGTTGAGGGCCTGGCCGGTACGGAGGTGTCTTCCGTACCGGCCCCGCGTCAGTCCAGGTAACCCCTCAGCTGATCCGCGAACGCGTGGTCTCGGAGTTTGTTGAGCGTCTTCGACTCGATCTGACGTATGCGTTCACGGGTCACGCCGAAGATGCGGCCTATCTCCTCCAGCGTGCGCGGCCGCCCGTCGGCGAGCCCGTAGCGCAGTTGGACGACCTTGCGTTCGCGCTCGCCGAGCGTGGAGAGCACGGCCTCCAGATGCTCGCGGAGCAGCAGGAACGCCGCGGATTCGACGGGGGACGCGGCGTCGCCGTCCTCGATGAGGTCGCCGAGCGCGACATCGTCCTCCTCCCCCACCGGCGCGTGCAGCGAGACCGGTTCCTGGGCCAGGCGCAGGACTTCGCCGACCCGCTCGGGTGTCAGGTCGAGCTGGGCGGCGACCTCGTCCGGGGTCGGCTCGTAGCCGCGCTCCTGGAGCATCCGGCGCTGGACGCGCACCACGCGGTTGATGAGTTCGACGACGTGGACGGGGACGCGGATGGTGCGGGCCTGGTCGGCGAGCGCCCGCGACATGGCCTGGCGGATCCACCAGGTCGCGTACGTCGAGAACTTGTAGCCGCGCGCGTAGTCGAACTTCTCGACCGCCCTGATCAGTCCGAGGTTTCCCTCCTGGACGAGGTCGAGCATGGTGAGCCCGCGGCCCACGTACCGCTTGGCGACGGAGACCACCAGACGCAGGTTCGCCTCGATGAGACGGCGTTTCGCCATCCGGCCCATGACGACCAACTTGTCGAGATCCACGGCGAGTTGGGAGTCCAGGTCGGGGGTGTTGCTCAGCTTCTCCTCGGCGAAGAGGCCGGCTTCCACGCGCCGGGCGAGCTCGACCTCCTCGGCCGCGGTGAGCAGCGGGATGCGGCCGATCTCGCGGAGGTACTGGCGGAAGAGGTCGGAGGACGGGCCGCCGGTATCCACCCTGCCCGGCTGCGGGTCGGGTGGTTCGGGGGCCTCTTCCTCGGCGGCCTGTTCGGGCGCGGGGCCGGCCTGCGGCCCGGCGTCCGGGCCTGACGGCTCCACCTCCGGGTGGTGTACGGCCCGAGACTGCGGCGGTACGGCCGTGACGACGTCGTTGTCGGTCAGGGTCTGGGTCTGCACGGGGGCGACCTCCAGGGTGATCGCTGCCGGATCGGGGGCGTGCGGCAGCGGGACGGGGGCGGCCGGGCCGCATTCCGTCCCGTACACGATGAGCGGATCCGCGGGGGTGAGGTGCCCACCCCCGCGGGTGGGCCGGCCGCGCTCCGAGGACTCAGGCACCGCACCCAGTGTGGGGTACGACACATGGTCGCCGCGACGGGCGTGCGGTGACTTTTTGAAGCCGGTGCGTGACCGGGTGGTTACCCGGATGGATATGCCGACGCTGACGCGCCCACGCCTGTCGGGCCGGAACGCCCGGCCGGATGCCGGTAGTTGTGACGAAGGCCTTCCGTGGAACGGCTACCCAGTACGGCCGCGGTTAAGAGCCTGTGGCCAAAGCGGGCGCCCCCGCACTCCCTGCGGGGCGCCTACAGCGCTGCCGCGCCTTTGTTGCGCAGGGCCTGGCCGTACTGCTGGAGGACCCACAACTCGTTCTGGACGGCGGCCAGTTGGGCCGGGTCGCCGTTCTGTCCGAGGCGTGCCAGGGTGCCCTGGATGTCCAGGAGGCGGCGGTCGACGGCCCGGCGGCGGACCGCGACCAGCTGCTCGCCTGCGTACGCCTCGTCGACCGTGCGGGCGTGGATGGCCTCCACGGCGAGTTCGGTGACCAGGGCGCGCACCACGTCGTTGGGGGCCGAGTCCATGACGGCCGGGAGGTAGTCGGAGGGGGCGTCGGTGGCGCCGCCCGCTTCCTGGATGCACTGGCGGACCGCCGCGTAGGGCGGCGCGGTGAACTCGTCGATGCCGTACGCGTCGAACGCCGGGGAGACCAGGTGCGGGTGCTGCAGGGCCAGCTTGAGGAGCTCGCGCTCGGTGCGGTGGGCCGGGCTGCGCAGGTTCAGGGCAGGGCCGGGGGCCGCTGCCCGGGGGGCGGCGGTCTCGTACTGCTGGCGGCGGTTCTGCGCGGGCGCCGGGCCCTTGCCGCCGCGGTCGCGGGCCCAGCGGGCGAGCTGGGCGACGCGCTTCACGACGAACTGGGTGTCCAGGATGCCGAGGATTCCGGCGAGTTGGACGGCGACCTCGTGCTGGGACGCGACGTTCTTGATGCGGGCGACGATGGGGGCCGCCTCGTCGAGGGCCGCGGCCCGGCCCGCCGGGGTCTCCAGGTCGTAGCGCCCCACGATCTGGCGGATCGCGAACTCGAAGAGCGGTGTGCGGGGTTGGACCAGGTCGGCAACCGCCTCGTCACCCTTGGCCAGGCGCAGGTCGCAGGGGTCCATGTTGTCGGGGGCGATCGCGATGTACGTCTCGGCGGCGAACTTCTGGTCGTCCTCGAAGGCGCGCAGGGCCGCCTTCTGCCCGGCCGCGTCACCGTCGAAGGTGAAGATCACGCGGGCCGAGCCGTTGTCCATCAGGAGGCGGCGCAGGATCTTGATGTGGTCGCCGCCGAACGCCGTGCCACAGGTGGCGATGGCGGTGGTGACTCCGGCCAGGTGGCAGGCCATGACGTCGGTGTAGCCCTCGACGACCACCGCGCGGCTGGACTTGGCGATGTCCTTCTTCGCCAGGTCGATGCCATACAGGACCTGCGACTTCTTGTAGATCGGCGTCTCGGGGGTGTTGAGGTACTTCGGGCCGTTGTCGTCGTCGCGCAGCTTGCGGGCGCCGAAGCCGACGACCTCGCCGGAGACGTCGCGGATCGGCCACATCAGGCGGCCGCGGAAGCGGTCGATGGGGTTGCGGCGGCTCTCCTGGGCGAGGCCCGACGTCAGGAGCTCCTTGTCGGTGAAGCCCTTGCCGCGCAGGAAGCGGGTCAGGTGGTCCCAGCCCGCCGGGCTGTAGCCCACCCCGAAGTGGGCGGCCGCGGCCTGGTCGAAGCCGCGCTCGGCGAGGAACTTGCGGCCGATCTCCGCCTCGGGGCTGCCGAGCTGCTCGATGTAGAACTGGGCGGCCGCCTTGTGAGCCTCGACCAGGCGGATCCGCTCGCCGCGCTGGTTCGAGGGGTTGTAGCCGCCCTCTTCGTAGCGCAGCGTGATGCCCGCGGTGGCGGCGAGCCGCTCGACCGCCTCGGAGAACGACAGGTGGTCGATCTTCCGGATGAAGGCGATCGTGTCGCCGCCCTCCTGGCAGCCGAAGCAGTGGAAGAGACCCTTGCTCGGGCTGACCTGGAAGGACGGGGACTTCTCGTCATGGAAGGGACAGAGGCCCTTGAGGTTGCCTCCCCCGGCGTTCCGCAGCTGGAGGTACTCGGACACGACGGCGTCGATCGGGACCGCGTCCCGTACCGCCTTCACGTCGTCATCGTTGATCCTGCCTGCCACGCGTGAAGTCTACGGGGACGGTACGACACTCAGGGTGCGAGGGAGCCGAGGTCGACGGCAGGATCGGCCAGCGCCTCGGTGTCCACCTGAGCCCCGCCCCGGATCAGGGCCTGGATGGGCTCTGTGACATCCCACACGTTCACGTTCATCCCGGCCAGGACCCGGCGCTCCTTGAGCCAGAACGCGATGAACTCGCGCTTGCCCGTGTCCCCCCGGATCACCACCTGGTCGTACGAGCCCGGCGGCGCCCACCCCGAGTATTCGAGCCCGAGGTCGTACTGGTCGGAGAAGAAGTACGGGACCCGGTCGTAGCTGACCTCCTGGTCCAGCATCGCGCGGGCCGCGGCCGGGCCGCCGTTCAGCGCGTTCGCCCAGTGCTCGACGCGCAGCCGGGTGCCGAGCAGCGGGTGGTGGACGGCGGCCACGTCGCCCGCCGCGAAGATGTCGGGGTCCGAGGTGCGCAGCGAGGCGTCCACCGCGATGCCGCCGCCGTGCGCCCGGTCCGCCATGGCCAGGCCCGCGTTCTCGGCGAGCGAGGTGCGCGGGGCGGCGCCGATCGCGGCCAGCACGTCGTGCGCCGGGTGTTCCTCGCCGTCGTCGGTGCGCGCGGCGAGCACCATGCCGTCCTGGCCGACGATCTCGGTGAGGCGGGCGCCGAAGTGGAAGCGGACGCCGTGATCGGCGTGCAGGTCGGCGAAGAGCTGGCCGAGCTCGGGGCCGATCACGTTGTGCAGCGGGGTCGCCTCCGGCTCCACGATGGTGACCTCGGCGCCGTACCCCCTGGCGGCGGCCGCGACCTCCAGGCCGATCCAGCCGGCACCCGAGATGACGAGGTGGCCGTTGTCGCGGCCGAGCGCCTTGAGGACGTGCTTGAGCCGCTCGGAGTGGGCGAGGCGGCGCAGGTGGTGGACGCCCGCCAGGTCGGTGCCGGGGATGTCCAGGCGGCGCGGCTCGGCGCCGGTGGCGAGCAGCAGCCGGTCGTACTGGATGACGGTGCCGTCGCCCAGCCGGACCGTCCTTGCCGCCCGGTCGATGGTGGTGACGATCTGGCCCAGGTGCAGCTCGATGTCGTTCTGCGCGTACCAGGCGGGCTCGTGCACGAAGACGCTGTCGCGCTCCTCCTTGCCGGCCAGGAACCCCTTCGACAGGGGCGGCCGCTCGTAGGGGTGCTCGCGCTCGTCGCCGATGAGGATCACCCGCCCGTTGAAACCCTCGGACCGGAGGGTCTCGGCGGCTTTCGCCCCCGCGAGACCGCCTCCGACAATGACGAATGTCCGATCTGCGTCGACCACTTGATGCCTCCTCGGTGCTTGCTGCGCGGCGCCGCCACCTGCGAGCGTCCCGCACGGAGCGTGATGGGGGAAGAGGGCTTGCTCCGTTGGGACGCGGCGACGGCTGGGATTACCGGTGGTGCACGGTGAGTCTGGAGTGGAGCGAGCGGGCCGCCGCGTCGGTGAGCGAGGCGATCTGGTCGACGATCACCCGCTTCTTCGTACGGTCGTCGCCCGCCTCGTCGTACAGCGCCCGGAACTGCGGGTCGAGCCCGTCGGAGGGGGCCCTGGCGGTCAGCGCTTCGGCGAGCTCGGCAAGGACGACGCGCTGGTCGGCGCGGAGCCGCTCCTGCTCGTCGCGCTGCATGACATAGCGGTCGGCGACCGCCTTCAGCACGGCGCATTCGTTGCGGGTCGCGCGCGGCACGACCAGCTCCGCGCCGTACCGGGTGAGGTGTCCGGTGCCGAACGCGGCGCGCGTCGCGCCCTCGGCGGCCAGGCAGAACCGGCCGATGAGCTGGCTGGTGGCGTCCTTCAGGCGGGCCTGGGAGACCGCCGTGCCGTCGTAGCCGCGCGGCCACCAGTCCTGCTCGACGAGCCGCTCCAGGGCCTCGGCCAGCTCCTGCGGATCGGTGTCGGCGGGCACGTACCGGCCGATGGCGACGCGCCAGATGTCGGCCCGCTCCGTCTCGGAGAACAGCGCGCCCTGGTCGATGTGGCCGGCGTGCAGCCCGTCCTCGAAGTCGTGCACCGAGTACGCCACGTCGTCCGACCAGTCCATGACCTGGGCCTCGAAGCACTTGCGGTAGGGCGTGGCACCCTCCCTGACCCAGGCGAACACCGGCAGGTCGTCCTCGTACACCCCGAACTTCACCGAGGCCGGGTCGGAGGGGTGACCGCCGCGCGCCCAGGGGTACTTGGTGGCCGCGTCCAGGGCGGCGCGGGTGAGGTTGAGGCCGACGCTGACGGGCTCCCCCGTCACCGAGGAGCGTACGAACCGCTTCGGTTCGAGCCGGGTGAGCAGGCGCAGCGACTGGGCGTTGCCCTCGAAGCCGCCGATGTCCTTCGCGAAGTCGTTGAGCGCCTGTTCGCCGTTGTGGCCGAACGGCGGGTGGCCCATGTCGTGGGCCAGGCAGGCGGCTTCGACGAGGTCCGGGTCGCAGCCGAGCGCCGCGCCCAGCTCGCGGCCGACCTGGGCGCACTCCAGCGAGTGCGTGAGCCGGGTGCGCGGGCTGGCGTCCCAGGCCTGGCTCCGGGAGCCGGGCGTGACGACCTGCGTCTTGCCGGAGAGGCGGCGCAGCGCCCCCGAGTGCAGCACGCGCGCGCGGTCGCGCTGGAAGGCGGTGCGGCCGGGCCGCTTGTCGGGCTCGGCGGCCCAGCGTTCGGTGTCGGCCTCGGCGTAGAACTCCATGCACCGACAGTAAACGGAGTCGCTGACAAGTGGGCTCAAGGGTGCGTCGAGGCTCGCCTCATGGGGAGACGGATGCGGGGGTGGGCCTGCTTCAGGCCGACAGGAGTGCGGGGGTGAGCGTGGGGGCGAATTCGGCGTCACGCGCCGTCGTCGGCGTCCGCGTCAACGCCTCTTCGTAGCGGTGCAGGACGAGCCTGGCCATGGCCGGATGCGCGCCCATGGGGGCGGCCGCGATCCACGGCGCCTTTGCCGCGCTTTCGGCCGCGAAACGTCCCGGAGCGGTGAAGTACGAGGCGACCGCGACGCGGTGCCTGCCGCGCGCGGCGAGGGCGCGCAACGCCTCGGGCACGGTGGGCGAGGCGGCCGAGGAGTACGCGGGCAGCACGGGCACCCCGCCGAGGCGCTCGCTCAGCAGCATGGCGGTGCGGCGGGTGTCGGCGGCCGAGTCCGGGTCGCGCGATCCGGCGGCGGCGAGCACGACCCCGGTGCCGCGCACGGTTCGGGCGTCGAGGTGCCAGCCCGCTTCGACGAGCCGCCCGTACAGGGCCTCGACGAGCAGCGGATGCGGGCCGAGCGGGGCCGCGACGCGGGCGCTCAGGTGCCGGCCCGCCGTGGCGAGGGTGTGCGGGATGTCGTGCTTGACGTGGTGGCCGCGGCCGAGCAGGAGCGGCACGACGACGGCCTGCCCCTCCAGTGCGGCCAGGGTGTCGGGCAGCAGGGGGCGGTTCAGCTCGATGTGGCCGAGCCGGACGTCGAGGCCCGGCCGCAGTTCACGGACCCGTTCCAGGAGGGCGGTGACCGTCCGCAGCGCGCCGGGGTCGCGGCTGCCGTGCGCGACGGCGACGAGGGCGGGGCGGGCGGTGGGCGTCATGGAGGTGCGGGTTCCGTTCAGTCGTACATGGCTGAGCTGGCTGCCCAGTTGGGCCGTGATGCGGGTGAGGAGCTGCGCGGTGCTGTCGAGGGGAAGGGGATGGCTCCGCGGCGGGGTGGTCGGCTGGCCTTGTGGAAAGAGGTGGCTCGTCTCCGGCTCCGTCATGAACCGATCCTGCCGGGCGTACGTTGCCGGGTCGTTGCGCGGCGGTGACGGGTGTTTTCCATGGCCTCACGGGGGCGGCGGGGGCCGGGTGCGGCGGGGCGCTTCGGCTCCGGCCCGCCGGCGGAACACCCACGAGCGGCAGGGGCATGTCACAGAGCTGTATGGACCGTGCGGTGCGGCGAACCGGCCCGGCGCCCGCGACGTCCATCCCCTCGTACACCGCCGAAGACCACCAGTGAGCAGCCCACCAGGGGGACCACGTGCCGCGCATCCGACTGAAGCGACCGCGTCTGCCGCGCACCCGCGCCGGCCGGCGCCGCCTCGTGCAGGGCGTCGTCGCCGCGTGCGTACTCGCGCTGGCGCCCGTCACCTGGCTGTACGCGACCACGGGCGACCGCATCGGCACGGTGGCCGACGCCCCGGCGTCCGGGGTCGCCGTGGTGTTCGGAGCCGGTCTGTGGGACGGCAGGCCCTCGCCGTACCTCGCCCACCGCCTCGACGCGGCCGTGGAGTTGTACCGGGCGGGGAAGGTGAAGGCGGTCCTGGTCACCGGCGACAACGGCCGGCCGAGTTACGACGAGCCCGACGCGATGCGCGGCTACCTTGTCCAGCACGGGGTTCCGGACAAGAGCGTGGTCAGCGATTTCGCGGGGTTCGACACCTGGGATTCGTGCGTACGGGCCAAGAAGATCTTCGGGGTGGACCGGGCCGTCCTGGTCAGCCAGGGCTTCCACATCCGGCGCGCGGTGGCGCTGTGCGAGGCCGCGGGCGTACGGTCCTACGGCGTCGGCGTCGATGCCGTCCACGATGTGACCTGGTACTACGGCGGCACCCGCGAGGTGTTCGCCGCGGGGAAGGCCCTCCTCGACGTGGCGTTCCAGCCGGACCCGACCTTCCTGGGCCCCAAGGAGCCGGGGGTCGCCAGGGCACTGGCGGGCTGACGGGTGGCGGCAGGGGGCTGGCGGGCTGACGGGTGGCGCCAGGGCGCTGGCGGGCTGACGGGTGGCGCCAGCGGGCTGGCGGGCTGACGACGCTGCCGCGGCTGACAGACAGCGGATGGCAGCCGACGGATATCGGCTGTCCGACGACGGCCGGCGGACAGCCGCTGACAGATATCGGATTCCGACCGCCACCGCCCCCTCCTCACCGCCCCTCCCCGGCCAGAATGAGCCCCCCGCCCCGCCCGCGTAACCCGGGCGCGGACGCAGGTGTAACACGCCGGTCGCAGCCTGGAGGGCATGCCCATAGATGTGCCCTCGCCTGCCACCGCGTCCGCCCCCGTGACCCCCACTCACTGTCCGTACTGCTCGCTCCAGTGCGGCATGGGGCTGCGGGCCGCGGCCGGTGCGGACGGCGGGCTCGATGTCGTCGCGCGGGACTTCCCCGTGAACCGGGGGGCGCTGTGCGGCAAGGGGAGTTCCGCGCCCGCGCTGCTCTCGCGGGGCCTGAGGCTGACCGAGCCGCTCATCCGGCGCCCCGCCACCGGCCTGCTCGAACCGGCCACCTGGGGGGAGGCCCTGGAGCTCGTGGCCGAGCGGCTCGGCTCCGTACGCCAGGGGTACGGGGCCGACGCGGTCGGGGTGTTCGGCGGCGGCGGGCTGACGAACGAGAAGGCGTACGCGCTCGGAAAGTTCGCGCGGGTCGTGCTCGGCACCTCGCAGATCGACTACAACGGGCGGTTCTGCATGTCGTCGGCGGCGGCCGCGCACCAGCGGGCGTTCGGTATCGACCGGGGGCTGCCGTTCCCGCTGGAGGACGTGGCGCGGACCGGATGCGTGATCCTGGCCGGTTCGAACCTCGCCGAGACCATGCCGCCCGCGGTGCGCTACCTGCGCGAACTGCGGGAGAACGGCGGCAAGTTGATCGTCATCGACCCGCGCCGCACGAAGACCGCCGAGCAGGCCGACCTGCACCTGGCCCCCCGCCCCGGCACCGACCTCGCCCTCGCCCTCGGCCTGCTCCACCTGGTGGTGGCCGAGGGCCGCGTCGACGAGGAGTTCATACGGGAGCGGACGTCGGGGTGGGAGGCGGCGCGGGCGGCGGTGATGGCGCACTGGCCCGAGCTCGTGGAGAGGATCACGGGCGTGCCCGTGCCCCAGCTCCGCGCCGCCGTGGCCATGTTCTGCGACGCGCCGGACGGCATGGTGCTCACCGCGCGCGGCGCCGAGCAGCACGCCAAGGGCACCGACACGGTCGGCGCGTGGATCAACTTCTGTCTCGCGACCGGCCGGGCGGGCCGCCCGCTGTCCGGGTACGGCTGCCTCACCGGCCAGGGCAACGGCCAGGGCGGCCGCGAACACGGCCAGAAGGCCGACCAGTTGCCCGGCTACCGCAAGCTCGTCGACCCTGCCGCGCGCGCCCATGTCGCCGGGGTGTGGGGCGTGGACGCGGACTCGCTCCCGGGCCCCGGGCGCAGCGCGTACGAGCTGCTCGACGCGCTGGGCGGTGACGTGAAGGCGCTGCTCGTCATGGGGTCGAACCCGGTCGTGTCGGCGCCCCGCGCGGCTCATATCGAGGGCAGGCTGCGGGCGTTGGACTTCCTCGCGGTCGCGGACGTGGTGCTCTCGGAGACCGCCGAGCTCGCGGAGGTCGTGCTGCCGGTGACGCAGTGGGCGGAGGAGACCGGCACCATGACCAATCTGGAGGGCCGGGTGCTGCTGAGGCGGGCCGCCGTCACCCCTCCGGAGAACGTACGCAGCGATCTTGAGGTGCTCAACTCCCTTGCGGAGCTACTGGGTTCGGAGTCGGCGGCCAAGGGGTTTCCGGTGGATCCCCAGGAGGTGTTCGAGGAGCTGCGGCTCGCGTCGGCGGGCGGGGCCGCGGACTATTCGGGCATCAGCTATGCCCGGATCGAGGCCGAGGACGGCGTGTTCTGGCCGTGTCCGCAGGAGGGGCACCCGGGTACGCCCCGGCTGTTCCTCGACCGGTTCGCGACCGAGGACGGGCGGGCCCGCTTCGTGGAGGTCAGCCACCGGGAGCCGGACGAGGAGACCGACGCCGACTATCCGGTGGTGCTCACGACGGGCCGCGTGCTCGCCCAGTACCAGTCGGGCGCCCAGACCCGGCGGGTGCCCGGGCTCAACGCCGCCGCGCCCGGCCCGTACGTCGAGATGCATCCGCTGCTCGCCGGCCGGATCGGAGTGGCCGACGGTGACGCGGTGACGGTGACCTCGCGGCGCGGGCGGGCCACCGCGCCGGCCCGGGTGACCGGCGCCATCCGCTCGGACACCGTGTTCATGCCGTTCCACTGGGCGGGCGAGGGCCGGGCCAACACCCTGACGAACCCGGCGCTCGACCCGGTCTCGAAGATGCCCGAGTTCAAGGCGTGCGCGGTACGGGTGGAGCGGGCCGGGCCGGCCACGTGAGCCAGTCGCCGCCGGGGATCGGGGTGCCGCCCGCGACCAGCTCACGGGCCAGGCGGGGCGCGGCGAGATAGGTCCACGACCGTACGGGCCGACCGTCCACCAGCGCCTCGCGCACCAGGCGGTCGTAGAGGTTGCGGGGGTGGCCGGGGCCGAGGTACTCCTCCAACTCATCGAGTGCGGCGAGGAGTTCGGCGTGGACGGCGGGCGCGACCTCGATGAGGGTGCCGGTGATCGTGCCGTCGCCGGCTATGGCGTACGGGTAGCCGGGGCCGTCGTACAGGAGGGCGCCCCTGAGCAGCGCCGGGCGCTCGGACACCGTGCGGCCGCGCAGGAAGCGCCGGTAGTAGCGCTCGCCGGGGCGGAGCGTGCCGTACACGAAGAAGGGGAGCGGCGGCTCGACGGCGGGGGTCATCGGCGGGTCGTCTCTGCCGTGACCCAGGACAGGTAGGCCGGGCTCCCGGCCACCACCGGGGTCGCGATGATCTCCGGGGTCTCGTAGTCGTGGGCCGCCAGGAGGTGGCGTTCGAGCTCGGGGTAGCAGATGGTCGTGGTCTTGAAGAGGACCTGCCACTCCTGTGTGGTCTCGATGCCGCCCGCCCAGTGGTAGACGGAGGTCACGGGGCCCACGATCTGCGCGCAGGCCGCGAGGCGGGCCTCGACCGCGCCGCGGGCGAGCGCGGCCGCCTTGTCGGCGCTGTCGGTCGTGGTCTGCACTGTCATGGCCTGCACGGTCATGCTCTGCGCGGTTGTGGTCTGCGCGGTCGTGGTCTGCGCGCTCGTGGTCTGCGCGCTCGTGGTCTGCGCGGTCAGCCGTTCGGCCGATGTCACGGCGTCCTCCCTCGGTGATGCGGCCGGGTCCGGCCGGGATTTCAAGAGTCCTCCGGCAGGGCCCTACGTCCCGAACCCGCCGGCCGGTGCGGAGCGTACGCACGGCTGTTACATGTTGTCCCGGTTTCCGTGATGATCCGCTCCTAGTGTCGATGGGCGCGGGTGATCCGCTCCTGGCGTCGATGGGCGCGCCGGTGTCCCGGCCGCCTTCCCTACCCTCCCCCGCACTCCACCATGATCCAGACCTTCCGGATTCTCCGCGCCGCGGCCATCGCGGGCATCGCCGCCTTCGGCATCGCCGCGGTGGTGCTCGCCGTGTCCGGCTGCGGTTCGCGGTCCGGCCTCGTGGAGGGCGGCCGGGCCGCCACCGTGGCCCTCCAGCCCAGGCCGCAGGAGCTGTGGCCCGCCTGGTACGAGAGCGAGGCGCGGCGCGACGGCGTGATGGCCTCCGGCCGGGGGGAGCCGCCGGTTCCGCTCCCGGAGTCGCTGAAGGTGCCGAAGGAGGGGCTGCGCGGCATGGACCCGATGGAGATCCTCAGGGCCGACCCGCGCGCCAAGGGCCTCGTCCGGCTGCCCGTGATCGACCGCCCGGGACGGCCGGGCATCCGGCCGCCGGCCCTGCACGACCTGACGGGCCACGACGGCCGGCCCGAACTGATCATCGCGGCGGACGTGGAGAGCCACCGCACGGTCGTCATCGTCTACACGGCCCGCGACGGCAGGGTCGTCCCGATCCTCTACACCGTCGGCAGCCGCCTGGCGGTGGAGGCCGTCGGCACCGACCTGGTGACCCGGGGCGCCGCGGACGACGGCGCCGAGCAGGCGGTCCGCTACCACTGGGACGGGGTCCGGCTGTCCCCCGTGAGCGACATCAAGACGTACAAGGGCATCGCTCCGAAGGGCCCGGACACGAAGGACACCACGGACGAGCGCGAGGCCCCGGGGCCGCGCGGCACGCCGGAGCCGCGTAAAACGCCGGGACCCGCGAAGTCGGGCGGGGCGAAGACGGCGAGGACGGCGAAGACGTGGCCGAGCGGCTCGGACACCGGGAAGGGTGCCTCGTGACGCGCGCCGTGCTGCGTCGGTGCCGCGCCCTGTCCGGCCGCGCCCGCGGGCTGACCCGGGGCATGAGTCTGCGCTGGAAGATCGCCGCTCTGCTCGCGGCGGGCTGCGCCCTGGTGGCCGTGACCATCGGCCTGCTCATCCACCAGTCGCGCGCCGCCCAGATCGCCGCGACGGCCCGCGAGTCCGCGACCGCGCAGCTCATCCGCGTACGGCAGCTGTACGAGCTGACCGGCCAGGTCGACCAAGGCGACACCGAGGCCGCGCTCGACCATCCCGCGCTCCCCGAGCCGCTGCGCAAGTCCGCCCGCGACGGCAAGCGGAGCACGTTCCTGGACCTGGACGGCGCGCACCCTGCCGTGTGGGCGGCGCGCCCCGTGGGCGACCGGGTGCTCTCGGTGCGGCAGCCGCTGGACGCCGCGATGGACGAACTCCAGGAGCTGGACGGTCAGTTGGTGGCCTGGGGTGCGGTCGTGGTCGGGCTCGCGGCGCTCGGCGGCGCGGGGCTCGCCAGCAGGCTGAGCCGTGAGCTGCGTACGGCCGCGGCGACCGCGCGCCGGATCAGCCGGGGCGAACTCGACGCCAGGATCGGCCAGTCGGCCCCGGCCGGCCGCCAGGACGAGGTGGCGGAGCTGGCCTGCGCGGTCGACACGATGGCCGCGTCGCTGCAGCGCCGCCTGGAAGCCGAGCAGCGCTTCACCGCGGACGTGGCGCACGAGCTGCGCACCCCGCTGACCGGGCTGCACACGGCCGCGGAACTGCTGCCGCCGAGCCGTCCGACGGAGCTGGTACGGGATCGGGTCTCGGCCCTGCGCACCCTGACGGAGGACCTTCTGGAGGTCGCCCGGCTCGACGCGAACGCCGAGGAACCCCACCTGGAGGTGGTGCCGCTCGACGTCGCCGTGGAGGGCATCCTCCAACGGTGCGGCCTGGCCGTGGAGTTGGCGCTCCCCGCACGGGCGGCTGCCGCGGGCGACCCCGGCGGCACGGAAGCGCTCGGCACCCTCGACGCGCTCGACACGCTCGTACGTACCGACGTGCGCCGCCTGGAGCGGATCGTCGCCAACCTCATCGCCAACGCGAGGCGGCACGGCGCCGAGCCGGTCGAGGTGACGGTGGACGGCACCTCGGTCAGCGTGCGCGACCACGGGCCCGGCTTCCCCGAACGCCTCCTGAAGGACGGCCCCCAGCGCTTCGTGACCGGCGCGAAGGAACGCGGCCAGGGCACGGGCCTCGGCCTCACGATCGCCATGGGCCAGGCTCACGTCATCGGCGCGGAAGTGGCGCTGCGGAACGCCGAGGACGGGGGCGCGGTGGCGGTGGTTTCACTGCCGGGGGGTGAGGTTGGAGAGTGAGGTTGCGGGGTGAGGCGGTCGGGGGTTGGGCGGTCAGCTGACCGCTGACCGCTGACCGCTGACCGCTATCGACTGACGGTGGTCGACTGACAGATACCGCCCGCCCCTACTGCCCACCGATCACCGCCCGCTGACCGCTCAGCCCGCGTACGGCTGGCTCTCCTTGGCGGTACGCAGCGCCCGCGCCCACCACGCCACCTGGTCGAGCATCTTCTTGACCGCCGCGTCGGCCTGCGAGGGCTCGCGGTGTTCGCCGTCCTCGTCGAAGAGCCCGTGCGCCTGGTGGAAGCTGACCGTGTCCCGCACGGTGACAGCGTGCATCTCGGCGAAGACCTGCCGCAGTTGCTCGACGGCTCGCAGACCTCCGGAGATGCCGCCGTACGAGACGAAGCCGACGGGCTTGGCCTGCCACTGCACGTAATGCCAGTCGATCAGGTTCTTCAGCGAGGCGGGGAAGGAGTGGTTGTACTCGGGGGTGATCACGACAAAGGCGTCGGCGTCCACCAACTTCGGTGAGATGACGGAGAGTTGGGCCGCGACGGCGGGCGACGGGTTGTGGGAAATGGTGGTCGGCAGTTCGGCCTCGGCCAGGTCGAGCACCTCGATGTCGAGGCCCTGGTGCTCGCGGGCCCGGGCGAGGAACCAGTCGGCGACGACCGGCGCGAACCGGCCCTCGCGGTTGGAGGCGACGACAACGGTGACCTTCAGAGCAGCCTGCTCGGCTGTGGTGATGTCCATGCCGAGAAGGATTCAACCTCAAGCCTGCTTGAGGTCAAGCGCGGCCCAGCGGCGGACTGCCCGGGCCAACTGCCTGGGCGGACCGTCCGGGCCAACTGCCCCGGCGGACTGTCCGGGCGAACTGCCTCGGCGAACTATCTTGAGGCCCATGACACTTCCGTATGTCGAGATCGACGGCCGTCCCGCCGATGCCGAGAACCTGCTCGTTCCGGCGCTGACCGGCGGCTACGGTCACTTCACCGCCATGCAGGTTCGCGACGGACGCGTACGGGGCCTCGCCCACCACCTGACCCGCCTGGACCGGGCCACGCGCGAGCTGTTCGGCCCCGGTCTCGACGGCGAACGCATCCGCTCCCTGACAGGGCAGGCCCTCAGCGCCTGCGGCCGGTCCGACGCGGCGGTACGGATCTACGTGTACGGGCCGGCCGACGCACCCACCCCGATGGTCGTCGTGAACGAGCCCGTCGACATGCCGTCCACCGCGCAGTCATTGCTCTCCGTGCCGTACGAGCGCCCTGTCGCCCACCTCAAGCACCTCGGCGGCTTCGCCCAGGGCTACTACGTCCGCCTGGCCGAACGCCAGGGCTTCACCGAGGCCCTGCTGACCGGCCCCGGCGGGGTCATCGCGGAGGGCGCGATCACCAACATCGCGTTCTGGGACGGCAGTTCGGTGGTCTGGCCGAACCGTCCCGCGCTGCTCGGCATCACGATGGCGGTGCTGGAACCCCGGCTCGCGGCGTACGGCCTGAAGTCGGCCCGCCGCGAGGTGACCCTGGCCGGTCTCGACGCGTACAGCGCGGCCTTCGTCATGAACTCGCGCGGGATCGCCCCGGTGGGCCGGATCGACGAGCGGGAATTCGCGGTCGACGCGGAGCTGATGAAGATGGTGTGGCGGGCGTACGAGGAGGCGCCCTGGGATGTGATCGACCCTGGGTGACGGTTCACCCGTACGGCCCGCCCCGCGTCACTCGTTCGCCCCCCGCCGACGGGCGGTGCGGCCCGGGTGCCTCTTAGGTCGTAGGCAGAAGCTCTGCCGCGTCCCAGGAGGATCCATGCGTACTGCCAGACTCCTGACCAGTGCCCTGCTGGCGTCCGCCGCCGTGCTGGGCCCGGCGGGTTCGCTCGCGTACGCCATCGGCGAGCCGGGCGGGGGCGGCGGTTCGCTGGAGCTGTGGCCGACGAGCGCCTCGCCCGGCACCACGGTGACCGCGAACACCGCCGCCTGCGGGTCGGCGGGGCGGGCCACGGGCGATGCGAACACGGTGGGCTCGGGCGACTTCCCGATGTCGGCCTCCACACACAAGGAAGTGCTCGCCGGCCAGTTCCAGGTGGCCTCGCACGCCAAGCCGGGCAGCTTCCGCATCAGGGTCAGCTGCGAGAACGGCAAGGTCGTCGACGCCCAGCTGACCGTCACCGGCGGCAGCGACGTCGACCGCGATCGTGACCGTGACCGCTACCAGCGGGGCAACGACAAGTCGTGGGACGGAAGCGGCCAGTGGGGCAAGGACAAACCCGGGGACGCAAACGGCCAGTGGAGCAAAGACAAACCCTGGGACGGAAGTGACCAGCGCGGCAAAGACAAACCCGGGGACGCAAACGGCCAGTGGAGCAAGGACAAACCCTGGGACGGAAGTGACCAGCGCGGCAAGGACAAACCCGGGGACGCAAACGGCCAGTGGAGCAAGGACAAACCCTGGGACGGAAGTGA